>JAGWHA010000082.1 GCA_028867095.1 Microcaldota archaeon | reverse complement strand
ATGATCTCGAACATCCCCTACAACCTCTCGAGCAAGGTGATCGACTGGCTGCTTGACCACTCGATGCAGGCGGTGCTCTGCTTGCAAAAGGAGTTTGTTGAGCACATGCGCGCGGAGTGCAACAGCGAGAGCTACTCCAGGCTGAGCGTGATGAGCAGCCTGTGCTTTTCGATCACAAAGATCATGGACGTCTCCAGGGGGAACTTCTACCCCGTGCCAAAGGTGGACTCGGCGATAATCTACATAAAGCCAAAGCAGTTTAGGCCAAGCGAGCAGGAGAGGGAGAAGATAAACCTGATGATGCAGCACAAGAACAAGCGGATAAGAAACGCCCTGACCGATTCGCACAGGTACCTGCGCATGGAAAAGTCGCAGATAGCAGAGAAAATAAAGAGGATAGAGGGGATCAACGAGCGCGCCTACAAGCTAGGACCCCAGCAAATCCTTGGCATCGCAAGGGAAGTCAGCTCAGCGCTTCAAAACGAGTAGGCGGGCTCCCCGTTTTCCTCAAGCAGGATTGCGCCCTTCACCTCCCTAAGGAACCTTTTCTCCAGCCTTTCCGATCCCTCCTTCCCCAGAAGCGCGCGATAGTGCATCGGCGCAAAATTCTTCGCCTTTATCACCTTCGTTGCGCGAATCGCCTCGTCTAGGTCCATCACATATTTCCCCCCGCACGGTATCAGCGCAAGGTCAGCATCTATCTCGCTCATCTCCTCTATGAGGTCCGTATCCCCGGCATGGTAAATCCTCTTTCCGCCCACGTTTATCACGTATCCGACCCAGCCGCTTCCCTTCCTGTGGAACTCCAGCTTCTCCCTGTCAATGTTGTATGCCGCCACAGCCTCAAATTCTAACCCCATAACGCTTCCCCTGTATCCTGGCCTGACAACCGTCATGTTTTTCGCCCCGATTTTCTTTGCAGCTTCCTCTGGCGCGATGAAACGCGTCCCCTCCTTGCTGATCTTCGCAATCGCCTCCAGGTCAAGGTGGTCAAAGTGCGGGTGGGTTATGAATATTACGTCTGCCTTCTGCGAAAAATCGTGCAGCCTAAAGGGGTCGATGAACGCCCTCAGGCCGCTTGCCTCTACCATGAAGCCCGCATGCCCCAGCCAAGTGACAAAACCGTATTCCATGCACATAATCCGAAGCCAAAATCTAAATCGGTTTTGCGAGATAAATAGGAATAAATAGTGTGGTGTAAAAAGAGTAATGGATGACATGGATTCGGCACGCACCTCAAATGCCCTTATCTTAGCCTCCCTTCTTGTTCTCACCGCCTCGTTTTTTGGCCAGACCCTAAATGCCCAGTCAGTCATACACGCCACTATCTCCCCACCATCTTCCGGAGGCCCTGGCTTTTCGATTTCCACAAGTTCGGATCTGCTTCCCTACTCACCAGCTAGCGCAGTAAACAGCATAAACGCGCAGACAGCGCTCTGGCTTCTTACCTGCCCGAACAACCCCGCGACTGATCCCAGCGCCGCAAAGTACTTTTACCACAGCATACCCGGAAGTCCCGGATACATCCAGGGAGGTGATGGGTGCTTCGGGCCTCTTGGCTCTTCTCCCGATGACTTTGGCACGCTTGTCCCTATCGTCCCTGACTACTTCTACGGCTTTTCAGTGAAGAAAGAAGGCAGCTTTTTCTCCACAGCAACCTCCCAATCCGCTCTTGCAGGAACTCCTATCAGCAGCAAGCTCACCGGCGATTCGCTTCTGAGCATAAACGCCCTGGCCTTCACCGCGCAGGTAGACAACTACATCTCCGATTCCTTCTCAAAAAGCGTGAACATCTTCAACCAGCCAAAGACTGGAGATCTCCATGCGCTCTGGACATGGATCAGCGAGGTCCCAACAATCTCAGATAAGCTTCTCGGTTT
>JAGWHA010000081.1 GCA_028867095.1 Microcaldota archaeon | reverse complement strand
GCAATGACCTCCTCGGTGCTGTTGACCGCAAGGTCTATCATCGCATCCGCAACAGGTATCAGCTTGGACGCCGGCGTGAACCTGCCGAGCACGTTGCTGCTTGGAAGCGCAAGCGAGTTTACCGAGTGGGTGTCTGTAGTGTAGACCTCCACCTCGATGCGGTACTTGCTGCGCACGTGGTTGATGATCTCCTCCCTTAGCTTTGGCAGTATGTTGTTCGAATCGAAGTAGAGCATGCCGAACCTGCGCCTGCCGAACTGGAAGAGCGCAAAGCTCGAGTATCCGCTGCCGAGGTCCTTGGGGTTGCCCAAACTGGAGGAGAGCTTCTGCTGTGAGGAGGCAAAGCGGACCTTCCTAAACGAGTTCTTCCCGAGGGTCTGCAGGATTGCGCTCTCGTACATCCCCACGTACTTGCTGCCGAAATACACGCCCTTGAGCTCCTCCTTGCTCGCTGACTCGCTCCTTGAGTTGTGCGCGTCGATAATTATCGCATTGTTCGATTCGCTGGTGGCAAGCTTCTTGTAGTGCATTCCTATCTCGTAGTTTATGTCCTCGGTCACTAGCGGCGCCTTGGAGAGGGTGATCATGCTGCAGTCGTTAATCTTTACGTGTATCGCATTGCACGCGCCCTTGGCCCCTAGGTAGATGTTCCCCATTGCCGCTGTGAAGTGCGAGTGGGGGATGGAGTCTATGTATGCCGAGATGTTCTTTCCAAGGGTGTACACCTGCGAGCTTGAGACCGGGTTGTTTGCGATGTTGACTGGGCCGTGGAGTACGAATGCGGTCGCGCCGTACTTGTTGTGAAGGTAGTTCCCCAAATATTCCGTGGCGATTGCGCCTCCGAATCCGGCGAAGGGCCCGTAGTGAATGTCGGGCTTGACGAATATTCCGCGGTATTTGCCCTTCCGGTTCTTGAGCAGCAGCACGTCTGTGGTGATGTCCTTCTTTTCCCCGAAGGAGAACTGCTCTCCGTTGGTGTCTGTCTTCGGGTTGTAGAGCCACTGGTTGACCATTATGGTGAATATCTTTATCCCGCTTATGTTGGTCTCCCTCTTGAGCGGCGCGTCGAGCAGGTAGAAGACGACATAGCCTGAGATGAGGAAGATCAGCATCCCGAAAAACAGCTTTGTGAGTGCGGTTGAGATGGAGAAATTGAAATCGAGGAGGTACTTGCCGAGAGGGATGTAGAAGAGTATGTTTAGTATCGGCTGGATGGCAGGCAGCAAGTTTCCCCCCCTCCTCTGAGCGAAGAGGAACTTGCCTAGGACTATCCAGAAGAGGTAGATGCTCGCGTTTCCGACGAGCAAGATCACGTAGGAGATTGTGAGGCTGTGGAAAAGCGAGAAGAATGCGCCGCTGATTATCAGGAAGAGCGCATAGACGGTGGTGCTCACTATCGTCGCGTACATGAGGTGCTTGAGGAGGATGTTGCGCTTTAGCGCCTTTGTCATGGCCAGGGTCAGCAGCGCAGGAAGGCTCACTATCAGCAGCCCGGTGCTAAGCCCGTAGCCGGTGTAGGAGAATATGTTCTGCATGAAGTCCTGGGGGTGTATGAGCAGCATGGATATTATGCCGGTCACGATTCCGAGAGCCAAAAGCAAAGCGGACTGCGTCCTTACCGCTGGGGCCTCTTTGGAGAAATAATTAGTATAGCGGAAAAGATCCCGCTTCTCGTCAGGCATGCAAACCCTATTTTTAAGTTCCGAACCTCCTGCTCCTCTTGCCGTACTCGCTTATGGCCCTCTTGAGGTCGCTCCTTGAGAAGTCAGGCCAGAGCTTGTCGGCGAAATAGAGCTCCGAGTAGCTTATCTGCCATGGGAGGAAGCCAGATATCCTCTCCTCATCCGAGGTCCTTATCACGAAGTCGATGTCGGGAATTG
>JAGWHA010000024.1 GCA_028867095.1 Microcaldota archaeon | reverse complement strand
TGCGGAAGTGTGGACATAAACGTCCTTTCCATCGTCTCCTGTGATGAAACCAAACCCTCTCTGTGCGTTAAACATCTTTACTTTTCCTTGCATAGATATCACATTATAGTGTATTGGTATTGAACCCCAGAGTTTATAAAATACTACTAGCTGCTACTGGCATCCGCACTTTAGGCATCCCTGCTGCTTCATGCAGTCGCAGTCCTCGCAGTCGCATCCGCAGACCCCGCACTCCTTCTCTTTTTTTACTTCCATGCCAATAACCTTTAGCAGGTATGGAGGTAAGGAGAATTGAACTCCTGCCTACAGAATGTCAATCTGTCATCCTACCACTAGACTATACCTCCATTCATATTTCCGTCGTGTACCCGTCGTTCCCTATTACGGTGTTCTTGAACACCTTCCTCGCCTCCTGATAGAGTGCATCGGGATTACGGTGCCTTGCGCTCAGATGCGTGATTATAAGCAGCTTGGCCTTTGCGAGCTTTGCGATGTGCGCGGCCTCGTATGCGGTCGAGTGCTTTCTCTCTTTTGCAAGGTTTTTCTCCTTCTCAGTATATGCCGCCTCATGTATTAATATCTCTGCGTTCCTCGCCGCCCTCACCGTTCCGGTCATGGGCCTTGTGTCCGTGACGTAGAGCACCTTCTTTCCCTTCTGCAGGGTCGTCACGTCCTTTATCCTTATTGTCCTCTTGCCTATTTTTATCTTTCCCTTCTTCCCAAGCTGCGCAAACATCTCGCCCTTGATGCCTAGCGCCTTGCACTTGTCCTTGATGAACCTGAGCTTGTCTGACTCGTTGAAGACATACCCCAAGGTGGTTATCTGGTGGTTTAGCCTGAATGCGTCCACCTCAAACCCGTCCCCCTTGTAGACAGTGCCGCCGCCAATCCCCTTCACTATTATCTGGTACTTTATTATCGCCTTGTCGAAGACGATCAGGCTCTTTATACCGCTCTCCTGGCCCTTGGGAACGTGTATCACAAGCGGCTTTTGCCGATTGTTTAGTGCAAGCGTCCTGATCAGACCAGCTATTCCGATGACGTGGTCGCCGTGTATGTGGCTGAGGAAGACGGTCTCCACCTTCGAGATGTTCACCCCGTACTCCAGCATCCTCATCTGCGTCCCCTCCCCGCAGTCGAAGAGGTAGACCCTGCCGTTGTACGTGAGCGCGACGCTAGGCATCCCCCTGCTCTTTGTCGGGGTGGATCCCGAAGTGCCAAGCAGCGTTACCTTGATCATTCAATCATCCTTTACCTCTATTACCATCGTCTTGTTTTTAAGGTCCACAGATTTGACCATTCCGAACCTCTCGCGCAGCTCCTCGATCGTGACCCTCCTCTTCTGGTTTATGTACTCGATTATCTGGTTGACCTGGTACATCTGCTCCATGATCTTGTGGCCCGCGAGGGTGTCGTGCCTCTCGGTCTCCGTTATCTCCTCGAGTATCTTCTTCTGGTTTGCGATGTTCGCCCTGAGCTCGTCAAGCTCCTCCTCGCTCTTCTCGAGCCTTGTGCGGTCCTCGAGATAGAACCTCTCAAGCGCCTTGCTTATGCTCTCGCACTCGACCGCCTCGCAGTCCTTGTACTTTATTATCGGAAATATTGCATAGTCGACGAGCTCCCCGCCCCTTGAGTAGATCACCGGCTTTGGGTTCTTGACGTTTTTGAAGAACTCGAAGATGTTCTTCGCGAGCAGCGTGCCTCCCTGAAGGTCGTCCCCCTTCGACTTCGGGTTTATCAGGGACCTGTTGAACATGTCCTCGAGGTAGAGCGGCCCCACGTCAAGCTGGTTCGAGAGCTCCTTTATTATGCGCTCGGGGCTTGACTTGAGCCTTTCCACGACCTCGTCTACCTGCTCCTTTGTTATCGAATCGACGTTTATCTTCGTGCTTGACGGGAACTGGTATATGACCTTTGGCGAGATGTCGCGGTCCTTTTGCCTCACTATGTTGTAGGCGAGCAGAATCCTGTACTCCTTGTCAGCGAGAACGACGTTCCCCTTCCCGAACATCTCCACTATCAGCTTGTACTCTTCCTCTCCCGAGAAGTCGAAGACGACTATCCTGTCCGAGTAGTGCTGCGCCACTGCGCGCAGCTTCTTCCCCAGCAGCCTCTTTCTAATCGCCTTCGCAAAGTTTGTGGGCTCGTCAACCTCCTCGGTGATCGTCGTGAGGTTTATCGCCTGAAGCAGCTTTATGTAGACAACGTAGCTTCCAGACTTTGACTCGAAGAGAAGGCGAAACGAGTCGTCGCCTAGGTCGTAGAACTTCTTTAGGTAGCACTCGGCAAGGACCTGCAGCTCGTTCACTATCGCATGTATCTCTACTGACGCTATCTGCCGCATAAAATCAATTATATCTTCTTCTTTCCTTCTTCCTTTGCGACCTTCGCGAACTGCTCGACTATCTTCTTGGGGTCCTTTGTGTCCTCGAGGACCGCGCCTATCTGGGCGACGTCGGCTCCCGCCTTGTAGACCTCCCTTAGCTGGTCGGGCGTCTTTATCCCGCCGCCGACTATGTAAGGAACAGTTATCGCCTTCTTCACCGCGCTGATTATTGGTGAGGGGATAGGGCCGAGGTTCTGGAGCTGTGGATTTGACCCAGCGTCGGTGACGATGAACCTGTTTCCAAGGAACTCGCCTGCGTTTGCAAGTGCCGCGGCTATCTTCGGCTTCTCCCTTGGGATCATGTTGACGTCGCCGACCCATCCGACCGTGCCTCCAGGCTCTACGACTATGTATCCGACGGGAAGTGGCTCGATGTTTAGGTGCCTGATCAGCGGCGCCGCAAGCATCTGCGCCTGGGTTATCCAGTAGGGGTTCCTTGCGTTTAGAAGCGACATGAAGTAGACAGCATCCGCGTACTTTGTGAGGGTGGCTATGTTTCCTGGGAATAGCACAACCGGAACTCCTCCCGACTTATCCTTTATGCCCTTGGAAACCTCGTCAAGAAGCTCCCCCTGCGCGCCTATGCTTCCCCCTATGAGGATCAAGTCCGCTCCTGCCTCGACGCTCTGTATTCCCGCATTCGTCGCTGCAACAGGGCTCTTGTAGTCGACCGGGTCGATGAGCATGAAGAGCAGCGAGCCCTTCTCAGCGAGCCTCTTGTTAATGTAAGTTTCAACCTTTCCTATCTTCATTGAATCAACTATATTGCCATCGCAAGCTTTAAAACACAGAATCTATGCTAAGATTCACCTTCGTCCCCTGGTCCAAAAACTGCTTTATGAATGCGCTGCCCCCATCGGCAAGCGTAACCGCGGCCTTGAAGCCCAGCTCCCTTTGGATCTTGGTCGTGTCTATGATCCTGTTGCTGGTGAGGAAGCGCAGCTCGTCGCTGTCGATCCCCTTCTGCTTTGCGACAAGCTTGATTATGAAGCGGCTTATGTGCCTGGTCGGCCTTGGCACGCCGATCGTGTCGGCCACAAAGTCGAAGAGCTGCTCCTGGGTGTAATTCTGCCCGTCTGTGAGATTGTAGATCTTGTAGCGGCTTATCTCGTTCGTCGTGGCAAGCAGCATCGCCCGCAGAGCGTCGTCTATGTGGATAAGATTGAGCTTGTTCTTGCCGTCGCCAATGATTGCCGCCTTCTGCGTCTGTATCGTGCGGAACACCTTGTAGAAGTAGTGCTCGAATCCGGGGCCGTATATCTGCCCGACCCTAAAAATCGTGAAAGGCACCTTGTTAGTGTACTTTAGAACCTCCCTCTCCGCAAGCACCTTGCTGAGGCCATAGCGATCCTTTGGGCGGAGCTCCGAATCCTCGGTCAGGCTCTCGCTTCTCGTATGCCCGTATACGTCAAGCGAGCTCAGGAAGATGACGTGCTTGACGTGGTTGTGCTCGCATGCCCTCATTATGTTTACCGTGCCCACAACGTTGACCTTCATTATCTCCTCGGTTATGGCGCGGTACTGGCTCACTATCGCGGCGAGGTGGTAGACGTTGTCGACTCCCTGGCACGCCTCGTCCATGACCGCCGCATCGGTGACGTCCCCGATGAAGGGCATCACGCCCGGAGGCAGCTGCATTATAAGGTCCCTCCGCTTCACAAGCGCCCGCACCCTGTCGCCTCGGTTGAGCAGCATCTTTATGAGCTCCTTGCCGGTCCTGCCGTTTGCGCCGGTCACAAGGCTGATTCTCCCGCCGTTTGGGGCTGTGGAACCGGACTTGGGGTTTGAGGTCGGCATCTAAACACTTTTCTTCTCGCTCTCCTTGAGCAGCCTGCCCGCGAGCACCCTCATGTAGCCCTCGGGGACGTTCGTAGTGGCGTAGCTTGCCCAGTCCTTCCCGAACGGAATGTAAACGCTAAGCCTTGCGCCCTTCTTTAGCATCTTTGTCAGCTTTTTCTCGCCGTAGCCTAATTGGAACTCAAGGATTAAAGATTTTCTGTATTTCGCCTCCTTTTTCATCAGCCTTAGGATTGGGCCCTCGTTTGGGGAGTGGAGGACCAGGCTCTTTGCGCTCGATGCGATCGACTCGATCTTTTGGGTGGGATCGCTCTTCTCGTGGTGCGCCTGCTTGCAGTTAACCTTTAGCTCCTTGATCGGCTTGTGCTTCTTTGCGTACCCCAGCGCCTCGTCGACGCTGTTGATCGCGACGCCCATCGACTTCTGGTCCCCCACCTTGTCGAGCAGTATCGATTCCGCGACCGGGTCGGTCAGCTCGCACCACACAAACACCCCGTACTTTCTGCTCACCTCAAGGATCTGCTCGAGGTTGCCTATCGCATAGTCGCCGGCGAGCCTGCTGCCCAGCTGCTCAAAGCGCAGATGCACGCTCGCCTTTATGCCCATCCTTGAGATCTCCCTTATCAGCTGGAGGTATGTGGTGGTTATGTAGTTTGCCTTCGCCTTGTCCTGCGGCGCCTGGGACATGAAGTTTATCGATACGGGTATCCCCTTTTGGTTGAAGAGCTTTGCCCTGCTTATCGCTGAGCCCATGGTCGGACCGGAGATGTGCTTTCTTATCAGTCGGTATATGACCTTCTCTACAAGGGACTCCTTGTTCAAAACAACCACATATTATACATTGCCGATGGAAATAGATATGGCAACGTGCCTAATAAAATGATTAGGTAATAATGGGTATGTTAAGGTTTAAATGCCTTTTACGTGTTTGAATGCGCTATCTTTCTGAGAGTAAGGGGACCGGGGGAACCATAAAGAGGAGCCCGCAGGATTTCATAGTCAAGGAGATAACCAAAAGAGGGAGGATAATCGAGCCGAACAGGGTCTACACGGCGGAGGATCTTGGGGAGACTGAGGACAAGGAGGGGAAATTTGTAACGTTTGTTTTGCAAAAGAGCGAGTGGAACACGATACAGGCGCTGCAGGCGATCGCAAAGAGGCTGGGTCGCGGGGTCAAGTCGATCGGATATGCGGGGATGAAGGACAGGAACGCGAGCACGACGCAGCTCGCAAGCATCTTCGGGGTCGACGAGAAGGCGGTTATGGGGGTCGCTGCAAAGGATATCAAGATAAATGGGGCATGGAGGTCAAAGGATGGCGTGGGAATGGGCGAGCTGCTCGGCAACAGCTTTGAGATCACAATAAGCGAGTGCGACCCTGGCAATATGGGCAAGATAGCTGAGGAGCTGGACTCTAAAATGCTAAACTACTTCGACTCGCAGAGGTTCGGCAACAGGCTAAACAATGCCAAGGTCGGGCTGCACATAATGAAGGGCGAGCTTGAGGAGGCGGTGCTCGAGTTCCTTACCGCAACCACAAACGAGAACAACAAGCAGGCAGTTGAGGCAAGAAAGACGCTACTTGAGGAGAGGGACTTTGCAAGGGCGCTCGGATACTTCCCGGGATACCTGAAGGCGGAGAGGACAATGCTGTATGCACTTTCCAAGGAGGGCACAAACTACGCTCGCGCGATCAGGTCAATACCGCGAGGGATATCGATACTGTTCATCCATGCGGTCGAGGCGCTCATCTTCAACTACGAGACCGAGATCATGGCAAAGGAGGATTCCTTTGGGTGCGCAAAGCTCTTCTGCGGCCACGACCTGTACGGCTTCCCGGACATGGACAACATCACGGCGGAGAAAAAGGAGATTCCGGTATCTACCCTTATAGGGTACGAGACAGATGAAAGGGCAATTGATGATTATCAAATGGAGATACTGGAAAATCTTGGGATAAACAGGGAGAGCTTCAAGATAAAGAGCATGCCGGAGCTCAGCATGCGCGGCGCACACAGGCCGATAATAACTCCAGTAAAGGATTTCGGGTATGAGGCTGGGGTGGATTCGATAAGGGTAAAGTTCTCGCTCCCTTCCGGATCGTATGCAACCATACTGATCGGGGAGATAACGAAAAAGGATCCGCTTGACCTCTCGCTTGTGGCCCCAGGACTTAAAATATGACATCAGAAATAGCTATAAAAAGAGCTATTAACAAGATATTCAATATCATAGCACACTCCTGATAGGAAACGATCAAAATGGAAATCAATCCGCTACTTGACAAGAGGCTCTACGGAAGGAGCCTTGCGGTCATACTGTTTGTCACGCTCTCAGTTGCAGGGATGATCTTCTCGGTATACCTCTTCTACATAGCGAACTCGATCTACATGTACCTTCTAGCAGCGCTCTTCACGCTTCTCTCGCTCATCGCGGGGTTCTTCAACGTATACGCATCAATCTGGTACTTCCGCTCGTTCTTCTACGACAAGTACCTCGCGAAGATAAAGAAGGGCCTTCCGAAACTGACGGGATTCCCAAAGGTTGCTGTCGCTGTGCCGGTTTACAACGAGGACCCTAAGATGGTGGAGAGGAACCTCTCAAAGCTCCTTGAGCTAAAGTACCCGAAAGACAGGATAAGATTCTATCTTCTTGACGACTCCACGGACAAGGAGATTTCGAGCGCGCTCGCAAAGGTCTGCAGGAGATTGAAGGTTGAGTTCCTCCACAGGAACACCAGGCAGGGATTCAAGGCGGGGGCGCTTAACAGCATGCTCAAAGTATCCAAAGAGGAGTTCGTTGCGGTATTCGACGCTGACGAGTCCCTTGTTGACAAGAACTTCGTAGTAGACCTCCTGCCTTACCTATCGGACAGGCAGGTATCGTATGTCCAGACGGAAAAGAAGTACACGAGATACTCCTTCTTCTCCGACTCTGTCGACATATTCGACGCGTTCTTCTTCAAGTTCATACAGCCGGCAAGGGCGCTAAACAACACCGCGGTTTTCGCAGGATCGTGCGGGCTCATCAGAAGGTCGGCGCTTGACAGCATAGGCGGATTCCCGGAATACGTGATTGAGGACACGTTCTTCAGCTTCGAATCGGACCTGCACAACTTCAAGAGCATGTACGTTCCAAAGGTGTACGCGCTAGGAAGGCCGATCAAGACGTTCACAGAGCTTGTCAAGCAGCAGTGGAGATACAACTACGGTGACACCCAGTTCATAAGCTACTTCTTCAAGAGGAAGGGGGACTATCCAAAGGGCACGCCGATAACCCATCTGCTAGCAAACATGGACTACATAACCCATGGATTCGGACTCAACTACCTCTCGATAGTGCTGATACTCTTCACATTCGCATCTATAGGGGTGGTGTTCACCGCCCTCCCGTTCGCACACATCAGCGTCAGCAATTTCTTCTCGGGATCGCAGTTGCCCGTCTACCTTGAGATACTGGGATTCCTCGCGTTTACGCTGTCGCTTCTGACGCCGGTCCTTCTAACAAAGATATACTTCAAGTCATTCAAGAAGGGATTCATGGTATTCCTGCTAAACTATGCTCTTGCATTTGTAAGGACAAAGGCGGCAATCGCAACGCTTGCGAGGATGAACCCAGGAATAAACTGGAACAGGAGCAAGCTGCCTACAGAGGCGATGAACTTGGGGTACTCGCTAACCAACACAAAGAGCGAGATGGCGTTCGCATCGGTGATGTTTGCCCTCAGCGCATTCGCATTGTCAGTATCCAATCTCGCGGGAGGGATATGGCTGCTCTGGTACGGGATACTTTACTCGCTGGCTACAATTCTTCTCTACAAATACGGCTGATT
Source organism: Microcaldota archaeon (assembly GCA_028867095.1). The sequence goes on along the minus strand of JAGWHA010000024.1, from coordinate 2,522 downwards.
GGATTTCAAGCGATTCCGAGAAGAAGCCCCTTAGCTGGGCTTTGTTAAAAATAAATTTGAGACATAAGATGCTTAAGGGCAATTACACGCCAATCGCTAATGGATATTTGCAGCCTTTTTCCAAATTTCATCTAAAAGGTTTTCAATTTTAAGGGCCAGGTCAGAATAGTTCTTATCGTATATGAATGTTTTTGCATTGGTTCTTTCGGCAGAATTTATTGGGAAGTCTACTTTTTCACTATACCCATCTAAATGACTGGACCCAGGATACGGCTTAAAAACCGCTAATACTGGATCGTGTTTTGGGATGAACCCTAAAATCGCGCCCTTTCTTCTAATTAGGTAAGTGACGTGAATCCAATCAGTCCATACACTGGCACCCATTGTGGAGATCTCGGTTCTCTTAATGCTCAATGCAGGGTCCTTATCTCTGCACAAATTCTTCAATCGAATCTCAAAATCCCTCTTCAATAAAGAAATCTCATTCTCTTGTCGATTACTGTTAATCACTGTCATTAATTCACAATATGTTGCTATTCTCCTTATTCTTAAACGTTCCGCAATCAACGTTTTTCACAGCATTTATTGTTTTGTAACATCTCCTGAGACCCTTAACTTTAGAATAGACGCCGAGGTAGGGATTTGAACCCTAACTTCCTTGCGGAAACCAGATCTCGAGTTTCGCCGCAAATGCGCTGGCGCGTTACCGGATTCCGCCACCTCGGCACGTAAGAATTTGCAGTGAGTTAATATAAATATTGTCGGTTTATTACTTGATGTAATCGTTGTTTTTATGATCTACCTAAAGATCCACAAGACCGAGAAGGGCGACATGATCGCTATGTGCGACGAGAACCTTCTGGGAAAGACGTTCAGCGAGGGAAAGGCAGAGCTCGACCTGAAGACCTACTCGGACTTCTACAAAGGTGACCTCATAGCCAAGGACCAGATAATCAAGGTGATTGGAACGGCGCAGCTCTACTCGGCAAACATAGTTGGCAAGGAATCGATCGAGATTCTTGTGGAACACGGAATCATCGAAAAGGGAAGCGTCAAGACGATAGCAAAGGTCCCTTACGTGCACATATACAACGTTGTCTGAGGGCTCACTGCTTAAGGCTCATTATCGCAGCTGCGATGTCCCCTTTTGATTCCTCAAGAGCCGCCTTTATCAAATCAATGTCAGTTATGCCAGTCTGGTCCTGAACGGTCTTAATGTCATCCTCGCTTATCTCGAAGGACTCATTCTTCTCCTGCTCTCGCACGTCTCCGCTTATTTGAAACGAGAGGGTCCCCTGGGCCTCTATGCTGACGACCTGGGGATTCTCGATGATTATGTCCTTCTCCGCGCCCTCGATCACTACTCTGCTCGCAGGGATCTCGCTGCTCTTTATCCCCATCTTGTTCATCATCGCCTTGAGCGCCTTCGGGTCAATGTTTGGCATCATGTTATCACTTGCACTAAGCAATCACAATTAAATATTTGAAGCAGAAATAAATATAAGCTAACATTCAGTTGGGGGACAGAAGATGGCAATACAATCGATAAATCCTGCGACCGGTGAGACAAACGGGGAATTTGCCCTATTTGACAAGAAAAGGATAGTGGAGGCGCTCAAGAATTCACATCAGGCTTATTCACACTGGAAATCCCTGCAGATAAGCGAGCGGTGCAATGCGCTGCGCGAATTGGCAAAGGTGCTCCTAAAGAACAAGGAACAATACGCAAAAATGATAACTATCGAGATGGGAAAGCCGCTGCAACAGGCAAGGGCAGAGGTAGAGAAGTGCGCATCGACTGCACAACTATACGCCGATAGCAGCCAGAAGTGGCTTGCTGACGAGGAGGTCTCTGCTGACGGAAAGAGGCACCTAATCACATTCGAGCCGATAGGGACAGTGCTCTGCATAATGCCGTGGAACTTTCCCTTCTGGCAGGCGCTTAGGTTTGCAATACCCTCACTTGCGCTGGGCAATGTGGTGATACTGAGGCACTCAAACTCCGTGCCGATGTGCGCAGTTGCCATCGAGGAGGCCTTCGAAGAGGCAAAGTTCCCCAAGGGCGTCTTTACAACTGTGATAACTGACCACAAGATGGTCGAGTACATGATAAAAAGCAAGATGGTAGAGGGAGTCTCGGTAACCGGAGGCTTTGGGGTCGGCTCTGCTGTCGGCAAGCTTGCAGGAAAGCGCGTGAAGAAGTCGGTGCTCGAACTGGGGGGAAACGACGCATTCGTAGTGCTTGAGGACGCTGACATCGACTTTGCAGCGAAGAACGCGGTTGTGGGAAGGATGCAAAACAACGGTCAGAGCTGCATAGCCGCGAAGAGGTTCATACTTGTCAGGGATATTGCTGAGAGGTTCACTGAAAAATTTGTGGAAGAAGTCAGGAGGCTCAGAGTCGGAAATCCGCTTGATGCTAATGTTGACATAGGGCCTCTCGCGAACATGCAGCAGGTTGCAACTCTCGAGGAACAGGTAGAAGATGGAGTTGCTAGAGGGGCAAAGATCATTTTGGGGGG
>JAGWHA010000023.1 GCA_028867095.1 Microcaldota archaeon | reverse complement strand
TCGAGTTCGTCAAAGAGCTGCTTTAGCCTGTAGAACTCCCCGCGCGGGAGGAACTCGTATGCCTGCGGGATGCCATCCTTGATTAGCCTTGCGCCCTCAAGCATCTTGCCTATGTTCTGGTGGTTGTCCATGGTTAACACTAGCTAGTTTGAATATAAGGTAAGCCATGGGGACCAATTGGGAATTGGGTTACAATCTTCAGGGAGTGAAGAAAAAACAGACAGCCAATACTTTTTAGGTTATTGACCATATGCGTCCCCACGACTTAAGTAAGATATAACTTTTGGGATATATATACATGTGTGCTTAAAAGTATAATATTTCGGATATTTATTTATATTTATTGATATAATAATATAGTATTGGGATTAAATTGAGGAAAAAAAGGATAAAAAAGGAATTTATAGAAGGAGAACTACAGTACTCGTTACTTCTTTCCCTATATAAAAATTCGCGAAAACCCATCAAGGCACTCGCCCGCGAATTGAGTGTTTCTAACCATCTTATTAAGAAAGTTATCGAAGATTTAGAGCAAAAATATGGTATCGAATACATTTTAGATGTAGATTTCGAAAAATTGGGGTTTGCAGAAAGTAGACTTATTACCATAAAATTTGAGAAGGCTCCAAATTCAGAAGTGTTGAAAGAAATGATAATGAAAGATATTTTTGTCCAAGGTGCATACATCGCAAGTGGAGATTTTGATCTATTATTATTTGTATCTGGTTTGTCCTCAAAAGATTTTAGGTCCTGGCAATATAACTTTAGGATAAAAGTTAGTGATTATTCTCCAATAATCAAATTTTCTGCAGTAAACTTTTTCACTATGGGTTTTTTCCCGATTCGAAATGAATTAATTGATGAAAGCACTGTATTATCTGAACAAGAAAAACGTCTATTAAAACTATTAAACAGCAATTCTAAAATTAAAATAAAAGATTTAGTCGTACAAGGTAAGACGACGCAAATGAAAGTTCTTTATTTCCTTAAAAAGATGAAAGAACAAGGTATAATAAGAAAGTTTTCTGCCCTCACACAGAATCCTGATAAACGAATTTTCTTAGCATTTGGGTATACTCTAACCCTGAGTAAGGCTCACGACATATTGTGGAAAGAATTTGCGAGAAAACTAGAAGTTGACAAAAAAAGCATAATAAATGACTATTCTATAATAACCGATACTAATGGTTATTATGATAATTTTGACATGTGTGCGTTTAAAGATACTACAATATTAAATGAAAAAGGCCCAGATATATTAGCCTCTTTATGGAATAAAGAGAAGCCGAAAATAGAGAAAGCCATATTATTAGATAAAATAATTGGAAAATGGCCATTCCATCTGGAAGAGTATAAGGAATCGCAGCAGTCTTAGTAAAGGATTTTAATTCTAGAAAGCATTTTTGACCTTATTCCTTTATTGCTATAATCATCACGAACCTCGATAATTGCCTTCGAATCTACTATCATTCTAGGACAACCTGGTTTGCTCAATTTCATGATTGTTATACTTTTATTTTTATTATTAACTATTAAAGACATTTAACTACCCGTAAACTGATGTTGTTTATCTTTCTTTATAAACCTACTCTCTATATTCGTTTTTTGTATTAGAAATTACTTGTCCGCTCCCTTGCCGACCGCGAGCTTCACTCCGCTCGCGTCCCTGGTTATGCTGATGTCGATGTTGTCGCTGCCGAGCATCTGCCTTAGCTCGTCGTAGGTGTAAGACCCTATTCCCTTGCCCGCGTGCTTGCTCTTAAGAATCTCGGCCCTCTTCGCCTTGACGGTTCCCTTTGGAATCGTGGTGTATGAGAGGCTGAGGCGCGGCCTGTTAGTCTCGTAGATCTCATCGAGGCCCTTCTCAATTGGCTTGTATCCCTCGCTTTGGTAGATGAATGGAACCACCGCAGAGAATTCCTCCTTGAGCGAGTTGACCATCTTCTCTACGTGGTCCTTGTTTCCCGCAATCACAAAGTCATCGCTGTTTAGGAATCCGAGGAAGACGTTCTTACCGTTGTCCCTCACCTTGTCCTGGAGTATCTGCGAAATGAGCCTGAGTATCGTTATCCCAGAGCTGCCGCCAAAGGAGTTTGCGAAGTCCACAAACCCCTCGACTCTTAGCCTTCCGATCTCCTGCTCCTCGCCCTCCTGCAGCGCCTTCTCAAGCGCATTTGAGATCTTCGCCTCGTTTGGCAAGTCAATGAGAGGGTCGAATCTCTTTCCCTTCTTCTTGAGGAAGATCGTGACCAGTCCCCTAAGCTCATCAGGGTCGAACGGCTTCTTTATGTAGTAGTCCGCGCCGTACTTGATCCCCTTGAACCTATTAGATGTCGCCTCCATGGCGCTGATTATGATCACTATCGCGTGCTTTAGCTCAGGGTCGGTCTTTATCTTCTGGCAGATCTCAAGCCCGTCCGCTCCTGGGAGCATAAGGTCGAGGACCACAAGGTCGGGCTTTATGTTCTTGACCTTCCTTATCGCCTCGCTGCCGTCGTAGATCTGGGTTATCTCAAACCCCTTTCCGACCGAGAGGGCGACGAGCTTGTTGATGTTCTTGTCGTCCTCTACAATCATAATCTTCCTAAGCTCGCTCTTGTCCTGAAGGATGTAGTATGTGAGTATTCCGCCGCTGCTTCTTGAGGCGATCGTGCTGATCTGCTGGAGCTCCTGCAGCCCCTTCTTTAGAAGGTCCTCGCTTATCCCCCTGGAATTCGCGTACTCGGCGAGATCGTTGTAGGTGACCTGCTGCCTCTCGTTTATGACTGAGAGCAGCTCTGACTTGAAATTTTCTACCTCGTCCAACCAATCGCCTAGGGTATAGGCAATGCAAGGTATATATTTTTAGCTGCGCCTTTTGGGATGCAAAGGAAAGGATTTACGCCTCGAAGTCTGCCCTAAGCGCACTTGTGATGAGCAACTTGTCTCCTTCCTTCCTAAAGGCGTATTCGCGGAGTTCCTTTATTTTCGCCTGCACGCTCTGTGTGAACTCGGCCATAACCTGCTGGTTGTCTATGTGCTGCTTCTTGTCCTCCTTGACCTTTATGTCGCACTTCGCAAGCTCCACGCTCTCATTTATCTCGTTTGAGAATGCTATCGCCCTAGAGCGCCCCATGAGCCTGCCCCACCCTCCCTCGCTGTCCTTCATCACAAGCGGGGTGGAGATCCGCGCAATCTCAATGTAAAACGTCCAGGCGGTCAGGTCTCCGAGTATTCCCTTCCTAAGCTCGATATCCGCAAGCGCGTATGTGTTGTCCACGTATCCAAGGCCCCTAAGCTGGCGCGGCAGGCTGTTGTGTATCTCGACCCCCGTCCTCTGTTTGTACTTGTTGTCCTTGTCGTCTGGCTTTGGTCTGTTCGCCTCCTCGATGCTAGTGTTCCTCTTCTTTTGGCCCAGCAGCATCTGTCTGAAAAACTCCTTGTCGTAGCAGGCCTCGAGGGTCACGTTTGCGCCGTCTATAACTGCCAAGATCCTCTTGTCAGTTATTATTAGCTTCTTAGCAAATATCCTGTCGCTTTGCTGGTTTACATTACTTATATTGCTTCGGTGGCTTACCGGACCGATTCTCCTGGTCCCCCCTAGAACCCCTCCAACTCCCGCTGCCCCAAATGCCGTGGCTCCCACCCTATCATGCATTCCAGCCCCTGTGCCAACGACCGTGGCAACAATCCCTAGCCCCTTTACCCATCCCGCCTTGTGGATCACTATCTCCGGTTTTTCTATCACATGGAGTATGCTCTCCCCCTCCTTTCCCCTGAAGGCCTCAGGCTCCTGTTTCTCCTTTCTGAATTTCTCAAACATGCTATCAAATAAATGTGGAATTCGGCCTTTTTAGCCCTTATCTACTGTTCGTTTCATCACGCAAAACCGCTTGGAAATATTCTTAAATGTGTATATCCTATAGAGTATTGTCAAAAGTGGGCCCTATGGTAAGCAATCCTAATTTTCAGAGGGTAAAGCCCGGAAGACCAAATCCGTACTCCGACAAGGGTCCCCTCCTATATCTTCTCGCCGCAATCATAGTGGTCGCAGTTATCGCATTTCTCTCGGTCCGCTCATCTACGAGCGTCAACCAGCTTTCATCGGCGCAGACATTCACGATTCCGCTAAACGGCAGCGAGTACTTCTCGCTTCCAAACAGCACTGCAGTCTACTCGCTCTTCCTAAAGAGTGCCTCTAACTCAAGCGCCGCATTCTATCTCTCCGGCGAGCCGATAATGGTGAAGCCCATCTTCCTGGTAAACCTGGCGACTCTAGCATCTGAGAACCTCAGCACATCCAACGGCGCAACTGCAAACCTGCACCTCTCTCTCCAATCCACCTCCCCGACACAGGCCACAATCATAATCACTCCGCTGCCGGCATCGCTCGGCGCGCAGGTCACCGGCGGAATAACCGTGATAAATCCGGCGCAGCTTCTTAGCGGCGAGTCCCTAAGCGACAGCGAGACGACAACCGGCGGAGCTGTCACTACGACCGTTACAACCACGGTCACAACAACCGCAGCGACGACCACTGTGGTTTCCGGAATAACAAGCGGGCAGATATCGCAGGTCATGACTCTCATAAACAACACTCCAACCGGTGCGCTCATGAAGAACCTTGCGCCACTTTACGCGCAGGCATCCTCATGCACCCCTGCTACCTACAACTCAACATACCAGGCAAAGTACGGGGCGCTGCCGGGCGGGCCAAACTCATACTTCAACGTCTCCCCTTACGCGACAACGGGCGTTAGCTGGAAGGTGTCCAACTTCAGCACGAACGTCTACAACGCAACCTACACAATAACCGCGCAACAGAGCGTCGCTGCAGGAAAGGTTCTAGTGCTCCAGATAAACACGGCATCCGGACTGATTGTGCCTCCGCAGAGATTTGTTGGGCCTTGGTCCTCGCTAAACTACACGGTGCTAAATGCGCAGTACAACTTTGCCAAGGGCATAAGCAACAGCTGCGCAACAGTTATACCTTATGTGCTTGGCCATTAGGCCTTGCCCTCTGAGGCCTCCTTTGGCTCCTTCGGCTTTTTCTTCTTGCCAGAAATAGGTATCGTGAACCAGAATGTGCTTCCCTTCCCTAGCTCCGAGTTTATCCCCATCCTTCCTCCGTGAAGGTTCACGATTTCCTTTACTATCGATAGCCCAAGGCCGGTTCCTGATCCCTGCTGCACGGTCAGCTCGGTTCTATGGACCTGGTAGAATTTCTTGAATAGCTTTCGCTGGTCCTCCTTACTTATTCCGATCCCAGTGTCTTTTACCTCCACGCGGATGTTCTTGCCCTTCTTTGTGATGTTGACCATTATGCTTCCGTGCTCGGTGAACTTCACGGCGTTTGTTATAAGGTTGACAAACACCTGGATTATCCTGTTCGGGTCTATGTTGACCTCTCCCACGTTGTAGTCGACATTCCATGAGAACATAAGGCCCTTGCCTGTGGCGACCTCCTCCTGCGCCTTGATGCTCGGGTTGTCCCCAAGCTTCTTTAGGTCCACTGGCTGCAGCTCAAGCTTCACCTTTCCGGACGAGAGCCTTGCGACATCTAGAATCTGCTTTATCAAATCCATCAGCCTGTCCGACTCGTCGATGACTATCTTGATGTACCCCTTCTGCTCCTCGTTCATAGGCCCATGCTCCTCATTGTAGAGGATCGTGCCGAACCCCTTGATGTTTGTGATCGGGGTCTTGATGTCGTGTGAGATGTTGAATATGAACTGGCTCTTGAGCTCGCTCTCAGCCTGGAGCTTCTCGATCTCCTTCTCCTTGTCCTCAAGGATCTCCTGCGCCTCGTCAAGGTCGTACTTGGTCTTGAGCTCCCTGTTCACTATTATGTATCCGGCGAGGTTGCCGCTCTGGTCCTTGACGCTTCTCACGCTCTGGTCGCACGGTATGAACGCCTCCTCCTTCTTTCCCTTCATCTTCGCGAAGATGTTGCTGATCGTCCCCTCCTGCTTTGCAAGCGAGAGCGCGCGCGGAAGCTTGTCCTGCTCCTCGTCGGTGTAGAGGATCGCCGCCGGCCCGCCGATAAGCTCCTCCTCCCTGTAGCCGAAGATGTTCTCCGCGCTCTTGTTCACCCTCTGGATGTACCCCAGCGGGTCTATGAATATTATCGCGTCAGCGGACATCTTGACGAGCTCGTCGAAGTTCTTCTCAAGGTTCCCAAACGCGCTCTCGTACGGGTTGTTTGCCAGTATGCAGGAGAGCCCATACATCTTGTTTGCAAAGAAGGTGAGCCTCACGTCCTGGAAGACCCCGTTGCCTATGTTGATCTTCGCGGAGTCGGTGTAGATCCCCTCACCCATGGTCTCGATCCCCTTGCGTATCCTCTCCTTCTCCACAAGCATCTCCACAAACGGCCTGCCAAGCAGCGAGTTCTTCTGCAATCGCAGCACCTTGTCCACGTTGTCGCTCACCCAAATCGGGGTTCCACGCGCGTCCATCATCAGCATCGCCTCGTAGTTGCTGTAGCTGAGGATCTTCGTCTTCTCCTCGAGGTCGCGCATCTCAGTGGTCTCGTAGAAGGTGATGTGCATCATCTTGTCGTTGATCTGGCTTGAGGAGATCTTAAAGCGCCTGTCCCCCTTCCCGACAATCCTGGTTTCTGCGATGATCCCCTTTCTGAGGCTTGCAAGCATGTTCGCATCAATCTGGAAGAAGTCCTTCACGTTCTTGCCTATCACCTCGCGCGAGCTTGCGCTGAAGAGTATGAGCATGCTCTTGTTCGCCCTTATTATCGCGCCGTTTGCGTCAATCAGGAACTGGGGGACTATGCTGTTGAACGCCGCATCGAAGTACTTTGCGACATTCACGCTCTTCTCCTGCTCGGTCCTCCCGGCAATCTGGTAGCCCAGGATTATCGTGCTTATCGTGAGAGCGTTCGTTATGTTCTTGTCAAACTTCTCCTCCTCCTTTGAGAGGAGCTTTATCACGGAGATCGCCTTGCCGTTTGATACCACGGGGAAGAGGATGCAGCTCTTGTATCCCATATTGAAGTAGTCAACGAACTCCTTGAACGAGGAGTATGCGCTCAGGCGGTTGTCTATCACCGGCTTCATTGTGTTTATCGTGAAGTCCTCCGCAGGGGAGATCGAGGCTATCTTGTCGATCACCTTGGTCTCGACTTTCTCGACAGCGAAGATGAACTTGAGCTCCTCGCCAAAGCGATTCAGAAGCTCGCCGGTCTCCAGCTTCTTGCGCTCTAAATCGAAGAGATCGAAGATGAGCTTTGTCATGGCCGCGTTGTCTAGCATAAGAGAAGACCCAATTACATTTCAAAAGCAAAAACTAAAAGTGTTTGATGGGCAAACATATTAATCTGATACACGCAATTCATAGCGCAGGCGCTTTACTTGGAGATAAAGGAGCTATTTGAGAACGTCTACCGCATAGACAACCGCAAGCTAGCCACGCGCAATTTCGCATACGGCACCAAGGTCTACGACGAGGAGCTGATCGAGATAGACCACGTCGAGTACAGGACCTGGAACCCCTATCGCAGCAAGCTCGCCGCAGCGATACTAAAGGGGCTGCAGAGGATGATGATAAAGCCCGGATCCAAGGTGTTGTATCTGGGCGCGGCCACCGGAACCACGACAAGCCACGTGAGCGACATAATCGGCAAGGAGGGAATAGTCTTCTGCGTTGAGTTCTCGGAGCGCAACATGCGAGAGCTAATACAGGTGTGCGAGAAGAGGCAGAACATGTTTCCTATCCACACCGATGCGAGGATGACCGAGCAGTACGCGGAGGATGTGGAGGGCGCCGATGTCCTCTATCAGGACGTCTCTGCAAGGGACCAGGCGGATATACTCATACGCAACGCAAAGCTGATCAAGGAGAAGGGATACGCGTACGTTGCGATAAAGTCGCAGAGCATAAGCAGCGCGGCAAACCCCGAGGACACGTTCGAGGAGTTCATAGAGAAGATCTCGCCGCATTTTGAGGTGCTTGAGCGCATAGACATAGAGCCCTTTGACAAGGGGCACCTATTTTTGGTCCTTAGAAAGCGTTAAGAAGATTTATTCCGATAACTCACTTGATATAGTGGACATCAAAGCACTTGGCAGGGAGCCCGATGCGCAGTTCATGTGCGCGTACTGCAGCCACGGCGTACCCTCCTACAATCCTAATTTTGGAATCTGCCCATTCTGTGAGCAGTATGCGGACCAGACAGAGCAGCAGCTAAGGAAAAACAAGGAGCTCTTTGCAATACTTACAGAAATCTCCACCAATGTCACAACCCAGAAGTACGAGGATGCGATGAAGGCATTCGACAAGCTGATTGCAATCGCAAAAATCCCTCAGGTTCTTTACGCAAAGGGTGTGTTCCACCTCTATCTCTCCGATTATGAATACGGCAAGCGTGACTACGAAACCCCAAACGGCTTCATGGAGGAGAACTCAGATAGGATCGATGCCGGCAACCTTCACTTCTCAAACGCGAAGGCGCTTTTCTTCCAGGCGATAATTCTCTCAGACAAGCAGATGCAGGGAAATCCCGACCTGCTCCTAAACTACACGAAGTTCCTATCGCAGATGCAGCTGAGGCGGATGCTTGACACAAAGAAGACGCTTGCGGCAATCAATGCGGTCTCCTCTGACGCGCCGATTACAAAATACGCCAACATGCTCTACTACTCAATGATAAACGACAAGAAAGCCGATGACCACATCTCAAAGGTAATAGAGCTTGGAATACCAAACGGATTCTACTACTACGCGAACCTCCTTACAGAAAAAAGGAATCTTGGCGATGCGAAGAAGGTCTTGCTAAAACTGTTAGAGAAAGTCGACATCCACTCTGCGAAAAAGCTTCTGATAGGAATAGAGAGGGTCCAAACTATCCTTTAGCGACTCCTATTGGAACATTTCTAGATACGATGTCCGATATTCCCGCTTTCTCAACGACCTGCACGACCTCATCCACGTTCTTGTACGCCCATTCTGCCTCCTCGCTGATGAGCTTTCTCGTTCTGACACGAATCACAATCTTCTTCTTCTCAAGGTCCGTGAATGTTTTTTGCGCAGGTATGTCTCTTATTGCCTGGTGCCTAGACATCAGCCTCCCTGATCCGTGGCATGTCGAGCCGAATGTCTCGTCCATCGCCCCCTGCTTTCCGCACAGAACGTAGCTGGCCGTTCCCATGCTTCCAGGTATGATCACCGGCTGCCCCACTCCGCGGTAGACCTTTGGTATGTCCTCCCTTCCCTTTGCGAATGCACGAGTTGCGCCCTTTCTGTGCACGTAAACGTTGAGCCTCTTTCCCTCGAAGATGTGCTCCTCAAGCTTTGCAATGTTGTGTGCGACATCGTAGAGAAGGTCCATTCCTAGCTGGTCCGAGTTCTTCTCAAAAGTCTCCTCAAAACTCTTTCTTATCGAGTTTGTTATTATCTGCCTGTTTGTGAATGCGTAGTTGACCGCGCAGTTCATCGCCCCAAGATAGTTTTCCGCCTCCTTTGTCCCGATCTTCGCGTAGCTTAGCTCCGGGTCGACGAGTTTTATATTGTTTTTTCTCTGGTACTCAAGCAGGCTCTGCAGATAGTCGCTGCAGATCTGGTGCCCAAAGCCGCGCGATCCCGTGTGGATCATTATTACAATCTGTCCTTCGTGAAGTCCGTAGCTCTTTGCGATCTTCTCGCTGAATATCTTGTCGATTTTTTGGACCTCAAGGAAGTGGTTTCCAGCGCCAAGCGTGCCGAGCGCCTCCATTCCCCGCTTTCTTGCCATCGGGCTGACCTTGTCGATGTCTGCGCCCATTACCGTGCCGTTCTCCTCAATTCGCTCAACGTCCTCCTTGTAGCCGAATCCCTTTGCAACCATGTGGCTGACGCCTTCCTCAACAACCTTCTTCAGGTCGTTTTGGGTGAGGCCAATCTTGAGCTTGCTACCCACCCCGCTTGGCACGTTCGCAAACAGCCTGTCCATCAGTTTCTCAAGCTTTGGTCGAACCTCCTTCTCAGTGAGGTTCGTTTTTATTAGCCTTACCCCGCAGTTAGAGACGATGATCTCATTTGCCATAAAATTGTGGTTAGGGTCGTTGACGGTTATATCAAACACTTTCCCCCCATAATCGAATTTGTATATCGACTCCAGTCTATCATAAACCAATCCGCTATTTCCAACTTCATTTTCCCTGCAAAACTCATCGAATTTCTGTGCTCTATAAATTCTCGGGCTTCCTCTCGCTTCCCATATGCTGTGCTTTATGAATCCCTCATTCGTATTCTCATCCGTTAGGTTATTGATTATCTCCTTTACTGAAGACCCCCTATTGTGCATCTTTACGGCAATCATTCTTGTTATTCCCCTATACCACCTAATCTCTTCTAAATTTCTCAGATAAAGGCAAGCAAGGCTCGCGACCCTTTGTTTTGACCTATTGTATTCGTATCCCACGGTGCGGAAGAAGCGGAGCAAATTTTTGGTCTCAGACATTATTGACATCCGGAATCCCACAGATTCCCCGCCCCCCACTCCGACATACCTATAACCCTCGACAAGTTTCGGGCTCGATGTCCTGATCTCAAGATCTGCGAGCATGCACTTTATCTGATTGAGCATACTCACGGCGCCATCT
>JAGWHA010000080.1 GCA_028867095.1 Microcaldota archaeon | reverse complement strand
GATAAGCTACAAAGCACTCTTCGAGGATGCTCTAGGATTCATCAACAAGAAAGAGAGAAAGCTCTACTTCGAGGCGGCCTACATGAACCTGCACAACATGATATTTGAGGGATCGGTGGAAAAGATCATTACGCCTGCGGGAAATGAGTATGCCTTCACAGCTCAGGGGCTAGCCGCATACAAAAGGGGCGCAAAGAAGAGAGACATGAACATAATGAGAAAGGAGAATGTCGAGCAGGAGTTCAGCGCTTTCATTGATTCCACAAACTGAGGGCTATTTTCTTTTTCCCGCCTTCTTCTCGTTTATGATGTCGTGCATCGAGTACTTCTTCACGACCATCGCCTTGAGCATATCGATGTCCCCATAGCTTGTCTTGCGCGCAAGCTTCTCGGCCTGCTGGAACTTGTGGGAATAGGAGTTGTATGCGGTAAGGGCTGCGACAAGCGCGTCGCGCTCGTGGAGGTTGCTGATCTTCTTGCCGGCGATCGCCTCCTCCTTTCTCTTGACGCTTATGTCCTCCCTTGGAACGAAGACCTTTGAGCCGAACGCCGCGGCGAGCTTGTTTATCACGTGCGTGGAGTTCTTCTTGTCGCTTGCGATTATAACAGGAGTTCCGGCGCTTTTTATCCTGTCGACAAACCAGTCGAACCCGACAAATCGGGAGTAATCGATGTAGACCGGATTCCCCTCGAGGTCGATGCAGGCTATGGCGGCGGTCTTGCCGGGATCCACTCCTACGATTATGTGCCTCATTAAATCCTCAGCACAGGGTGCTGTTTGCGTAGCATACCGCCTGGGATGCGGTCTGCGGTATGGACTGATAAGTGCAGTCCGTCACCACAGAGGGGGTGGCGGTGATGTTGTAGTACTGGGCCAGAATCACCTGCGCATTTAGGGTCGGCGTCGAGGCTGCGATGCAGCTGTTTAGCGAGGTGAGGTTTAGCCTTGACTGGTTTGCAAGCTGCGCAAGGAATGAGGGAGGTATGTATGCGTTTGAGAAGAATGACTGCAGGTTAGCGACGAACCTTGTGAAGTTCTGCTGCGGGGCGGCGCAGAAGATGTACTTGCCGAGCGCCTGGGTGTTGTTCACGTTCTGCTTCTCAGCGATTGCAAGCGTGGCGCTTCCCGAAACAATTTTTATGGTTGCATTTAGGCCGCTGCCAAACCTTTGCTGTATCGAGGTGAGGTTATTGAGGCTTGCAATCGACCCGGGGGCGTAGGGGTCGATGAACCAGTACTGCTGCAGCGGCTTTTGCTGGAGGCATGCAACTTTTCCGCTAAGCCGCACGACGCCACGCGAGACCACATAGTTGCTGACCACCTTGGAGGTGGAGACAGTCTGTATATATGGCCTGACCAGAGTCAAATTCGAATCGTAGAGAAGAAACGATGCATAGAAGCGCTCCCCTGTTAGCGGGTTTGTGGCAGGGACTGTCGCAAGCCACTGCGCGCTCTGGGGGATGTACCATGCGGTCATGTTCTGAATTGATGAGAAATATGGCAACACGGATAGGGAGCCGTTCACAAACGCATAGCTTGCGAGTATCTGGCCGACCTTCATCTTGACGCTGCCAAGGCTGTGGATCGGAGCGCAGCTTCCATTGACAGAGCCGTTTGTGCAGTTCAGTGAGCCGGTGGAGTTTGTTATCGGCTGCGAGTTTGAAACAACAAGCAGGAGAGCGGCAAGGATTGCAACAAGGAGTATGAGCGCGACGTGTATTGAGTCAAGACCGCCGAGCCTTCCGATCGGCCTTACCACAATCTTCGGTTCCTCCTTGAGCTTCTTTGCCATTTTGAACACCAACGGGTCCGACGGGATTTTCAACGTTAGTTTTTGAACCCGTGGCCTACGCCTTAGGACGGCGCCGCTCTATCCAAGCTGAGCTACGGACCCAGAGTAGATAGGATTCTATATTATTTTAACCCTATCG
>JAGWHA010000022.1 GCA_028867095.1 Microcaldota archaeon | reverse complement strand
CGGGAATAAATTTCCAGGCGCACGCGTTACCGGATTCTGCCACCCTGGCATGCTACTAAATATAATTCAGCACTCTTAAAAAGCTAACAGATTTAGCAATATATATTGGTGCAATAGGTATTTAAAACATTCATAGCCCTTCCACTAATATGGCAGAGACTGGAAAACAAACCCAGAGCCTACCTTTATAATATGGGGAATAAATTGTTATATGCGGTGCTTTTGTGACCCAGGAATTCGAGAAGAAGAACTTCCTTGCCAACCTCCACAGGGATGACGGGGATGAGTGCCCCGAGTGCAGCAAGGGCAGGATCACTGAGGACAACAACACCGGGGAGAAGGTTTGCATGAAATGCGGGTTTGTTGCACAGCAAGGCACAGAGTCCCAGGAGCTCCCCATAGACTCCCACTCCAAGCCAATAATGCCGGGAAATACCAGCATCATCGAGCTTTACGGAAAGGACGCTGCCGGCAAGCCAATCTCTACAACTGTGAAGCAGAGTTTCCACAGGCTAAATATCTACAAGGTGGTCCGCGACTCCGCAAAGGACAGGCGCGAAAAGAGCATTTCAATCATTTTGGACAGAATTTCAGACAAGCTGAATCTATCGTACCATATGAAGGACGAGGTTATGCAGCTGATAAGAAATAGTTCCGCTTCGGTAAGGGGCAGGAGCCTGGAGGTGGTGGTGGCAGCAAGCGCTTACATGGCGTGCAGGGAGAACGGGATTCCCAAAAAGCTCACCGAGATCGCCGAGATTGCAGGAGTTCAGCTAAAGCCGCTGAGCAAGGCATACCGCATCATGTTGAGGGCGAAGCTCGACTGGAAAGGGCTGGATGCGCAGACAGAGAGATACGCTAAGATCCCGACCCAAGACCCGGTTACATGCATCTCCCAAATCGCAAGCAAGCTCAAGATTCCAGAGTCAATCTCAAGAAGTGCAATAAAGCTTATCCGCGAAAATCAAAAAGAGTTGACGGGAAGCGACCCGTATTCTATTGGCGCAACAGCCCTGTACCTTGCATGCCGGCTGTATTCCCCCGGATACAAGAGCCAAAAGGAGATTGCCGCAGCGTCCGGAGTGACGGAAGTCACAATAAGAAACAATCTCAAGAAATTCAAGGAGGCTAGGTCAAAGAACCTAATCTGACTTCTCCTTCTTCGGCTTCTCAGGTTTTACTGTAGGGAAGAGTATTGCTTCCTTGATTGACGAGAGGTCCGAGAGGATCATGACAAGCCTGTCTATCCCAACCCCCATGCCTGCCAGCGGAGGCATCCCGTACTCGATCGCCTCAAGGAAGTCCTCGTCCACAGGCGGAGCCTCTGTGTCGCCGTTCTTTCGCTCCTCGTCCTGCTGCTCAAATTTCTTCCTCTGCTCTACAGGGTCGGTGAGCTCCGAGTAGCAGTTGCCGAGCTCCTTTCCGGCGATGAACATCTCGAATCTCTCGCTGAGCTTCTCGTTGCCCCGCTTGTCCTTTGTGAGCGGGCACATGTAGGATGGGAAATCCATAACCAGTGTCGGGTTAATCAGCTCAGGCTGGACGTACTTGTCAAAGAGCGCGTCCGCGACGTGTATCGCATTCTTCATCGGGATGTCGAGCTCCTCCTTCTTTGCAATCTTCGCCGCAGTAGCGTCATCCATCTTTGAAATGTCAATCCCAGACCTCTTCTTTATCTCCTCTACAAGGTAGACCCGCCTGAAAGGGGTCTTGAAGCTTATTTTCTTGCCTTGGTACTCTATCTCATGGGTTCCGAAGAGCTTTTTTACAAGTCCGGAGAGCATCTCCTCGATTAGCTTTGCGAACTCCTCATAGTCCGCATAGGACTGGTAGAACTCAAGCTGCGTGAACTCCGGATTGTGGGTTGCATCAACCGCTTCGTTTCGAAAGTCCTTTGCAAATTCATACACCCTCTCGATGCCGCCGATTATCAGCCTCTTCAGGTAGAGCTCGTCTGCGATCCTAAGGTAGAGGTCGGTGTTGAGGTAGTTGTGGTGGGTGACAAACGGCTTTGCGGAAGCGCCTCCGTAGATTGCCTGAAGCGTCGGGGTGTCGACCTCGAGGAAGCTGCGCTCGTCAAGGAAGTTCCGAATGTACTTTATTATCTGCGCGCGCCTGACGAATATCTTCCTGTTCTCGTGGTTCATGATTAGGTCGAGGTACTTCTTTCTGTACCTTATCTCCACATCCGTTAGGCCGTGGAACTTCTCGGGCAAGAAGAGCAGCGACTTTGCAAGCATCTCGATCACTGTGACCTCGATACTCACCTCCCCCCTCTTGCTTTTCCCTATCCTGCCCTTCGCGCCTACTATGTCTCCGATGTCAAGGTGCGAGAGCACCTTTGAGGACTTTGCGTCAACGTCGTCGCTCTTCACGATCAGCTGTATCTTCCCCGATCCGTCCAGCAGGTCGATGAAGTAGAGCTTTCCCATCGCCCTCATACCCGTTACCCTTCCAGCAACGCTTGCGCCCTTGCCTTCAAGCTTCTCAAAATCATCCTTTATCTGCTGCGCGTGGTGCGTCTGGTCGTAGGAGTAGGGGTAGGGGTCGATCTTTAGCGCCCTAAGCGCGTTCATCTTCTCAAGCTTTATCTTATCCATCTCAGCACATATACGGGGCAATCAAACAATAAAAATGTGAGTATGTGGGCCTGGAGGGATTTGAACCCCCGACTTAGAGGTTAAAAGCCTCCCACTCTGGCCAAGCTGAGTTACAGACCCACTGGATAAATAATAGCAGGCACAATATTTAAATCACTTTAAAATGAGGCGGAGGGGAGGATTATTTGGCTGGGAAGATAAGGATAGAAAAAGGCAATGCCGTTTTCGAGATCTTTGGATGGGACATCATCCTCTCGCTTAAGAGAAGGCTGACAATTCCGCTAAAGCACATAACCAAAGTCACCACAGAGGAGGGAGAATCGATAAGCGGGCTCAGGATTGGCGGGACGGCCCTACCCTACATGATGAAGGAGGGAAAGTACAGGTGGAAGAGTACAGGTTGGAAGTTCTATCTTATGCGCGACCCTGACAAGTGCGTGAGCGTCTACCTAAAGGACGAGTTCTACAGCAGGATCGTGTTTCAGGTCGCAGACAAGGATGCCTCCCTCAAGCTGATAAGGGATGCGATAAGAAAAAAGGTCGACACCCAGTTCTGATTACTGGAATGTCGAAAATACTATTATTGCCTTCTCGATATCGGAGATGCCAAATTCCCTCTCAAGCATGTCCAGGGTTTTGGCCATGTCCTCCTTTTCCGTCTCTTCTCTGATGTCGCTAATTCTCCTTATGTCATTCTTAACCGCGATTATGTTTCTTCCTTTTCGGAGAATAACGTCAAACGGGGTAAAATTGTGGCTGTCCGACTCCCTTCTTATCTCGCGCTTTTTTTCGTCCCAATACTCAGACCATGCGTAATAGACCAGGAAGCTTCCGTCATCATGCAGTATACCCGCCTCTCTGATCCTTTCGAGCTTTTCAAGCGATAGCTTCTCCATCTCAAATCGCTTAAGCTCTATGTCAAGCATCTTCCTTACTATCACCATATCAAGGCTGCCAAATGAAAGCTGCGTCTCTATGGCCCGAATGTACTGGCCCCTTGCCTTTGCAAGGGTGTACTGCGCGCTCTTCGCCGCAGCAACCTCCGCCGCGTCCTTTATCAGCTGGAACTTCTCAATATCCTGTATGACCCTGTCCCGGAGCACCAGATTATACTTGTTGTGTTCAATTAGCCTGTGCACATTGTCTATCGCGTGATCCATTGGGACCTTGTCAAACTTCTCAGTTTGGATCCTATTAGCGATTTCTAGATTCGTGTTTGCCGCAGTGATGTTCCCCTTCATGGTCCTGACTCCTGTCTCATAATCCTTTTGCCCTCTCCTAAAAAGTTCCATTCAATCAACGCTCTCTCTAAATCATATTTTATAAGCCATTCTCATCTTTTGTTTGCCTTACTCGGCGCGCCTTAGGTACTTGTGCTCAAGGTATTCTATGTAGTCTCCCTGGTCATAGCTCTTTCCAAAATTCATCTCCAGAAGTTCCCTCGGGTCGTATAGTGATCCATGCCTGTGTATCTGTTCCCCAAGCGTCTTCCTAATGTAATCGAATTTCTTCTGCTCAATCAGTTCATCAAGGTTTCCGAATTTCTTCCAGATCATCCCCGATATGATATTTCCATAAGTGTATGTGGAGAAATATCCGAAATCGCCACCGTACCAGTGCATGTCCTGAAGCACCCCGTCTCGGTCGTTGACCGGAATTATCCCAATATATCTGAGCATGTGCTCGTTCCAAACTTCCGGAAGCTCAGAAACCTTTATCTCCCCAGCGATTAGCCCCTTCTCAATTTCATAACGCATTGCAATGTGCGAATCGTACTCCAGCTCATTGGAAGCCATCCTTATTACCGCGTCGTGTTTTAGCAAGTTGAAGTACTTGTATATCTCACTTGGAGAGTCCTTCACTTTGAGGTATTTTTCAAAGAGCGGCTGCATCACCTTGATGAAGCCCATGCTGTGGCCGACTATATTCTCCCAGAACCTTGATTGCGACTCCTCAAACCCAAACGAAGCAGAATCACCGGCAGGAGTGGCCCTGAGCCTTGGGTCCTTCTGCAGGCTGTAGAGCGCATGCCCGAATTCGTGGAAGCTGTCAAAGAAACTGTTCTTGAAGTTGCGCGCCTCGAAAGTAGTGGTTATCCTTATGTCCCTTAGATCCAGCGGTATCGAGAAAGGGTGCGCAGATACGTCGCTCCTAAAGGCGTTCCTAGGGATTTTGAGCATTCTTTCAAGCTCCCTGGTCAGCTTCCTCATGTCGCTTTTGGAGTACTCGAGATTTTCCAGGGCGTGCTCCGCTCCTATCCGTGTATCTCTTTTGATCTGCTCTAATCTCGGGAGAAGGTCGCCAAACATTCGGTCCACCTCCTTAACCGTCATCTCGTGCTCAAAGAGGTCAAGCAGCCCATTGTAAGGATGGCCATCGTATCCCAAGTGGTCCGTTACCCTAATCTTCATCTCAACCATTTTCTGCAGATACGGCTGTACCCTCTTGAAGTCGTCTTTCTCCTTTGCAATTCTCCAGACCCCCAAGCTTCTTGAGCTGTGCGCTTCCATTTCCCTCAGCAGCTCATCAGGTATACGCCTCATGTACTCGATTTCGGATCTAAACTCCTTGATCATTCCCCTTTCAAACGGATTTCTTCCCTTCAGATACTTTATTTTTGGGCTGATGCCAAGGAGTTCTTTTTTGGCCAGAACCTCCAAATCCCCCATCGCCTTAGCCCTGGCTTCGCCACCTCCAGGCGGCATATTCACTTCCTGGTCCCAGAAAAGAAGACTTTGGGTGTGCCTAATGGAGTTCACTATACCGTATTCCTCTATCGCCTCATCCAACCTGCTTGTTTTTGCAGCCTTCGGCTTCTGGACCATCATATAATACGCAATCCCTTTCGTCGCTCCTTTTATAAGCGTGCCTGTGTTTTTGTTTTGTTGACGTAAAATTAGGCCTATGCCTCTATGTACTTGAGGGTGTCAGTGCTTCCGGGCTTGTTTGGGGATCCAGAAACGACTATGTATCGTTTCATCCCGTTCTTTGCGGCTACCTCTCTTACAACCTTTAGCATCTCGTCCATGCTCCTGTACAGCTTTATTTTGACCGTTCTTATCCCGTAGTAAATTGCAAGCTCCCTTCTCACATCCTCTCCGACCACCAAGGCGATCGCCTCGGTGTTTGGCCTTAGCATCGAGATTATCTTGGCGGTTGTCCCAGTTCTTGTCGGTATGAATATGCAGTCCGTCCTATACGAATCGGCAAGCCCTACTGCCGCAAAGGCGATTCCGCCTCTCAATGTGGTCACGTCGGAGTTCCTCTCCGCACCCTTGTAGATCGTGAAGCTCTCCGCGGCCCTTATGGTCCTTACAAGGAACTTTACCGCCTCCTCGGGATACCTTCCGACCGTGGTCTCATCGCTGAGCATCAGGCAGTCAACTCCCGATCCCACCGCGCTTGCAATGTCGTTTACCTCCGCCCTTGTCGGCGTCGGGTTGTTCATCATGCTGGTCAGCAGTTGCGTTGCTACTATAACTGGCTTCCCGAGCCTGCGCGCAGCCTCGACTATTTGCCTTTGAACCTCGGGTATCCGCTCTATGCTCACTTCCTCAGCCAGGTCCCCTCGCGCGACCATGATTGCATCTGCCGAGCGGATTATCTCATCGATGTTCTTAACCGCCTCCCGTCTCTCTATCTTCGCTATTATCTTTATCTTGCTGCTCGATCCCCTGAGGGTCCTTATTCCCTTTGCGGAGTTCACAAACGACATCCCCACAAAATCGAAGCCCTCTTTCATCGCGAACTTAGAGAGCTCGATGTCATTTTGTGTGGGCGACTGTAGCCTCATGCTGATTCCCAAGATGTTTACTCCCTTCTTGCTCGAGATCCTTCCGTCCTCAAGCGCCCTTGCGATGACCTTCTTCCCCACTATCTGCTTTATGTGAAGCCTGGCGTCTCCATCTCCTATCTCAATCACAGCCCCCTTCTTTGCGTCAAGATGGAATCCTTTGTATGAGACTGCTATGGTCCCCTTTCCGCCCTCGCAGCAGAATGTCACCATCTGCCCTTTCTTTAGCTGAATGGGGGCGGAGAGCCTTTCCACCCTGACTTTTGGCCCGGGCAAGTCCGCAAAGAGCGAAATCTCCTTTCCCAACTGCCTTGATGCCCCTCTAATCTTCCTCACCGCATCAAGCCACTCCCTCCTCTCCCCGTGCGAGAAGTTTATCCTTACAATATCTGCATACTTTAGCACTCTCTTCAGGACTAGTTCGTTGCTTATTCCTGGACCGTAAGTCACGATTATCTTTGTGTTTATCACAACGT
This sequence comes from Microcaldota archaeon, assembly GCA_028867095.1. The sequence continues at coordinate 3,920 of JAGWHA010000022.1, read as the reverse complement.
CTCCTCTACTTGACTAGATTATGGCGCCCTAAGCAGGGATCGAACCTGCGACCTACTGGTTAACAGCCAGTCGCTCTACCACTGAGCTATTAGGGCATACGCTTATTCCTTGAAGAACGGGAACGGGCTTGCAAGATTAATTATTTTCACGTACATATATGAATGCTCCCCGAACTCGTTTGAGAAATCAACCGTGTTCGTTGCAAACCTGTACCTTGCAAAGCCTGACTTCATCTTCTTATTGGATATTGAGTAATAAAAAGTTTTCTTCTCATCCGAAAGCTCCTCTATCAGGTCGAACACCCCAAGCACGCTCTTCCCCTTGTACTCAAATGCGTAAACGTACTCTATGTTGTCCCTTATTACCGCCCTCTTTATGACGCTTTTTATGAGGTCATCTATCTTCCCTATCCTAACGCTCCTTACGTCTTTTATGGAGGCAGGCTTTGCGACCTTGAACTTTGAGAGGTCGATGTCGATCAGGTTGCTATAAGAGCTGCCCGTTCTCTGCTCAAAGTTGTTGACGAGCTCTGCGCTCGGCATCTGCTCGTTTCCGTATACGTAGCGCAGCGTGTCAGCTTCCACCTCCACGTCCTTGTATAGCGCAAGCGAGATGTCCTGTATGGACTCGACAAGCGCGATTATCCTGTGCCTCCCCTTCTCGTTTGAGATTATCAGCTCCTTCGCTGAGGAGTCGAATCTGCTTGACCACCTTGCGATGTCCTCTATGGTGTCTGCCTCGACATAGAGAAGTTCCCTTCCCCCCTTCTCCTTCCTTCCCTTCTTTGCCATAGTTCACATCACGTTAAAAAAAGATAGTATGTAGTGGATTGCTAGCATCACTGCGTAAGTAGGCTCGTAGATTATCGGCGATAGCGCGACTCCCTCCCCGACAGCAGCATAGTCGTTTAGTAGGCTCGCCTGCGCAACCATATTTATGTTAAATGACTTGGAGACAAGAGCGCTTGTCGCGGATCCCACCGTGAGGTTGAAGCTGTATGCCCCAGGGACGTCAACGAAAATCGGATAGACAAACGAGCTGGTAGCGGAGTGAAGCGCAATCACTACGTCAGAGACGTTCCATGCCGGCAGCCCGTATGCATTTATCACAAACGGGTCGTCTGAGATTCCGGTGTTGTTTATGGTTATCTGTAGGTTGTATGGCTGCCCTGTCCCCACATTGAAATTGGTTGGTGAGACGCTTGTCGAAAATACATCTGTGGTAACGTTGACAAAAGCCGCGAACGTCAAGTTTCCCAGCCTTGAGTAGTTCTGTATGTTGACCGCCCTGAGAGTGAGCTCGTATGTTCCATTCTGCGCGTTTGGTGCAGTCGTTATCTTGAGCTTCATAGGGTTTTCGTAGAGAGGGGATGCCTGTGCGGACCATCCTACCGGAAGATTCACAGCTGTGAAGGTGTTCCACCCTATGTTTATCACCTTTCCGCTAGCGTTCTGCGTCGTCGCCGAGGCAAGCACATAGAAGCTCTCTCCTGGCCCTACCTTCCCCAGGTAGACGCTTCCGTTGTTTAGTATCGTCCCGGTTACCGGCCCCTGGACCTGAAGGTAAGTCGCATTTACGAATGACACGAGCATGGCTACTGTGAAGAGCCCTGCAAAAAGCGAAATGCCTCTCATTTAACCACTGGACATAGACTGTCTAAACTTAAAAATTAATAGGTTCTCCTCAGCCCGCGCGCTTTATTTTCGATATCAGGATGTTGACGTTCCTCGCGAGCATGACCGGGGTGTCGGTGTTGCAGAGCAGGTAGTCTATCATGCCAAAGAGCCTGTCGATCCCCTTCGCCGCCCCCCTCTTTGCCACGCCGTATCCTTTCTTCTCCAGTCTCTCCCTCTCAGCGAACTTTCGCAGGCTCCTTGGGTCGTCCGTCCTCCCCCTGTCCCGAAGCCTTCCAAATCGCACCTCTACCGGAGCCACGATCCCCACTATGTAGAGCTTCTTTAGCGTCTTCTTGAGGTACTTCATCTCTGGCACGTCCCTCACCCCCACAATTGCTATGTTCTTCTTGCTCTTCACGTACTTTGCGACCTTCTCGACCGCCATCCTTGCCACGATGTCCTTCCCATATTTTTTTCTCATCACAACCGAGTACCTCCTTATCCTGTCGCCTCCAGGGGCGATCCCGTCCTCCGCCATCTTCTCGCGGACCTGGTCCCCCATCTCAACTATCCTAAAGCCCTTTCTTTTGAGTATCTTTGCGACGACTCCCTTTCCCGATCCCGGCAGCCCGGTAACAACAATAATCATTCAATCACTAATGAATCAGACTTCCAGCTTTTATAGGCTTGTCAAGCGTCAGCAGAGCGACCCCGCCCTCATCCTCCGCAGCAAGTATCATACCATGGGATACGGCGCCTGCAATCTCCTTTGGCTCAAGGTTAGCGAGGCAGACCACCGACTTTCCGATCAGCTCCTCCTTTGTGTACCAGGGCTTTATGCCAGCGACAACGCTCCTCTCGCCGGCCTCCCCAAGGTCTAGGGTTATCCTGTACATGGGCTTTCGCGCCTTTTCGTGCTCCTCCACATTCGTTATCCTCCCCACGCGAAGCTCGAGCTCCTTGAATGAATCTATGCCCACCATATCAAACAGCTTAAATATTATACAAGCTAATTTTTAATGGTATTCGATGCGGACATTCATCTCGATAGATATCCCCGAAAAGATCAGGGAGGAGATAGCCCTGGTCTCGCGCGAGTTCAGCGGCGAGGGGATAACCATGGTGAAGACGGACGCACTGCACCTCTCCATCCATTTCCTCGGCGATCTAACGGAGCAGGGAATAAACAAGGTCAAGGAGTCGATGAAAGAGATTAGCGCCGAGGAGTTCGAGGTCGGAATAAAGGGAATCGATTTCTTCACCCCCAACTTCATAAAGGTGATATTCGCAAGGATCTCGGCCGGCGAGGCTCAGTGCTCAGACATATACGAGCAGCTGGGCAGAGCCCTGGTCTCAAGGGGCTTCGAGCTCGAGCCAGGGAAGTACACGCCGCATGTCACGCTTGCACGCGTGAAGAGGGTCAAGAACCCCGCCGCGCTCGTTTTGCAGATAAGGAGCCACGCGGAAACGGAGTTCGGGAGCTTCATGGTGAAATCGATAAAGCTCAAGTCGAGCGAGCTCACTGGCGAAGGCCCGGTCTACACCGACCTATACAAACTTGATCTTTGACCCTGCGGCCCTGAAGGATTCTGGCGAGAGGTCGTTTGCAAGTTCCCCGACCCTGTATGCCCTGTCAAGCAGAAGAAGGTCGTAGCTCATCCCCGTCCTGAGATCAAAAGCGATGTTTCTCTTGAGGTTCCCGAAAAGGTCCGCCTCTATCAGGCTCACGCCCCCCTTGAAGCTCTTGCGCATCTCCTCAATGGATTTGACCAGCGGCCTCTCGCCGTTTTGCATGCCAACGATTCGCATCTCCAAATTCGCCCTCCTGAATTTTCCCAGCAGCTTGCGGATTTTTTCAATCTCGGATTTCTGCAGCGGAAGCGAAGCCCTCAGCGCAATCGCCCCCTGAGAATTAACATCGTATATCGTGATGAGTATCCCAAATGTGATGTCCTTTGCGATTATGTATCTGATTTCGGGCTCCTTTAGCTGCTGGAAAATTGCCTCGTTCGCTTTGAGCTCTATGGCGGAAGCCCTTACCATGGAAAATGAGGTGTCAGGCCTGTTGCTTGACGCGACGGAGGTTTTTGTGCTGAAAGCAATGCGCTCGCTTGCGAATTTTGGCTTGCCGATCTCAGATTCGAGCGCCTCCCAGAAATCCATCCCAATCTAAGCATCTTATTGCATAGCTATTTATATAGATTTCATCAGATAAAGAGAATACACGGTGTTATGTTTGGGAAGTATTCCTAGGAAATGGAAAAAGAAGGGCAGAATGCGCTGGAAATGGGTAAAGAAGCGAA
>JAGWHA010000079.1 GCA_028867095.1 Microcaldota archaeon | reverse complement strand
CAGTGATATTGTTGAAAAACCCACCGTCTTTATGGCGATGTCAAGATAAGCGGAACCAATCTCCTCCTTTGGAACGAAGTTGTGCCTTGGGTATTTCCTGAACGCCTCGATTATTGTAGGCGTGCGGAGGAACCCGCGTGCGATAAGAAATTCTATGAGCCGCTCGTTCATCGAGTTTAGCTCGGCTTCGTCCACACTGATTTTTAGTAGGCAAGGCTTTTAAATTGGGTCAATGCATCTCTCTACAGAGATGTCTGCATGGGAATAGTGAAAAGCGGCGAGACTTTTGCCGCAAAGAACGCAAAGGCGGTGTCCAGGATATCGGAAGTGCTCCATGATGCGCGCAGGGACGGCGTGCTCGCAACTGTCGACAGGACCGCCGAGGCATTCCTAAAGGAGAATTCAGTGCACATCTATGTCATCTCTCCGGAGCTGGAAGAGGACATGATCAAGGTGAATTTCTATTTCCCAAAACCCAAGAGCTACAACAACAGCGTGGTCAAGTCTCTCCAGTTCAGCGGGACTTTCACTGATGCAAACGCGGTTGCAAAGCACTCGCTCGCGCTTCTTGCCAGGGTGAATGAAGCGATAAAAAGTCCTGCGGAGCCGATAAAGGAGGCACAGCGCAGCCAATAAATAGGTACGATATTCAGTCTGAATGATAAGATGCTGAACCTAAGGCCGCTGAAGGGCAGCGACTTTGAACAGTACTGCGAGAACGAGAAGTCTTACTACAAGGAGCTTGAGCGCAATCCGAGGTTCGGGGTCGGGACGTACGGCAAAAAGGCGGATGCGAAGTACCTTAAGGAGAGTTTCTCAAGGCTGATCTTGGCGCAAAAGTCCGGAAAGGGGTTCACGATAGTCGCGGAGTACAAGGGCAAGATGGTGGGGATATGCAGCGTCGAGCCAAGCGGATGGAGGGAAGGCCCCCACATTGGCGAAATTGGCTTCTCCGTGCTCAAGGGATACCGGCACAAGGGAATCGGCAGCGCGATGCTCAAAGAGGCAATCGCAAGGGCGCGCGGCAAGTACGAGATCCTATCGGCAGGCACGTACACCATAAACAAGGAATCTGAGGCCCTCATGAAAAAATTCGGTTTCAAGGTCTGGGGCATAGCGCCTAGGTTCATCAAGCGCGGCAAGATATACCTCAGCGCCGAGATGCTATACCTGATGCTCAAGTAGCCCTTAGCTCCATCACTATTATGTCCTCGAAGAAGATGTGCTTCTTTGCAACCGACCTTGAACTGAATCCCGCAGCCCGTATCATCTTTTTGAGCTTCGGGAGGTTTGCAAAGCTGCTAACAACCAATATCGCCCTGCCGCCGCCGTTAAGGTGCGCATCCAAACCCTCCACGAACCTGATGCACGTTTCTATCCCCTCCCTTCCCCCATTCCAGGTCTCTGATAGCGCTACCCTCCGCCCATCGTCTTCGCCCGGAAGGTATGGCGCATTGAATATCACAAGGTCAAATCTGCCCTTAACTTTTTCGAAGAGATCAGTGAGCAAGAATTTTGCCTTTGCGCCGACTAATGCCCTGTTGAGTTTGTAGTTGCCCTTTGCCATATCGAGCGCCTTCCTGTTTATGTCCGCAAAAGTGACGGAAGCAACATTTGCATATTTTGCGGCAGTGATCCCGAGCAACCCTGTCCCAGTACCCATGTCGAGAACCGCAATGCCCTCCTTTTTCATCTTGTGCAGGACGCTCTCGATCACCATTGCCGCAAGGAATGTGTCATCTCTAGGCTCGTAAACCCTCTTGTCGGTCCGTATCCTCAGACCGCCAAACTCCAGCATCAAAACCAGTATGGATGCAAACTAAATAACTATATTCATCTATTATGGTGGAGTGCTTCGATGCTATTTCAGGTTGTAGCAGAGTACTACGGCAGGCTTGAAGGCATATCATCCCGCCTTGAGATGATAGACGTCCTGACA
>JAGWHA010000021.1 GCA_028867095.1 Microcaldota archaeon | reverse complement strand
AAGAATGAAATGACACTCTCCACCAAGCTCTCAAAATTATTAAAGAATGGTCTAATAGAATTTGCACCAGTCTTAACTGAAGAAGGATATGTGAATGCATATAAGATTTCTGCAAAGGGAAAAAGAGTCTTGAAAGGCCTTCATACTTTAGGAAGATGAATCAATCGTCTCTACCAACAAAACGGCACTAAAGCCCAAGCTTTTTAGCCTTTGAATGGTTAATCTAACCATGGAGCAGATAACGGTCAGGCAGGTGTGCGAGGTCCTAAAGAAGTGCAACGACCCGGAGCTTGGCATAAACATAGTCGACCTTGGGCTCATCCACGACATAAAGGTCGACAAGCAAAACAACATCAAGGTCAAGCTCACGATGACAAGCCCCATGTGCCCTGTGACCAGCGTGATACTCGCTGACGCGGAGCTTAGGCTCGAGGAGCTTCCGGAGCACGGGGAAGTCAGCCTTGAGCTTGAGTGGGAGCCGATGTGGACGCCTGAGATGATAACAAGGAACATCCGCGCAACCATGATGGGCATGTGACTCTATTTCTGCCCCTTTATTTCCTGGAATATCAACTCGTAGACCCCAGGAGGAAGGCCCATATGCCTAAGCTGCTTGAAGAGGGCTAGCCTCATACCCTTATCGCTCTTAGCCTCAGCCGAGATCATGCTTAGTACCATCTTTGCCAGCTTCTCGAGGCTCTTTGGCTCAAAGTCGGTAACGATTCCCTCGTATGAGCGGACTCTCTCGCGGCTGAAGAGCCTGTAGAATTTGTAGCTTCTTCCGCGGCTGCCGACCTTGATTCGTATCATGGCGATCTTTCTGTGCTGCCTGAGCAAAAGCAGATTTCTAGAAAGGGTATTTTTGTCGAAAGGGACCAGGTTTTGCAGCATTGAGAGGCGAACAGGGCTGTATGCGGAGACTATCCTCATCATTCCTTCTTCAACCCCAAGCCGATGCGCCTCCCCGCGACCACGAGGTACAAAAGGCACCTTTGCCTCCTCCTTTGCCCTTGAGATGTTCGCGCCAAAGTACTTTGAGAGCTGGTAAGAGAAACCCAGGCGCTCTGCCTCCCCGCGGGTTATCTTAGGGTTCTTCCTTATCAAGGTTATTAGCTCCTCCCTGCCGGGCTTGATTGCAAGCTTTGCCTCTCGCATGCTCATTATCGCTTTTAGCTTTATCAGGGAGCTCCTCATCTTGGCAAGCGTGTCCTCCTTGAGCCCAATCTTCTCCGCCGCGACGGCGTTGCTGATGAAGGGGTTTGCGATGTGCTTGAACTGCCTGTGTGTTATCGCGCGCTTTGCGTACAAGGCGAGATTTTTCAGGTTTGCCTCGGACTTTGACGCGTGCTCGCTCTTTGCGCTTTTGCTGAGAATTTCCATGAGCTTTGGGATAGGTAGCTCCCCAAGTGACTCCCGCTCCCTTCTATTGAGGAGGCGTTGCGGGACGGGATTGGGTTTTGCAGCAGAAATTTCGGGCGCATTGTCTGGTGATTTTGTTGCATTTTTTTCTTTTTGCCTTGCCGTATAGAGATAGACCCTTTTTCCCCCATTTTGGATTGTCCCGGAGACATCGAGCAGCTCCTGCGAGTCCAGTATCTTAATTGTCCTATAAACTGCTGATTGGGAAATGGAGCACTCTGCGCTTATCTGGGAGACGGACTTTGGCACTCCCTGAAGAGCGGAGAGTATCTTCTTTTTGTTTGGGCTCTCATTGTGTTTTTTGAGCAGGCCCATGAGCCCAAGCACATTCTCATAGCGATGCACAGTGCCGCGATTGACCCCGATCTCCTGCGCCTTTTGGTCAAGGGTTTTTGAATCGTCGCTTAGGGATTCGTATAGCTTGGGCCTTAGCATATTTCTAAGTATGCGCGAGTATGAACTCATCGTGACTTCTGAGAGAGGGGGCTGACCTTGCGATTCGCGCCTATTCCTTATCATATCCGCAAGCTCCTGCAGTGAACGCGACCTTAAAAATTCAAGGTTTGGGACGGGCTCCCCTTTTTGCTCCTTTATTACCTCCATTTTCAGCACTCGGACATCTTTTGTTTTCCGGGTCCATTTAAATTGCTTCCGCTCTCTTTGTACCTAAGGCTCAATTCGTATATCATGCCTTACCACCTTCTCATTGCTTTTATCGTAGTAAAAATCTGCAGTGAATCTCCTTCCCTCAAGCGGAAGGTCCATCCAGTATTTTGTGTCGTCCCACATCTGATCGAAAGGGAACTCGCCATGCCTAAACCATTTTAGCTCCCCTTCCTCTGTTGACTTGGGCTCGCCGCGGAAGTTTCTTGAGGAAAAAATATGGACAACTATTCCAAGCTCCTTTCCGCCGTCCATGTAAAAATTGGTCTTGCCGTGATATGAAGCATCCAGCGCCTCTATTCCGCTCTCCTCGCGTATTTCTCTTATTATTGCCTGCCTTGGAGTCTCGCCCTTGTCCAACTTTCCTCCGAGACCGAGCCATTTTCCCTTGCTGTTGCCGCGGGAGTTCCTAATCAGAAGTACCTTGTCGCCATCGAGGAGAAAGCACATTGCCGACTCCACAGGCATTAGGATCGCCTAGTACATCGAGGATTCGTCTGCGCGCTCGTACTTGATTACCTCCGCTTCTGTGAACCAGACCTTTATCTCGCGCTCCGCGTTGTCGTGGCTGTCTGATGCGTGGACTATGTTCTTTACCGCCCTCTTCTGGGTGTCTGCCAAGTCGTATGAGTCAAGTGAGTATGCTCCCCTTATCGTGCTTGGGTCTGCCTTGATTGGGGCCGTTGCGCCGGTCATCTTTGCCACTGCAGCGACCGCCTCGTTGCCCTCTAGCACCATTGCGACTGTGGGCTGGTCAACAAGATAGACAAGAAGCATGTTTCTGACGCGCTGGCCTATCTCAAGTGCCGTCTCGGTCATCTTTACTCCCTTCGCCTCGTAGGACTTGAGCGTCTTGTTCCCAACGCTCTCCATCCATGCCTTGTCCTCAAGGTAGTGCGCCGATGCCTGCGCGGTTGTAGGCTTTAGGAGCTTTATTGCGACCAGCTTTAGGCCCGACGCCTCGAACTTTGCTACTATGCTGCCTGTGAGCCCCCTTTCTACCCCGTCCGGCTTTACCAAAACTAGTGTCCTCTCTATCATAGAAATACCAAGAATTTTTATAGCTTGATATTGTTAATTAATAATTAAATAGCTTCTCGTTTTTGTGATTTTTATGATACGCCAGCCAATCATCAGCGTAATGGGCCACGTGGACCACGGCAAGACCTCCCTGCTCGACAGGGTTAGGAGCACCACGATTGCAAAGAAGGAGGCGGGCGGGATAACCCAGCACATAGGCGCAAGCGAGGTTCCGCTTGACGTGATTGAGAGCGTGTGCGGGGAGCTGCTAAAGAGGTTCGGAGCAAAGATAATAATACCTGGGCTGCTCTTCATAGACACTCCGGGGCACGAGGCGTTCACCAACCTGAGGAAGAGGGGAGGGAGCGTCGCGGACCTTGCGATTCTGGTGGTGGACGTCACAAAGAGCTTCGAGCCCCAGACATACGAGGCGATCGAGATACTCAAGGAGTACAAGACCCCGTTCATAGTCGCTGCAAACAAGATCGACCTGATAACCGGCTGGACAAAGAAGGAGACGTACTCGTTTTTGGAGTCGATTGCGCAGCAGAACCAGAATGTGGTGAATGAGGTCGAGGCAAGGATATACCAGATGGTGGGAAAGTTCAGCGAGATAGGGTTCAACAGCGAGCGATTCGACAGGATCACCGACTTCCAAAGGGAGCTCGTCATACTCCCAGTGAGCGCAAAGACCGGGGAGGGGATCGCGGAGCTGCTTGTCTACGCGACGGGGCTCTCCCAGAAGTTCCTCGGCCCAAGGCTCGAGGTCGACGTCAACGAGCCCGGAAAGGGGAGCATCCTCGAAAAGAAGGAGGAGAGGGGGCTGGGCACAACGATTGACGTTATTCTATACAACGGAACGCTCAACCTAAACGACACGATCGCATTTGCAACCACAAACGGGATCGGCACGGCGAAGATAAAGGCGCTGCTGAAGCCAAAGTCGATGCAGGACCTAAGGGACTCAACGTCTAAGTTCGACTATGTGGATTCGGTGGCAGCCGCTTCAGGCATAAAGATTGCTGGAAGCGGGCTTGAAGACGCGCTGCCAGGATCGCTTGCGATCTCCACCAGGTCCGCAACCTACACCGATGAGATAAAGACGGAAATACAGGAGGCATTTGCGACCGCCCAGACTGGGGTGATCTTGAAGGTGGACACAATCGGGAGCCTTGAGGCGCTCTCGAAGCTGCTTGCGGGCATGAACATACAGATCAGCAAGAAGGGATTGGGCGACGTCAACAAGAGGGACATACTAGACGCGTTTGCGATGAAGGCAAGCGACCAGTACAGCTCAATCGTACTCTCATTCAACGTGAACGTCGCATACGACGCCGAGGCGGAGAGCATGGCGACAGGGGTCAAGGTGATCAACGAGAATGTTATCTACAAGATACTGGACGATTACAAGGAGTGGCTTGAGCATGCGAAGATGATGGAGAGGGAGCAGGCTGAGAAGGCGATAACATTCCCTGGAATGATAAAGGCGCTTCCAAACAGCTTCTTTAGGGTTTCAAATCCTGCCGTGTTCGGGGTGGATATAGTGGTGGGCAGGATAAAGCCATCCTATCTTCTGATGGACGAGAGCGGGAAGAAGATAGGGAGGATCGGCGAAATACAGCACAACGGAGTGAATCTTCCTGAGGGAAAGATGGGGGAGAGCCTTGCGATCTCAGTTGACGATGCGGTGCTTGGAAGGAACGTGAAGGAGAACATGAACCTCTACACCCTTGTCGATGACCAAAGCGAGATGCTTCTAAGGCAGAAGTTCAGGCACCTGCTCAGCGAGCAGGAGCTCAAGCTCCTTGACAAGATCGCGGAACTCAAGAGACAGAGAATGGGCCTGCAATGAAATGAAAATAAATTAAAGTTAAGTATTAATTAGCTATAGTAGCCTCCACTGTCACCGGCTGCGGCACAGTATCCCTGATACATACTTGTAGGGTAGGAAGTTGTCGGGCTCCAGCTTCCAACACCACTGGAAGAGACGGGCGCATAGTAAACTTGATTGTAGGGGGTGGTACTCACAGTGCCCACACAATAGATATTTCCAGAGTAAATTACGCACCCAGAACTATATTTTAGCAGAGGGTAAGTTGTCGTTGCGGCCCATGTGCCTATCCCTGCGGAAGAAATAGGGGCATAGTAAACGGCATTTGAATTATACCCGCCCACACAATAGATATAGCCGCTTGCGGTGTTGCATCCGGACCAATCAGTCCTAGACAGAAGGGGGGTTGTTGCAGTCCAGGAACCGATGCCACTAGAGGACACGGATGCATAGTAGGTAAGCAGACTTCCGCCATTCTCGCCGGTGCAGTAGATGAAGCCGTTGTAGATGGAGCATCCGGCCTGCGTAAGGTCCCCGGTAGGATAGAGCGTGGTTGAGATCCATGCCCCAATCCCTGATGATGAGACGGACGCATAGTACGCCTTTCCGGAGTTCCCATTCCCACCGACGCAGTAGATATATCCGTTGTAGACCGAACAGCCTGCCTCATATAATCCAAGTGGAGCCGGATAACTTGTTGTCGCAGTCCATGTGCCGATCCCGTTTGCAGATATTTGAGCATAGTATGCGGCTCCAGTGCTAGAGGAGGTGCCCACGCAGTAAATATAGCTGCCAGATATGACACAGCCATTATACTGCAGGGAAACGGGATAGGTTGTTGTGGCACTCCATGCGCCAATGCCATTTGATTGCAATGGAGCATATTCAGTTGTGATGGATCCGCCGCTGCCCCCTAAGCAGTAGATGTAAGTAGTAACAGGGCCACCGGCGCTATTTCCGCCCCCGAGTGCCGCAATTGTGCCTCCAGAAGTTGCAACTTTCGCAGTGACTATCGCAACCCTGTCAACGATTCCAGACTGGGTGGGAGTACTGTATGTCAGCCAGAGATAGCCCTTGAAATTGGTGCCGATTGAATTGGAACTCAACGGGCAGCTGAATGCAATTATCGCAGTGGCTCCTGAGGTTAGGACAAGATTTACGCTGTTCGTGGTTGTGGGGGTGGTCGTATTTGTGGTACACGCTATTGCAGTTATAGTTATTAAATTAATTCCAATTTGGCCAAACTTAACTGCAAGATACCCAGTAGTGTTGAGCATCGGCGTTTGGCAAAGAAAGCCTGTTGAGGCAAGGCATGATGAAGAGCTTCCAAGCGGGTTGCTTCCGAATATGCCAAGCTGGTAGAGCGAGCCGATAACAACTGAGATGATGAGGATGGCCCACCCGTAGGTCATCAGGTACTCCATTGCGCTCTGAAGCCTTGATTTAGTGCCAAACATATACTGGGAGTTATGTATTTAATTATAAAAATACAACATAAACTATATGGGAAAGATACCTCATACAGATTTAGGGGGGATAAACTACTCTGTTGTGCGAGGGAGGAGGAAGAGCATCTCGCTGAAGTTCAATGGCAGCTCAAATCTGATCATCTCGATTCCAAGGTACTCGCTTGTGAACATAGAGCGACTTATTGATGACCACAGGAGTTGGATAATTAAGCATTCGTCTGAGATTGCAAGCTCCAAGAACTTCGTGAGAGGGGAAGAGGTTCTCTACGCAGGCTCCTACTGCAGGATGGAGTTTAGGGAGAAGGTAGGAAGGCCAAGGGTGACTAAGCTCGATAATACACTGATTGTGGAATCGGAGGGACGCGAAGCAGGAATCAAGGCGGTGTCTAATTTCATGAAGAAGCAGACGGAGGAGATGGTGGAACCTATACTCGCAGAAAAGCTCCGCGCATCAGGCAGGGAGGCAAAGAGCGTGAAATACAGGAAAATGAGAAAATGGGGATACTGCACATCGGACAGGAGGATAAAGTTCAATGCATACCTCTCGATGCTCCCGGTGCCGATAATAGACTACATAGTGAGCCACGAGGTGTCGCATCTCATTGAGCTCAACCACTCCAAGGATTTCTGGAAGGTGGTGTCCGGATTCTGCCCCAGCTACAAGGAGCTTAGAAAGGAATTGAAGAGCTACAACGTGGGAGGTAGGATCATTTGAGCAGGGAGTTTAGTTCCTCGCCGTCCACATTCAGGCGGTACTGGGACATTATCTTCTTTATCAGCATTCCCTTGTTCTTCTCGTCAAATCCCTTTATCAATTTCTCGAGCTTTTGTCCCGAGATCTTCTCCAGCTTTTTCTGGGACACTATTCGGTCCACTTCCTCCGGATTCTTGGGAAGCGCCTTTACCACCTCCTCGATTGCATTCTTTGTTATGTTCCCCTGACCGTATCCTGTGAACAGGTAGACGAGCACCTCCTCAGGTATCGCATCGACCTCGATTCCGCTCCTCCTAAAGTCCTTCATCTTCTCGAGAAGGAACGCCGCTATGAACTTCGGGTCGGAGTGCGACTTCCCGACTATCGCGCTGTAGAGCGGAAGCTGCACAGACTTGAGCATCTGCTCGGCGAGCTGGTCGTTGCCTATCTCCTTTTTGAGCCGCTTGGTGGTCTTCTCGATGTTTGGGATGGCGTCCTTTAGGGCCCCCACTCTCTTCGGATCTATCTCGACAGGCCTTGTGTCCGTCTCCGGATACAGCCTTGCGCCGCCTGGGATCGGCCTCATGAACCTGCTTGTCATGTTCTTTGAGTCGACAGCCCTCGTCTCTGCGGGTATCTCGGTGAGGGAGAGAGTCGCGCGCATTATCGCGCGCGAAATTGCAAGCCTGGCCGCCTCGCTTGGGCCGCTCACCAGCATGAAGGCGTCCCCTTCCACAAGGCCAAGCCGATTCTCCAGCGCAATCACCTCCTTGTTTGAGATTGCGTACTTCTCAAGGTCCTCGTCGCTGTGTATTATCCCCTTTATCCCGGAGACCTTCGCGTAGTCGCTTATCTCGCTGCCAAGCCTCCTGTTGGGGTTTATCTCAAATCCGATGATCCCGGCGAATCCCTTGAGCCTAACCCCGTAGACTGCGCCGTCCTTCTTTGTGTTCTCCTTGATTATCTTCGATGCGGTATCGGCAAAGATCTCTGTCACATCAATTGCGTCCCCGACCTCGGCCTTCTTGGCCTGAAGCTCATCGCGCAGCTTGAGAAGGTTAAGCTGCCTCTCAACCTCGTTCTCGATGACCACGTCAACTATGTCGAGCTCCTGGAATCCCTTGAGCTCAACCCTTACCCCCTGTGCGATCGAGAGATTGACGTCCTGTCTGATCGATCCAATTCCCCTCTGCACCTTACCTGTCAGCCTAAGTAGCATTCCGATCTTGAATGCGACCTCCTTTGCCTCCTGGGGGGTCGCGATCACCGGGTCGGTGTCGATCTCTATGAGCGGGATGCCCAGCCTGTCTGTGTTGTAGAGCACGCTGTTCTCGTCCTGCGAGACGATGCCGCTCGATTCCTCCTCTAGGAATATCGACGGCATCGGTATCTTCTTCTTGCCGACCTCGAGGTGGCCCCCGTATCCCACCTGCATAGTCCTCTGGAATCCGCTCGGGTCGCTTCCGTCCACGACGCCCTTTCGCATGACCTCGATCTCATCTGGCACGCTGCAGTTGAATGTTGCTGCGACAAGGAGCGCGGTGTCAAGCGCCTCCGAATTTAGCTCGTGCGGAGGCTCCTCGTCGACGTCCACAAGGCAGGTCGCCTCCCGAAAGGAGTTGTAGACAAAGCTCCTCTTCTTTGCGCTCTCAAAGCTGGTCGAGATGTCCACTTTCCCAAGCTCCCCCGCCACCGCCCTCTGCACGCGCTCTATTTTTCCGATCTCCTCCTCTTCGGTGAGATTCGGGTTGCAGGCGCAAAAGAGCTTGTGGCGCGTTGCAAGCCTCTGGTGAATCTCGAGCCCACACTTAAAGCCCAGCTTTTGATAGTAATCAGAATCGTGCATTTACCCGCCTTAAAATCAATTAAACAAAGCCATACAAGATATATAAATATATCAAAAAAAGATTGAGTTAAGTCGTTTTTATGAGGATAAAGAACGCGGCAGAGCTGCTAAAAAACAACAGCGACCAGAGGAAGCCGATTCTTGCCGCATGGAGCCACGCGATAAACGAGCTTGAGCTAAAGGCAAACAGGAGGGACCTTGTTGGGGAGACGAAGAAGTACAGCATGGTCGAGAGCAACGACACCGCATGCAAGGCAGTGATAGAGTATTTGGAGGCGGACAAGAGGAACACGGTGCACTATCTTGGGCCTGCAGTCGAGGGGGATGTCGAGACCGTGGCAAGGGAAATCTGCGAGCTTATACTAAATATCTCAGGCGGAAAGGGGGAGATAACGCCGCCATGCTATATCGTGTTTGGGCAAAAGGACATGCGAGTCAGCCTTGGAAAGCAGCCTGGATTCGGGGGGAAGACCCTTGAGCAGGCACTTAGGCTGATGCTCGAGCTGAGGGGCAACCCCAGGGTAACTGCGATGTTCGGCAAGACTAACGGAAAGGACGGAAACACAAAGGCTGCTGGCGCGATAATAGACGACCTGACGTTCCTAAAGGCGACAGTGGGAATCAACGTCGATTACTATCTGGAAAACAGCGAGGCTTACACCATACTAAACCAGGCGAAGTCACTGATAATAACCGGAGAGACGCATGCTGAAAAGGCAAGGATAGGCATCATAAAAATAGCCAAATGATAATGAGTCATCCAGGTAGGAAGCAATGGGGAGCGTAATACTAAACAGGGAAAGGATTCTCTCAAATGACTTCAACGGGAGGCTTGAGCCGCTGCTCAACTCCGCAGAGCAGGCGATACTTAGCGTGAGGCCAGAGACGCTTCTCCCAAATGCCATAGTGCTTGAGGATCGCGACACCCTGAAGATAAACGGAATGTGCATAGACCTATACAGATATCCGAAGATCTTCGTTGGGATAAGCGGGAAGGCTTGGTCGATGGCGCAGGTAATGGAAAGGATACTGACCCCAAAAGGCTGGGACAAGAGCCTCATAACTGAGGGGGTTGCGGTCGTGCCGCCAGGGGTAAAGGAAAAAATAAGGACAAGCGTGATAGAGGTGATCGAATCGGACCATCCGACGCCGACAGCTAGGGGAGTCTACGCCGGGAATAGGCTTATTGATCTGGCGGGCCGAGCAGATGAGAATACGCTCTTTATAATGCTAATTAGCGGAGGCGCATCCTCGTTAAACAACGTTCCGCATCCTAATGTCCCTCTTCGCGACAGCATAACCATGAACAACATACTGCTGGGAGCAGGCGCAGAGATAGCGGAGATAAATGCGGTCAGAAAGCACATATCATCGATAAGCGGGGGGCAGCTTGCAGGATACACGAAGGGTGCGCTTGCGATCTCGCTGATAATATCCGACGTTGTTGGGGATGACATAGGCTCCATAGGTTCTGGGCTTACCGCCTCAGACAAGAGCACATTCAAAGACGTGCAGCAGATTTTCGGCAAATATGGCATAACAAAGCAGATACCCGAATCCATTCTCAAACTTGTGCATAGAGGGGCGGAGGGAGAGGTAAAGGAGACGCTGAAGCCTGACGACCCGCTATTTGGAAGGGTTGCAAACTTCATAATAGGCAACAACCAGCTCGCATGCTACGCCGCAATCGCATCAATTCGCGCTGCAGAGCCGGATAGGAGGGTTTACTACCTAGGGTCTGATCTGGTGGGAGACGCGGGAGTTGAGGGAACAAAGCTTGCAAGGATGATGGTGAGGTTCCAGCAGATGGGGAAGAAGATCGCATTTGTCGGAGGAGGGGAAAGGACGGTGATACTTGGGGAGAACCCTGGGCCTGGAGGGCGAAACCAGCAGGAAACGCTCTATGCAATGAAGGTTATCGGGGGCAACAAATACGTCTCCGGAGTCTACATAGGCAGCGATGGGATAGACGGGAAGAGCGATGCTGCGGGAGCCGCCTTCAATGCTGC
>JAGWHA010000020.1 GCA_028867095.1 Microcaldota archaeon | reverse complement strand
CCCGTCCGCCTCCAACTCGTGCAGGTGCTGGCTCACCGTAGACGGGGAGAGCCCGAGCTCCTCGCTTATCTCGCTGAGCGTCCTTTCCTTTTTTGAAATCATCCCAAGAATAGCGTTCTTTGTGCTGCCCGTCCTTCCCATCGCATCCGCAGATAAATCTGATTGAAGGTTTAAATACCCTTCCCAACGTTTCGGTTTTGTTTCGGTTTTTCAAGTGCAATCAGTGGAACCGATGCCGGCTCGGCAAAATTCGTGCCCCATTCCGTGAGTCTTGCCCCTCTCTAAAAATTTATATAAATTCGCTACCCATGCATACCATGAAAAAGATAGAGCTAGACAGCGACAGCAATCTGATCTTCCACCGCCTCGGCTCAAAAGGTGGTCCGATTTCATTGATAAACATAAAGGAGGATATTGCAACACACGGAAGGACCCGGATGGAAGGGTTCCTGCTGGTGTCCGCAATGAGGGATAAAGGCCTCCTCAAAATAACCGGAAAATCCGGCGAGGAGCAGGTCGAACTGACCCAAAAAGGGAAAGACCTGTTCTACGGCAGGAGGGGCTAGCCACGATGGCTTATTCTTTCAAGCATGAGCGGCAAACTTAGAAATAGATTGGTGAAAATCACAAGGCGCAGGGTCAATTGGGCAGTCCATACCGGTTGATGGCGGGGCAAGGCTCAAGTCCTAGATGACAAATAAGCTCTTTCCAAATAGGAAGTTTGAGAGCGTCCTTGCCGACTCTAGGATTATGACCCCCGCAATCCCGTATCCGAGCAGCTTTTGGTTTATCCTGTCCTTGAAGTGGCTGCCTATCAGGATCCCCGGTATCCCCCCAACAACTAGAAGGCCGGTGATCGGGAAGTCTACATTGCCGAGATAAATCTGGGCAAAGGTCGCAGCAAGAAGTATCAGCCCGCCCTCAAATATCGCTATGTTTACCGCCGTGTGGTTTGGGAACTTTAGGATAATTATAAGCGCAGAGACAAGAAGCGAGCCGGTTGATATGCCTGTGAGCCCTGCAATCAGCCCTACAATAAGCCCGACCAGCATCCCCTTTGCCCTAAGCCTTCCGCTGACCCTTGGATTTTCGGTGTGGTTCATCCTGTTTGTCTTGAGCTGCACAATTATCAGAACTCCGACCAGCAAAAGCACGCCGGAAAGAAGCGGCTGGAATAGGTTCCATGTTATGAAAGACTCGCTAAAGAACGCGCCGAAGATGGCAAGCGGGACGCCGGTCACGGCAATCATCAGTGCGTACTCCCCGCGAAGGCCCCTATGGAAATAGTTCCTCGCGCTTGCGACGAACTTGGTTATCGTTCCCTGTGTCGTAGCAGTGCCCACAACAAATGCCCTGCCTATCACGCTGCCAAAGTCAAGCAGGAGTATCGGGGTCATGAGTGCGCCTGACCCTACGCTTGTCATCCCCACAATGACGCCTACGCCAAGCCCCAAGGCAATGACGCCGAGCATCGTTATCAGGTCCATTCTATCCGTAAAAATAGGCAGACAAAGATACTTTAATTGAGCATATTCCCCTCGACCAATCAGATATATATTAAGTCGTGGACAAATTCTACCCATGGCGCCAGAGCAAGCAAACCTGAGCCCAAGGAAGGAAGACGGCCTGCACATAGAGTTGAACGGCGACTTCAAGAGGGCGCTATCGCTGATGAACGAGACGACAAAGAACGTCTTCATAACAGGAAGGGCCGGGACAGGCAAGTCAACGCTAATCGACCACTTCAAGAGCAACACGAAGAAGAACGTGGTCGTTCTCGCCCCTACGGGAGTCGCAGCGTTGAACGTGAAGGGCCAGACTATACACTCGTTCTTCCACTTCAAGCCAGGAATCACCCCAGACACGACAAAGATCCTCTACCCCAACCTCAGGGCGGCATACAGAAAGCTCGACGCGATACTGATCGATGAGATCTCGATGGTCAGGGCGGACCTGCTTGACTGCATCGACTCGTTCATGAGGCTAAACGGCAAGGACCGGTCGCTTCCCTTCGGCGGAGTGCAGATGATATTCATAGGCGATCTCTACCAGCTACCTCCGGTAGTTGCCGCTGAGGAGTTTGAGATGTTTAGGGAGAACTACAAGAGCGAGTACTTCTTCGATGCGCACTCATTCGAGAAGCTTCCGATAACCTACATAGAGCTAAGGAAGAATTACCGCCACACAGATGAGCACTTCATAGGCCTGCTCAACGCAATCAGAAACAACACAGCGACAGATAAGGACCTCGAGGAGATAAACAGCCGCTTCAACCCGTTCTTTTCCCCTAACGTCTCTGACAAGTACATCTCCCTAGCAACAACAAACAAGCTTGCGGATGAGATTAACAGCGCGCAGATGAAGAAGCTTCCGGGAAGGGAATACAACTATGCCGCAAAGTACGATGGGGATTTTGACAAGAAGAGCTTCCCCGCCGAGGAGAACCTCGCAATAAAGGTTGGCGCGCAGGTGATGATGCTAAACAACGACAAGAACGACCTCTGGGTGAACGGAAGCGTAGGCACCATAACTGCAATAACTCCGGGGGTAACAATGCGCGATGAGGTGCTTGTCGAGCTAGAAGACGGCCCTATTGTGGAGGTGAATCCGCACAAGTGGGAGATGTTCAAGTCGTCCTATGATAAAGCCTCCCTAAAGCTCAACTCAAAGGTGGCTGGCAGCTTCGTGCAGTACCCGATAATGCTCGCTTGGGCGATAACAATCCACAAGAGCCAGGGAAAGACGTTTAGGCACGTGATAATAGACGTGGGCAGCGGAACCTTCGCCTACGGGCAGCTATACGTTGCGCTCAGCAGGTGCACCTCCCTTGAGGGAATAGTCCTGACAAAAAGGATAGAGAGGCGATATATCATGATGGACCAGAGGATAATCAACTTCCTAAGGAGCATCAAGTTCGAGTGAAAAGTCCAGAAAACAAAGCAGCACAATATACTTAAATAACGGCAAAGTTCTACTTTTCTCATGGCATCAGAAAACCCGATGAGGCTTGTGGTGATATACGGCCCTCCTGCAGTGGGAAAGCTATCCGTTGCTATGGAGCTTGCCTCAATGACAAACTACAAGCTCTTCCACAACCACGCCTCGGTGGACTTTGTAAAGACGATCTTTGAGTTCGGCACCCCGATATTTAGCGAGCTGGTCAACAAGTACAGAAGGGAGATGCTCGAAAACGCGGCAAAGGAACGGATAAGTACGATATTTACATCCGCATGGATAAAGGGCAACCACCAAAGGACCGCAGACGACCTAACGCTCAGGATAGAGCGGTTTGGCGGGAAGGCGTGCTTTGTCTACCTCTTTGCGCCAAAGGAGGTGCTGCTTGAGCGGGTGGACGGCAAGTCAAGGCAGGATTTCGGTAAGATAAGGGACTCAAGCCAGCTAAAGGAGTTCCTCAGGACCTACGAGATGCCAAAGGATGCTCCAATCGCAGGAAGCTTCAAGATTGACAACACGAGCCTAAGCCCAAACGAGGCGGCAAAGCTCATACGCAGCCACTTCAAGTTGGAGCCTTTTAAAAAGTCGACAATAAAATAATGTTTAAAACGGTAAAAGAATGTTTATCTACAAGCGTAATCACGTCAAGACAAAATTAGGGGAGACGATAGAATCGGATCAAAAAGTCACAACCTCAGGAGACTATGTGTATGTGGGCCACGTAAATAAGAACGAGGATAATGGGTGTGCAGTGGTAGAAAAAGCTACTAGCGGACTTTTTCTTTCGGCAGGAACAAAGGTTCCTGGACTAATATGCTGCGAACACAAAGTGAAATGGCAACTTGTCACCCTTTCTACCTATTCCAAGAGAAATTGAGAAATGGAGGTAAGGAGAATTGAACTCCTGCCTCAACCGTGTAAAGGTCGCGTCCTACCACTAGACTATACCTCCATCTTTTACCTGCCCGCCCGCTTCATACAAAACTCGTTTAGCCTATTTATTGCTTCGCCAAGTGTCTGTTTGTCTGGAAGAGCCACGATCCTTATGTGGCTCTTTGCCCCAAATCCCGAACCCCTGGTCATCTGGACAAGCTTGCTCTTGAGGAGCTCGTCAACAAACTCCTTATCATTCTTGTAGTTCAATGATTTTAAATCTACTCTAGGCAGGATGTAGTAGGCGCTGTTCGGTTTTACCATTTCAAGGTACGGATTCTCCCCAAGCCTCTTTACCGCGAAGTTCACCCTGTCCTCAATCTCTCTAACCATGTATCTTATCGCCTTCTTGTGCTCCTTGACGTTTCTTATCGCCTCGGCAACCGCATACTGCGCAGGCGCATTTGCGGAGACGCGAACTGACGCAAAGTCTGCAAACTTTCTTTTAAGTTCCGCTGATACCTTGTCCTCCCCGGGAACTATCATGAACCCTATCCTGAATCCGGTTGCGTCAAGGTTCTTTGACGCACCATTGAGTATCACATGCGGTACTCCCTTTGCAAGCTGCGCCATGCTTGTGAACTTCGCGCCGTTGTACACTATCTCATCGTATATCTCGTCGCTGACAAGTATGAGTTTGTGCTCGTTGGCAAGATCAACTATTCTCTCAAGCGTCTTCCTCTTCAAAACAGTCCCTGTCGGGTTGTTCGGATTGGTGATCATTATGTACTTTATCCCTCTCTTCTTTTTCATCCTCTTTATGTGGTCCTCAAGCTCATCGGTGTCTATGTCCCAGCCCCTTTTCTCATCATAGTCCAGATAGTATGCCTTTCCACCCGCAAGCTCGATGTTTGGTATGTACTGCGTGTAGTATGGCCTGAATACTATTGCGTGGTTTCCAGGATTGAGCAGAGATGCGTTGAGGAAATAGAGACCCTCGGAGACTCCCTGCGTTGTTATTACGTCCTCTTCTCTGAGATTTACGTTGAACATTCTCTTGTATCTGCCCTTGACAGCGTCAATCAATTCAGGAATTCCGCTTGAGCGCGTGTACGAGGTCCTATTCTCGCGTATCGCCTTGACGTAGGCGTCTTCTATGTACTTTGGCGTCGGGAAGTAGAGCGAGATGTCCCCTCTGTTGAGCTGGATAACCTTCTTTCCTGATTTTACGAGCCTTTCTGCAAGCTCATTGTCCTCGTCTATCGGGTTGAAGGCGTACTTGCTCCTTTCAGACAATGCCATAGTATACATTCCTAGGTAAATGTTATAAAGATAATCAGCTGCCTACTATTTCTCAACAAGCTTTGCCTTCTTTATGACGAATCTCCCCACGCTTCCGTTCCAGAGAGTCTCCGATTCCTCGATCACTATCCTTTTCTTGAATAGCGGTGCGTTGAGCACGAACGTCTCAGCCTCGCCCCCCTCAAAGAGCAGGTTTATCCCGTGCTTTGCCTTGAGCTCCCTGAGCCTCTCAACCATCTGTGCGTCTATCCTTGCCCCCACGTAGCTCCTGTCGAATCCCTCCGCGCTGACCTGGGATATTATGACCTCGTAATTTTCCACTATCTCCTTTAGTTCGACTTCTGGGTTTATGTGCCAGAGGGGCGCTATGGATTTCATCTTGTTGCGCTTTGCGATCCCATCGACCCTCTCCTTTTGGTACTCGCTTGCGATTGCCCCGCTTACAAACAGCTTCACATCATTGTCGATGAGTGCCTGCTCGAGGTCCAGCACCTCGTCCTCCTTGAGCCCCTTTGTCTTGACTATGACCTGCCTTATCCCAAGTGCCTCAGCCTGAAGCTTTGTCGCCTCGATGTTCGGGTAGTGGAACATGTAGCTGAAATCGTTTTGAGTCTGGATTGTTATCAGCAGGTCTATCTCAATGCCGCTTGCCAGCGCCTTGTGTAGCGCAAAAGTAGAGTCCTTGCCGCCGCTGAAGAGGCAGGCGTTTGTCATTTCGACACCGTTGCGAGCTTCTTCTTGACGTGCTTGAGCGCGGAGAACATGTCCCTGTCAATCTCGTCAAGCCTCATCGCTATGTACTTTGACTGCGCCCTAAGCCCAGGCATGATCACATACTCAAGCGCGTTCACCCTTCTCTTTGTCTTGTCGATCTCGATCACAAGCCTCTTGAGCCCCTGCTCTCGCTTTGCGATATCAATGATTGAGTTCTGCACCTCCTCAAACGAGTCGCTCACGTCGTCAACTGCTGTGCTGGTCGTGAGAAGGCTGTATCCGCGATTTAGCATCGTCATGCTCCTTGGGGCCTTGCTGATCTCAGGCAGCCTCACCCCCATGATGTTCTTGAGGGTTATCTTGACTGGTGTTGTCTCTGGCATGCTTGCCGCGACGTTCTCAAGCTCGAAGTCTCCGATGTAGGTCGATGCGATGGCGACGGTCTTGTACGCCCCCTGGATCATCTCGTAGAGGTAGGCCCTGTCGTTCTTCGACTGCTGAAGGAGCTTCATGAACTCGATCACCAGAACCTCCTTCTTCTTCTCTAGGATGTCGTGGCCCTTCTTTGCCATCGCCCTCGTCTTCTTGAGGTTTGTCAGATTCATCCTGGTTGGGCTGAGCTTCTTCACTTTTTCACGTCCTTCTTGTAGTACTTTGCGATGTAGTCCCGCTTTATCCTTGTGAGGTCCTCCTCCTTTAGGTACGATAGCAGGTCCCATCCGATGTTGAGCGTGTCCTCGATTGTCCTCGCCTCGCTTCTTCCCTGCCCGAGGAACCTCTTTTCAAAGTCCTCCCCGAACTTGAGCAGCACCTTGTCAGAGTCGCTTAGCGCCTCCGCTCCGACCACCGAGCTGAGGTTCTTTGCCTCCTGCGCCTTCGCGTATGCCCCGTAGAGCTGGTCTGCGACTCCCCTGTGGTCCTCCCTTGTCTTTCCGGAACCGATTCCGTTGTTCATGAGCCTTGAGAGCGAGCCGAGCGGGTTGACCGGGGGGTAGATATTTCTGTTCGCAAGGTCCCTGCTCAAAAATATCTGTCCCTCCGTGATGTATCCGGTGAGGTCCGGGATCGGGTGGGTGACATCGTCGCCAGGCATCGTCACGACATCCAGCTGCGTTATGCTTCCCTTCTTTCCCTTGATTATTCCTGCCCTCTCGTAGATTCCTGCAAGGTCGGTGTACATGTATCCTGGGTATCCCCTTCTTCCAGGAACCTCTTCCCTTGCGCTTGCAAGCTCTCTGAGAGCCTCAGCGTAGTTTGTCATGTCGTTTAGGATGACAAGCACGTGGTATCCCTTTTCGTATGCGAGATACTCTGCGGTTGTTAGTGCGATTCTTGGCGTGAGGATCCTCTCAATGCTTGGGTCGTCTGCGAGGTTGATGAATGCGACCGTCCTTGAGAGCGATCCCGCCTTCTTGAACTCGTTGATGAAGTATGTCGCGTCATCGTAGGTTATCCCAATTGCCGCGAAGACTACCGCAAATGACTCGCTTCCCTTGACTGTTGCCTGCTTTGCAATCTGCGCCGTGAGCTCGTTGTGCGGAAGTCCGGATGCCGAGAAGATCGGCAGCTTCTGCCCCCTGACCAGCGTTATCAGCCCGTCGATTGATGAGATCCCCGTTTCGATGAAGTCGCTTGGCATCGCCCTTGAGACCGGGTTGATCGGCTCTCCGTTTACGTCAAACTTCTCTTCGTACTTAACGCTTGCCTTAACGTCAATTGGCCTTCCCTGCCCGTCAAAGATCCTTCCGAACATATCCTCTGAAACTCCGTACCTGAATGTGTCGCCAAGGAATGTTACCGATGTCTTGTCGATGTTCATTCCGCTTGTCGCTCCGAACACCTGCACCACTGCGTATCCAGATCCGGTTTCGAGAACCTGCCCTAGCCTGGACTCGCCGTTTGCCATGTTGATCCTAACGATCTCGTTGTAAGAGGCGTTTCTCACGTTCTTTACAACCACCAGTGGCCCCGCAACGCTTTCAATTGTCTTGTATTCTATTTCGAACTTCATGTTATCACTAATTTCTTGCCGATATTGCCTCCTCCTTTATCAGAGCATCGAATGCAGAGTCTATCTCGCCCTTTAGCTTCTTTGAGGCAGCTGCGACATCCTCCTCCTTCCACTCCTTCATCCTGGAGATGTCAGCCCTTATCTTCATCGTCACTATCTTGTCGCTTGGCACACCGACCTTAACTGCGTCGTTTGCCCTAGTTCCAAAGTAGAGTATGAGTTCAAGCATCTTCTTTTGCTTCTCCATTCCCGTGAATGCGTCCACAAAGTCGTACGCGTTCTGCCTGAGGAAGTCCTCCCTGATTATCCTTCCGACCTCAAGGACTATTCTCTCCGTGTCAGGAAGCGCGTCCGCACCGACTAGCTGTACGATGTCCTTGAGCTCTCCCTCCCTTTGGAGCAGAGTCATTGCCGTCTTGCGGTTGTCTGGGAAGCTCTCTCCGATGTTCTTCACGTACCACTCGTTTAGCGCGTTGAGGTAGAGCGAGTAGCTGTTTAGCCAGTTTATCGATGGGAAGTGCCTTGAGTTCGCAAGCGATGCGTCAAGCGCCCAGAAGGTCTTTGTGACCCTGAGTGTTCCCTGCGATACCGGCTCTGAGATGTCTCCTCCTGCTGGCGAGACTGCACCGATAATTGTGATGGAACCTATCTTGTCATTTAGGCTCTCCACCTTTCCTGCCCTCTCGTAGAACTCTGCGAGCCTCTTTGGCAGGTATGCTGGGTATGCTTCCTCTCCAGGCATCTCCTCAAGCCTTGCGGACATCTCTCTCATTGCCTCGGCCCATCTTGATGTGGAATCGGCCATGAGTGCTATGTTGTATCCCATGTCCCTGAAGTATTCCGCGATTGTGATTCCGGTGTATATGCTCGCCTCTCTTGCTGCGACAGGCATGTTGCTTGTGTTTGCAATCAGAACGGTTCGTTCCATAAGCGGTCTGTTTGTCTTTGGGTCAAGCAACTCTGGGAACTCGACAAGCACCTCGGTCATCTCGTTTCCTCGCTCTCCGCATCCTACGTAGAGAACTATGTCTGCGTTTGAAAACTTGGCGAGCTGGTGCTGGTGAACCGTATTGTGCAATAGCACAGCCCCAAAGCCGCCAACGAAATTCGAACCGTATTCTGGAACTGTAATGTCATAGACCTCGAAAGGTCCCTCCTTTTCCTCTATTGAGACTATTTCGTCGCAGTAGAGGTGGTCCAAAGCGAGGCCAAGTTTCTGCGTATTCAAAATCCGTTGCTGGTTTCCCGAATTCACGA
Organism: Microcaldota archaeon; assembly: GCA_028867095.1. Next base: position 1,934 of record JAGWHA010000020.1, on the reverse strand, counting down.
GCATTAACTCCGTGAATTTTCTATACATCCCTGCGCCCATTCTCTCTCCGTTGCCAATGTAGTTGTGAATCTCGACCCCCTTCTTCTTCAGCTCTGCGTAAGGTAGTGTAAACCCGTACAAGCGCTTGATTGCTTCTGGGGATAGCGGCACTACATCGATTCCGCTCCATGAGCTTCGCTTTGAATCGACATATTCCAAAATTTTCAGTATCTTTCCGTGATTAACCCCTGAAGAAGCCATGACCCCGTGTAATAGGGCGAGATTGTCTTTGCCTCTAGCAAATAGCCTATGATAAGGCGTGCCACCGATTACCCTTTGTGCCAACGAGCCTATGATTCCAAACCTGGTCAATATGTAGGAGAGTTGAGTCGATAGTTTCACACTTGCTGTTGTGAATTCCACCTGGCCCTCATAATAGGAACCGTCGCCTATGTAATATGCCGACAGAAATGCGGCCAGAGAAGCATTGCTTGACCTCATAATTATTCCCGGAACCTGCTTTTCCTTGGAGTTATCACCGCATCCGATTTCTTTAATAAAATCTGCAAGAATCTTACTTTGCAGCAGGGCGTTCGGGGTTTTTTCCAGCTGTCTTTCTACCTTACCATCTATGCCAAACAGCTTCTTTCCCAGTTCGAGGAATCTCTCCAAGAGTTTCTCCTCCAGGTTGGTAAAGACCACCGTGCTCCTGCGTCTGATGTAACCTTCAGAGACATAATAGCCGATGAATTCTGCAAGTTCTGGCGTAACAACATCAGGGATTTTAATGTGCTTTGTTGTTCCTTTGTACACTACATTTCTGAATCCAATTTTTGCATCGGCGTTCTTGGAATCAAACTTCCTGACCGAGGCTATGTATTGCCCCACCTTTAGATCCTTAGACCTGGTCTCGACTATTTCTCCATTCTCATTTATTCTAAACAGCTTGTGGACCGGCGTTACCTTCATGCTTCTGCCCGTCCTGGTCTTGACTTCGATCATCGAGTCGCTCATTCCCTTGTAGATATACATCGACTTAGACTCGATTATCTCCGAATTTTTGAACGAATATACTCCCAAAGGCTTATTCAGTCTAATTATTGTTTCATTGCCATTCTGTTCAATTCCACTGTTGTCTTCTATCACCGAATCGTAGATATCCTTGATGTTTGGAAGGCTTCCATCAGACAGCAGGATTGGCGTGTCACCGCTTACACATTTTCCGGATCCAAACGGCCCTGGAAGCGCTGCGGTTCCTCCCATTGCGACCGGGAAGAACGTGTCGACGACTCTCTGGCCCGTCACCAGCGGCTCAGCCGATGCGAACTTGCTCTTGTACTCACCAGGGGTTCGGACAGATCTCTTTTGAATCATGTTGAGGCTTACCATCTTTCCGTTGCTCTTCACGACTGCGATTTCATCCTCGATTGTGAAGTTTCCTTCCTTGATCTTCTCAACTGTCCCGGATATTCCCTTTGGAACCATGATGTAGTGCTTAAGCAGCTGGGTCTCCTGGACGAATCCAAGGATTGCCCCCTCGCTTACCCTTGCGCCCTTCTTTATCTGCGCGACAAACTTCCATTTCTTCTTCTTGTCAAGAGGCGCGACGTCGATTCCCCTTCCGATGAAGCTTCCCGATATCTTCTCGATTGAGTCAAGCGGCCTCTGCACCCCGTCGTAGATCTTCCCGAGTATTCCCGGAGCGAGCTCCACTGCGAGCGGAAGCCCTGTCGAGACCACCGTCTCCCCTGGCCTAAGTCCTCCGGTGTCCTCGTAGACCTGTATGACCGCCTTCTCCTTCTTTAGCTGGATGATCTCCCCGATCAGCTTCAGCTTCCCGACCTTAACCACGTCGTACATGTTGCTTCCCATCATTCCGCTTGCAACCACAAGAGGTCCCGCTATTTTTTCTATTATTCCCAAATCATCACTTCATTTCGACATTCTATTGATG
>JAGWHA010000019.1 GCA_028867095.1 Microcaldota archaeon | reverse complement strand
AGCACCAGCAGTACCAAGTGATAAAGGAGGCTTAACCGCCGCGCCAGAATCAGAAAATGGGCCCGAGGAGAATCGGACTCCTGTCTTTACCGTGTGAGGGTAACGTCTTACCACTGGACCACGAGCCCACTCTTCTAAATTGAATCAAATAAATATAAATAAACAAAATAAGCAGCTTATCTGATGCGATGACCACATATTACACCGGGAAGGGGGACAAGGGGTCGACTTCCATAATGGGCGGCGCATCGCTCCCCAAGGGAGACATACTGATTGAGGCGATCGGCGACGTCGACGAGCTAAACAGCGCGATAGGCGTCGCTCTATTCTACACAAGGGACGATGAGCTGCGCCTTGAGCTCAGGTCCATACAAAACGAGCTCTTTAGCATAGGCGCGCTTCTCTCCGCCGTAGAGGCCAAGGAGTTCGGAAAGGCGAAGGTGGAGAAGAAGCAGATAGAGCGCCTGGAGAAATCTATCCAGAGAATGGGTTCTACGATGCCGGAACTCACCAAGTTTGTACTTCCGGCAGGCTCGGAGGAGGCCTCGCATCTGCATCTTGCGCGCTCAATCGCAAGGCGGGCCGAGAGGCATGTTGCATCCGCCTCGCAGAAGTACAAGATCAATCCGGATGTCTTGGCGTACCTCAACAGGCTCTCCTCGTTTCTCTTCGCATCCGCGCTGTATCTCAACCACAAGAACGGCGTGAGTGAGAGCAATCCCATATATTAATTTTCGCAATGAATTGATGCTTATGGCCGCCAAAGAAGGAAACTGGGGATTCTCGGTACTGATACTGGGCGCGTTCATCCTTGTCGTTGCGGGGATCCTGGCGTATCAAACCTCCCATCAGATTGTCTGCACGCTTCTGTGCGTGGTTGGAAGCGTGTCATGCTGCGAGATGAGGGGCGCGTTTCTAACCCCTATCGCAGAGCTATCGCTCACGCTTGGCGCAATAACTCTACTGCTCTCGCTTCTGACAAGGTTCACCCCAAAGAAGCGGATGGGGGCATGCCTAACAGTCATCTTCGGAATCCTCTCATTCCTCTCACTGCTTTTGGGCACGCTCTCATACACGATGATGTACCCTAACGTTCAGATGTTCCACCAAAGCGACGTCGTTGTGCTGGTTCTCTCGCTTGTCGGGATGGCAGTGTGCGCGATAGGGATGGCAGAGATTGTCGAGCCAAAGCCTGCGCAAAAGAAAACCAGAAGGAAAAGATGAGGCTCAGACGTTGAAGTACTCCCTGAATTTGGTTGTCGTGTTTATCCTCTTGCTTCTCCCACTCTTCTTGGTCTCGATAAACTCCTTCTCCTCAAGCTCCTTCATGTACTCGTAGGTGGATCCCCCGAATATCTTGACCACTGCGCTCTGCAAAACATTTGGATTCTTGTTCACGTATGCGAGCAGCCTTAGCGCTCCCCGCGTGAGGTCCGGCCCTATTGCAAGCCCACTCACCTTGGACGCGTACGGCTCCTTTAGCGCAAACATGTACTTCCCTCCGATCTCTATTAGCTGCAGCGATGTGTCGCGCGTGCTGTAATCAGAGATGAGCTCCCTGAGCAGCTCCTGTATCTTGCCCGGGGACATCAGTCCGGTGGCAGTAACAAGCTCATTCACGCCCATCGCATTCTGAGACATGAATAGCGCCGCCTCGATTAGTTTCTTGTGGTCTATCTGCTCCTCCATGCGATCACTTCACAAGCGCGACGATTATCTCGTCGAAGAACCTCTCCTGTATCAGCACCACCTTGTTCTTGTGGGAGAGGAACAGGAGCGGTATGAAGACACCGAGGAGCGCCTCCTCGACCCCTCTTCCCTGCGATAGTATCGAAAACGTGGTCATCTTGGACTTGTCAACGCTCTTCTTCACAAGCTTGTAGACATTCTCTATCTCCGCCTCGATGTCCATCGAGCTAATGTTTAGCTGGATCGGAATTGGCGCCTCGCGCGAGACGCTCTCCTTTATCTCCTTTAGCTTCATCGCCTCCTCAAGTGCGGTTATAAGCTCAGGCAGCGTCATCTTCCTCTTCGGCGGGATCCTCAGCCTGAAGCTGAGCTGGTCGACCGTCACCATCGGCCTCTCCTCAGGAGGAAGAGACTCGTCGATCTGCTCCTCCGCAAAGCCGAGCATCTCGCTCTTTAGCCTAAGCAGGATCGCAGCGGCAAGGATTATGTTTGCAGGGATTCTAAGGTCCATCACCTTCATCCCCTTTATCGCCTCTATGTACTTGTCGACCACCTCAACGATGTCAACGTTCCATGGGTCGAACTTCTCGCGCCTTGCCAGATCAATTAGGACTTCCTTCCAGGTGGCCTCTGTCACAAGCTGCTCCAGGTTCATGTTGGCAGGGTCTATCGTTGCCTCTACTTCAAGAGCAGAACCTGTCGCCATGCTCTTACTTTGCCAAAGAAGCAATAAATACTTTACGTCGGGAAACCCAGTCCCGATTTGAAGAACTAGGTCTTTATTGGTAGGGGGATATAAAAAGTATTTGACAATATATTAAAGTGGGGGCTTACTATGGATTTTCAAAATGAGTTCACCTACAAGAAATTCCTTGAGGCAGGCAAGGAGGCCGAGTTCGATTCCCTTTTTGGCGAAGCAGTGGCAATGGTTAAACAGGATGTGCTTGGCAAGAAGCATCCCCTCTACATCGGGGGAAAGGAGGTCTATTCAAGCGCTGAGATAGCCGAGTATTCCCCGATAGACAGGACAATCCTGATTGGGGGGTTCCAGAGGGGCACACGGGAGAACGCAAAGCATGCAATCGACGCTGCATCAACAGCGTTCGAAGGCTGGAGCCAGACAAACTACAAGGAAAGGGTCAGGATATTCCGCGATGCGGCAAAGATATTCTCAAGGGAGAAGTTCACAGTGGCGGTGATCCTGAGCCTTGAGAACGGAAAGACGCGCTACGAGTCGATCGGGGAGGTCGATGAGGCGATAGATTTCCTCAATTACTACTCTTTGGACCTTGAAAAGAACAAGGGATACCTAAGAAAGACAAAGCTTTCTGCAAGCAGCGCAAGGGTGTCGGCAGGATTCCAGGGAGCTCCGGGAGGCGAGGAGAATGTTGCAATTGCGATGAAGCCCTATGGGGTCTTTGGAATAATCTCCCCATTCAACTTCCCAATCTCAATATCCGTGGGAATGAGCGCAGCAGCGCTGCTTACCGGAAACACTGTGGTCTTCAAGCCTTCATCCACAGACAATCCAGCAATGCTCACAGGACTTAAGATTTACGAGATATTCAAAGAGGCGGGAGTTCCGGCAGGGGCCTTCAACTACATAACCGGTCCGGGATCGGAGGTCGGAGACGAGATTGCAATCAGCAAGAAAGTTGGAGGGATTGCCTATACCGGATCAAAGGCCACGGGCCTTGGAATGATCATGAAGAACTACTCTCTAGGGCAGCAGAAGTCCTTCATAGTAGAGATGGGAGGAAAGAATCCCGTGATCGTCTCAAAGAGCGCAGACTTGGATAAGGCTGCGTCCGGCATCGCGAGCGCAGCATTCGGATTCGCAGGTCAGAAGTGCAGCGCATGCTCACGGGTCTACGTACACCAATCCGTGAAGGAGGAGCTTGTCAGCAAACTCGTTGAGAAAATGAGGTCCTTTAAGATTGGCGATCCTCTCGAAAAGGAGGTCTATGTGGGCCCTCTAATAAGTCCAAACGCCCTTGAGAAATACAACTACGCGGTGAACGAGGCGAACAAGTCAGGAAAAATAATCTACGGTGGAAAGCATGTGGAGACCGGACTCAAGGGAGCGTACGTTGAGCCGACGCTTGCAGAGCTCGACCATGAAAACAGGCTCTTCCACGAGGAGCTCTTTGTGCCATTCCTTTGCCTGACGAGCTACAAGAAGATGGACGAGGTAATGGCAAAGGCAAACGATGTTGAATACGGGCTCACTGCGGGATTCTACGGCGGCAAGAGAAGCGAGATAAAGGAGTTCCTTAGCAAGATCGAGGCTGGAGTAGTTTACGTAAACCGGGAGACCAGCGCAACAACCGGCGCAATTGTAGGGCTTCACACATTTGTGGGGTGGAAGGGAAGCGGACTCACGGGGAAGGGGACTGGAAGCAGGTTCTACCTCCAGCAGTTCCTAAGGGAGCAGAGCGAAGCGATAACAAAATGATAAAATGCTCACCAAATTTCTTTATCACCATATCAAATTCAAGAGCAAGAAAGTGAAGCAGGGCAATCACACTCTCAAAATTGACCTTGCGGACAGTTTTGCAAAGCAAATTGTGGGACTGATGTATAGAAAGAGTATCGCGCAAAACGAGGGAATTCTTTTTACTTTTCGATCAAGCGGATTCCAGAGAATCTGGATGCTAAACATGAACTTCGCAATTGATGTTGTATGGGCGGATGAGGCCGGTAAGGTGGTTGACATAGCAAAAAAACTTCAGCCTTGCAAGGGAATGTTCGGCTGCGAGGCGTACGGGCCAAAAACGAAGGCAAAATATGTTCTCGAATTGAAATCCGGCATGTCCTCAAGGCTCGGGATAAAGCTCGGAAGCTCAATCGGTGGTTTGATCTGGTGAGATTTAGTCAAAAGGAGATTGCATTTCTTAAAAGCCAGGACGAGTTGAGGGTGGCAACGGTATCAAGGAAGGGCTGGCCGCAAGTTACCACAGTAATCCACGTTTTCGATGGCAAAAACCTCTACTTTGCAATTGACTACGGTACGCGGAAGCACAAGAATCTGCTACACAGCGATAAAATTTCAATTCTTGTCGATGTTTATAAAAGGCAGCCCAAGGCGATAATGATTCAGGGAACCGCAACACTTCTGGAAAAGGGGAAGGAATTCCGCTACGCCTACAGTCTACTTGTGAAAAGGCACGCTTACTACCGCGCAAATCCATTCAAAGAGGGCGAAGCACCGATAGTCAAGGTGGTTCCGCTCAGAAAGAACAGCTCTGGAATCTAGCCCATACCGCTTGAATAGTTCCTGAAGAGACTGTTAACTGCTCTCGACAGCACGAAGATCATCACAAGCGAAACCAGTATCAGTCCTGCTATCTCTATCTGTCCCAACTTGCCGCTCAGCGCCTCAACGGAGTAATAGTTCGCAAATCCCACAGGTATGACAAAGGTGAATATCAGCGATCCCCCCAATCCGTAGATGCTCAGTGGATACTTGGTTATGTTGGCAATTATGTTGAACATCCAGTTTATCCATCCGCCTCCCTTGAACTTGGAGTAGGAGTACATTATCATGACCATTACAAAGAGCAGTGTTACTATAGAGCCCAGCAAGATCATAATTGCAAACTCCGCGATGCCCAGCAAACCAAAGCTAAGCTGTGATGCGGCATAGGCAAAGAGTACAACCCCGCTTATTACCCCTCCAAGTGCCCCTGAGCTGTTTGTCGAAATGAAGAAAGTCAGATATGACGGGATGGGCTTTGTGAGAACTGTGTCAAAATTTCCATTGATCAGGTTCTGTCCTACCCATCCTATGTCTACGAAATATTTTATTATCCCAATCACTATCATAGTGGTTGCAGAGAGAAGTACCATCTGGGGGTAGCTCCATCCCCCAATCCCATTCGAGACCTGATACACTATTGTTATGAAGATCAAGGTCATTATTACCTGAAGTGCATAATTTAGGAACCAGAACATGTACTGCACTCTATAAGCCATTGCAACTTTCCAGGTGTAAGTCTGGAAGAGGCGAAGCAAATGCAAGTCCCTTTTGATTTTTGCAATCATTCAAACACCAACACTGTCGATTTGCTTTCTTACAATTTTCCATACGGCAAGGCAAAGCACTAAGAAAACCAGCGCCCAGAGCACTCCTATCTCCATGCTGCCCACCGCCTGCGAACTAGTCAGTGTGCCAGTAAAAATTGCAGAAGGCGTATAGAGCATAAACTGGAATGGGAGTGCGCCAGTTACCGCAGCGACTTTGCTGGGCAGAAGGTTTAGAGGGATGAGCCCTCCGCTTAGGAACTGTATGAGAAAAGTGAATATTGTTGAAACCCCTCCAATGTCAACGAAGAAGAAAGACAGGCAGCCTACCATGAACTCTACCATTGAGGTAAGTGCAAGCATCAATACGACTGCGAAAAAAAACAGCAACCACGAATATGCCGAAAGGGAGACGTGCATCAGAACCGTCACAAGGATTATTATAGGGATCCCTATCAGCGAGTCAACCACAATGTTGCCAAGCGCGTACGCCAGTACTCCACCGACATAATGGATTGGTTTTATGAGGGCCCCAAACACATTCCCATAGGTTACGTCGTCTGACATCGAGTGAGCGATGTTCGGAGCAAGCGCATTCATCGCAGAGACGATGAAGAAGTAAGAAATTATCTGAGCAAGCGTGAAGTTGTTTATCGCCGAAACCCCAGAGGCCAGGTAAATCGCGGTCCACACAAAAAGCATCACGATCGGGCTCATTATCTGGAAGATCATCATCAGGGCCAGGTTCATCTTGTACACTAGCCTGTCCTTTATCAGTATCTTTGCCCATGCCAGATACCCTCCAATATAGAGCTTAGATTGCATTCATCTACCTTTTTTGCTTGCATAGAACCTGGAGAGAATGTAGCTCAGGTCCGGCTCGGAGACGTTGTAATCCAGGACCTCTTCAGAATTAAGCAGAGCGATTATTTTTTTGTCCTTCAGCTTCTCCGCGTCTATCTCGATTTTTAGATGGCTCTCTCCTGCATCCATAATCTTTCCGTACTTTCTATATTTTGCAACAGCTATTTTGCTACCAAAGTGTATCTCAAGCTGCTTCTTCTTCCCAAAAAACTTCTGCAGAGCAGACTTTGTGCTGTCAAAGACCACCGATCCCTTGTCTATTATGATAACATGCTCTGCTAGCGCCTTTATCTCGTCGACTATATGCGTCGTGATGAAGAAAGTGACCTTGTATCGCTTCTGCATGTCGAGCAGGGCCTTCCTAAGGTTTATCACAGAAGAGAGGTCCATGCCTATTGTCGCCTCATCCATGAAGACCACCTCAGGCATGTGCAGTACCGAAGCGACGAAGTTACACTTGAGCCTCTCGCCAAGGGAGAGCGTTCTCACCTGCCTTCTATACACGTCTCCAAGATCGAGTAGCTTTATGAAATAATTAAGTCTTTCCCTATACTCCTTTTCAGGTATCTCATAGAGCTCTTTCGCATACTCAAAACTGTCTATCGCGGGCAGGTTCCACATCATCTGGTTGTGCGCCCCGCTCACCATCCCATATCTCCACGCGAGCTTTATGCGATTTTCCCAAGGAGTCATTCCCATGACCTTCGCCTCTCCGCCATCAGGGTGGAGTATCCCCACAAGTATCTTTATCAGCGTGGACTTGCCGCTCCCATTCTCCCCGAGCAGCATAACAATCTCCCCCTTTTTCACGCTGAAGCTCATCTCGTTTAGCGCTTTCTTCGTGTAGTATTTTCTCCTAAGCGATGCCAGGAAGATCTTCTTTCCCTGCTGGCTTGAATAGCTCCTAAAGCTCTTGCTGAGCTTGTTTACTCTAATTATCTCCTCCATGGTCTGTGCCCTGCACAATTGATTGGCTGCATATTGCTAAATAAATTGTGTTGGGTACGTATTTTTCATGGAAAAAGTGCGCCAATCAACGGAGCAGCATTCTGTCTAAAACGAACATAATTGCGTCGAAACGAAAGCTCTATATATCATAAGATTCAATGCTTTTGTATACAAGGAAAGCGAAAGTCTAATTTTCCTTATTTTCGGTGTTAATTTTGACAGATTTTAAAGACATGAATTTGAAACCAGAGCTAATCGAGGCTCTAAAGAGGGTTGGATTTATTTCAGCCACAGAAGTCCAGGAAAGAACAATCCCTGAGCTGCTCAACCACAAGAACGTGGTAGCTCGCGCCAAGACCGGCACGGGAAAGACGGGCGGATTTTTGGTGCCTATTTTCCAGATGCTTGCACACACGCACGACATTGAGGCGCTCATAGTAGTCCCAACAAGGGAGCTTGCGATTCAGGTAGCAGCATTTGCGACAAAGGTTGGAGCACCACTTCACGTTCATACAACGATCGTCTACGGCGGCGCATCGATAAACATGCAAGTCCAGGAGCTCAAGAGGGGCACAAACATCGTGGTCGGCACTCCGGGAAGGATTATCGATCTGGTCGAAAGGGGAGCGCTAAAGCTCGAGAAGATCAAGTTCCTCGTCCTGGACGAGGCAGACGTTATGCTAGACATGGGATTCATCGAGGACGTGGAGTTCATAATCTCAAGGACGCCTAAGGAGAGGCAGATGATGCTTTTCTCGGCGACCATGCCAAGGGAGATCGTTAAGATAGGAGATAGGTACTCAAACGGACAGGCAATCAAGATCACGGTGGGAGAGGAGGACGACAGGACGGTCAGCACAATCAAGCAGCTATACACAATCGTGCCAAATCGGCTCAAGTTCTCGGCGCTTCTCGCATACATCAAGGAGTACAATCCAAAGAAGGGAATAATCTTCTCAAGGACAAAGTACGAGGCGAATGCAATTCACAGGGTGCTTGTCAGCCAGAAGTACAACGCAATACTAATGCATGGAGGCCTCACCCAGTCAATGAGGGAGAGATCTCTTGGCAACTTCAGAAACGGAGCCCAGTTCCTAATCGCGACAAACGTTGCGGCAAGGGGGCTTGACATCAACGACGTAACTGACATAATCAATTTCGGAGCTCCAGACGAGCCTACCACATACATCCACAGGGTCGGAAGATCCGCAAGGATGGGCAAGGAAGGAAGGGCGCTTACAATCGCAGACCCCGAGCAGAAGAAGCAGCTTAGAGACATTCAGGATTACGCTAACGTAAGAATGGACAAGATAGAGCTAAACCTCGAGCCGTTTAGGAACCTAGATCTCCCAATCAGCGACCCTAACAGGGGAAGCTTCGGAGGAGGCAGATTCGGAGGCGGAGGAAGAAGGGGAGGCTTCAATAGGGGCGGCCCAAGCTCGGGAGGTCCAAGAAGAAGCTTTGGCAGGCCTGGAGGAGGCGGATTCCACAGAAGCTCCGACAGAAGGGGCGGAGAGGGAGGAGGCCACCACAGGGACGGCGGAGGCGAGAGAAGCGAGCATGGCTCGAGCGGCGGATTCAACAGGCGCTACAAGAGGAGCTTCCACAGATAATCTCATTTTTGCATTCCAGCAAACCTTTTAAGCTTAGATTTCCCACTCCTCAGCATTGAAATCTCAAAGATGTTTGCGGTAAAGTCTATAGTGGGCGGAGCTGTGATAACCCTTGTCACAGGGCTCTACAACAGCACTCCTGGAGGAGGGCTCATTGGTGCAACATGGTACGGATTCCCAGTAACATGGATAAGGTGGCTTGCCGTTGGCCCACAGTACAATCCTTGGGCAGTAGACTGGACTGGTCTTGTGATAGACTTGGTCGTCTGGATCGTTGTCGTAGGAATAGTCCTCTATCTTGCAAAGAGCATGATGAAGAAGGGCAAGAAGTAATTAATTTTCAGAAAACTTTGGGATTCGGCAAACTCGCCGAGTCCCTTAGCCCCTTTTCCTAAAATCGAAAGCACCCGGCGAGAATTGGACTCGCGACCTCGTGCTTACCATGCACGCGCTCTACCACTGAGCTACAGGTGCGCAGAATTACTTTGTCCTAACAATTTTATATAGCTGCTTATTTCAGTATAGCATTATGCGAATCAGGAAGGCGAGGCTCTCGGATTTCAGGGCACTATATAAGATCGGCAAGGCAACCCCCGAGCTCAAAGTTTCAGATAACGAGATCTTCATGACAGAAAGCGATTTCAAATTTGCAATCACCAATAGAAAAGGGCTCTTCATCGTGGGCATTGATTCGGATAAGATCATCGGATTCTCATACTGTGCGATTGAAGGTCCTGACTATGCCTGCCTTGTCTACAATATCGTTTTGCCAAAGTATCGCGGAATGGGAATCGGTGGCTTGTTCATAAAAAGAAGGGAGGAGTGGCTTAGGAAAAAGCGAATCTGGTCCGTCTACGCGCTTGCCACAAACCCCAAGGTCGCGAAGATACTTGAACATATGGGCTACAGAAGGGGAAAGACGCTGGTGTGGATGGAGAAGAGGCTGTAAGGGATGTGCAGGGGGAGAGATTTGAACTCTCGAAGGCGCTAGGCCACAGGATCTTAAGTCCTGCGCGTTTTTCTGTGGCTAGTTGCCAAACCAGACTCTGCAACCCCTGCATCCAATCCTAAGCGTACATCGATGGTCCTGTCGCGTCGACAGCGTTCTTGTATGACTCGTGAGAGTCACGGGCCTTCTTTAGGATGTCCTTCACCCTTGCCTCGACTAACTTCGCCTCCTTGTTTAGCTCCTCGACGCTTATGTTCATGTTTATTATCTTCTTCACGTTCTCTATCGCGACTACCGCATACCTTGGGTCCATCACCGTCGGGTCAACCTGCACCAGGACGTCTATGACCGGTATCCCAAATTCTAGGCTGTTTGCAAGCAAAAGAGCACTGACTCCGGCAACAACCCCCTCGCTTATGGGCGCTATCTTTGCCGACCTGAGCCTCTCGGTTAGCTGCTTTGTGGTTGCGATGCCGTAGGCGATTCCTGTAGGCTTGGGCGTAGGCATCCCGCCGATTGAGACGACCAGCGAGATCCCCTGCTTTCTTATGAAGTTTATCAGCTCGTTCCCAAGCTGGTAGATGATGTCCGTCGGTATCGTGAACTCCGAGATTATCACCACGAGCTTGTACCTATCGTCCTTGTATATCCTTACCGGAAACATCGGCACTCCCCCGTGCACAGCAGCAATCGGAGGGAAAGAATCGCACTCAATGTGCCCGATGTACTCCATCTCGAGCTTCTCGATTATGTAGCTGTTAGCCATTGGCCCGACGAGCCCAGCTCCCGGAAAACCCTCGATAAGCGTGTAACCCTTGATCTTCGCATCCTTTGCCATCTTTATCTCTATCATGAAATCAATCTGATAAGATTTCACACTAAAGGTTTAAAACCATTCTTAAAACGAGGGAAAAAGCCGGATTTTCGCCGAAAAACGCCCCGAAGTATATATTACTGACGTATCCTCGTCGATAAATATATAAATGTGTACTTCCGAGAGAGTATCGAGGGTGAAATTATGGCTGAACGAGTAGGAAAAGAGAAAATAAGCAGAGAAGAT
>JAGWHA010000078.1 GCA_028867095.1 Microcaldota archaeon | reverse complement strand
CAACGAAGAACTCCCTTGACTCGATCGGTATGAATTCGTAGGATTTTGTTTTTGTGTCGAAAAGGAAGAAGCCTTTTTGCTCCTGCTCCCCGTCCTTTAGCTGAGTGAGCACCGTGCTGCCCGGAATCAGAAACGGCTTCCCGAAAACTTTGGACTCTACCTTGTTGTGGATATGGCCATCGATGTATAAATCGAATCCTTTTGGTAAGTCATCAAACTTTATGAAATCGTTGCTGAATGGAAGCAGCTCGTAGATCGATTGGTGAAACTGGAAGACGTTGAATGCGCCATCGACCGGGGTTGGATTTAGCTCCTTTAGGGTCTCTTTGACCTTCTCTTCAGATAGGCCGCCAAGGGAAAAAACTGCAACTTTCTCGCCGTCTTTTTCGACCTCGACTGTTGCATCGCTTGCGTCAATGAGCAGACCTGCGAGGCTCAGCAGCTCAACCGAGTTCCCCGCGTTCTGCGCGCGCCGCTCGTGGGTTCCGGGTATTGCGATGATTGGGATGTCTGTGTATAGTTTCTTGTTGCCGCTGTATGCGACCACCCTTGCCTCCCATTTCTTGCGGGCTACGTTGCGGAAGAGGTTAACGCCTTGGGCAAGTATCTCAAGCCTCGGGTTCCTTATGTCGAATAGATCGCCGGGCAGAATCATCATGTCCGCTAGCTCTGAGGCCTTTGTTAGTGCCTCCTCTGCCTGCTTGTACGCGTCCTCCACAAAGCGATCATACCCTAGGTGGAAGTCCGAGAGGATTGCGATCTTCATCTCTACACTTGTGACAATTTCTTCTTTAGCTCAAATAGAATCTTATCTGTTGCCTTGCCTGCCATGTTGACCTTGGGACCGTACGCACCTGCGGCTGCGGGATGGCCGCCGCCAGAACCTCCTACCATTGGACCTATCTCCTGCATTATCTTGCCAAGGTGTATCGAAAATTCCCTCTCGAGGGGCGGCCTTAGCCTTGCGGAGATCGAGACCTCCTTCTTTCCGATCAGCCAGAATACCGCTGCGTCTGCTCCTGCGTCTATCGCAGTCTCGGCTGCGATGCTTGCGTGAGTTGTCGCAGGGCCGTAGAGGATTAGGTTGTTCCCGGCTATGATTCTTGACGCGGAGCATACCTCCTTTAGTGAATCGAGTCTGCTTTGGGGTGGCACCCTTGGCCCAAACCTCTCGAGAAATTCGGAGTAGGTCATCCCGGCGCTGTGCAAGAGTTCGGATACCTGCTTAAAGGTGAGAGCGTGCATATTGTGGAAATTTGCGGAGTCTGCCACTATCCCGTTGAGGAGCGCGACTGAGGCATCAGTCTCGACTTTTACGCCCAGGCTGGTGAGGATGTGGTGGATTAGGCTTGAGGTAGAGTTGTAGGCTTGGTCTGCAAAGACCATTGCCTTGAGCTCGTCGCTCTTGTTTGGCTCGTGGTGATCGATGAAGAGGATTGATTTCTTGGTCTTCTTTATCTGCTTCTCCAGCTGCCCTGTCGCCTCCAGGGAATTTGCATCGACAACTATGGTCCCGAATATGTCGCTTGGAATCTTGTTGCCGATTTTAGGTGGAGCTGAGAGGCTCTCGAGCACTCTGCGTGAACTGTTTGTGATCAGATCGGGCATTGCGATGATAGAATTAGTGAGATATGAATGGAGGGCGATTGCTGAGCCGATGCTGTCGCGGTCGCCGATTGAGTGGAAGGTTATGAGAAATCTTTTCTCCTTGTTAAGTATCAGAAAATTCAGCAGTTCGTTGAAGCTAATCTTCATCATCAAAGTTCACTGTTGCATCTTGCTAGATAGCGCCGTGATCTCATCCCTTAGTTTCTTCTCCTTTGCCTTGAGCTCGCCAAGCTGCTTGCTTGTCGACTGGACCCTGACCTCCCCGGATTCCTTCTTCTCCTCGATGTTCTTTAGCGCGGTTTCCTTGTTTGTCTCAACAATCACTCCTCCGATTGTGACATAGACCTTGCCTGTTGCCTTTGCGACCTCATCCTTTGCCGTGTCGAGCTCGCTCTTCTGCACCGTGAGCTGGTC
>JAGWHA010000077.1 GCA_028867095.1 Microcaldota archaeon | reverse complement strand
TTCCTTTTGGTTAGGTATTATCCCCTTGAACTGCTTTGACGCGATTATGTCGCACACCCTCTGCTCAACCGCCTCTCTTGTCGTCGGATTCAAAACAACTGTCGTGTCCCTTCCCAAGGTTTTCAAGCGAGCCATGCCATTCCCCGCTACAACTCGCGTTGCAATCTTTAAATAGCTTATCTGAAGATTCGTTTAGCTTTCTTCTTTTTTCTCCCTCCTCTCGGCGCAGCTGCATCCGCACTCGCACCCCTTCTTGCACATGCATCCTCCGACGCATCCGCACATGCACGCGCCGCCGCACTCGCATCCGCTTCCTCCTCCCTGGTTTGGCATAGACTCATCTAACTAAAATCTTTTTATAGTGGCCACGGCCCTTTTCATCTCGGGCGTAATCCTCTCCTCCTCGAATTGAGGAAAATATTTGAGGTACTGTTTTGCATATTCAGAATCCTTTTTGTTGTACTTTAGATACTGCATCTGCGCAAACTTTTTTAATTCAGGATTAAATTTCAAAAATGCAATGATTGCTTTGGTATCGTCGTAAAGTACTGCGGTGTCAAAGGAATTTCTTACCACCTCTTTCAGTTTTTGCTGTCCCCAATGCTCTTTTCGGTCTATATACGCGCTTAAGACACCGCTGATTATTCCTGCAATGTCCTCGCTCGTGAAATTCTTGCTTCTTGTCTTTAGGGTCACGTTCTTATCATCTAGTTTAGTTTTATTCATTTTATCACCGTTATCTTATCGTTCCCGAAATGATTGCCGAGTGGAGGCCGTGGATCCAGTCAATAAGGGGCTGCCTTAGGATTGCAGGCTTTGATATAAGGGAGTTGCTGGGCATGAGAAGGTCCCCGTCAATCCTCTCAACAAGCGCAAGTATGAGCTCCCTCTTCTTTTCTGCGTCGTTTTGCACGCTCTCGAGTCTGTGCCTAAACACCATCTCGTCTCCGAATCTGCATGTGTGCTCTCCGCCACCTGGGCCGTTGACAATCAAAAAGAGGCACCCTTCCGGATCCATCCTGATTCCAAAGCCGCGGTTCTTGTATTTGCCTTCGATAAGTATCTCCCGCCTCCCGAACTTCGACTCTATTAGGAACCCCTTTGCGGATAGGTTCGAGAGTGAGAGCCTCTCGGAATCGTCCCTTAGGCTTGCTATGAATGGCCTTATCTCCTTGCCCAGTTTCTCAAAGTTCAACATGGAAACAAGAGTAATTTACGTCGTTTCTTTTATATAGCTGCTCTGCAACTTTACAGATAGACGTAGAAAATTCAGCACAGCGCCGCAGCGCCGAGTCCACCGCCCAAGAATAGAGCGAGGACATAGGGGGCGATTAGCGCGATTATCGCAACGCTTATCCCGCCCATCATTATCCCGGCTCCGTAGCCCTGCATCATCCCCCTTGCCTGCGATGGAAGCGTGTGGGCAAGGGTGTAGAGTACGCCGCCGATCACAAAGAGTGCAAGCGCAAGGGTGTAGAGCACCATGTTGAGAAGGGCCACTATCCCGCAGAGCGTGCTCTGCAGCGGCTGCGTGGTGCTTGACTGCGGAATTGTGGTTGTCGGGTTTATCGTAGTTGTGGTCGCAGGCGAGATTGTGGTTGTGGTCGTGCTGGTCGAATTGCCTGACGATCCGCCGGAGGGGTACTGGGAGGAAATCGGCATGGAGACATACGTCGTCCCTGTGGCGCTAGCCGCCTTGCTGTCGGTTATAAGGAGGGTGAGGGTGTATGAGCACCTGCTGCCTGAGCTGCTGCACCTTGTGGTGGTCTTGGGGTAGGTGTGCGTCTCCCCCTGCGGCGTGGAGATCGCGGTCCCCCTTGTGAAGGAGCCGTCCCCCCAGTCTATCTCCGAGAAGGGGTAGTCGATCGATGCGCCAGCGGCAAGGTGCACCTGCGCGTCTATCGATGCATTGTATCCGCTTGTCTGCGCAACCTGCACGCTGACTGTGGGGGCGGAGCTTGCGCTGAGGTCCGATGTGACTGTGAAGGATTGCGCTGAGGCGGCCGTGAAGATCGCGGCCAATAAGAGCAGGATCGCACAAATGGTGTTT
>JAGWHA010000076.1 GCA_028867095.1 Microcaldota archaeon | reverse complement strand
GGCTTGCTTGAGAGATTCATCCATCCCCAGAGGCTCTCCGCCATCTGAAGGCCGAGGTCGTCTATGTAGTCCTCCCGCTCGACGTCAAATGAGACAAACTTGAGCATGTTTGATATCGATGCGCCAAGCACCGCGTTTCGGACGTGGCCTACGTGCCAGGGCTTGTTCGGGTTTACGCTTGGGAACTCGACGATGACCTTCTTTCCCTTTCCGGAATCTGAGGCGCCATAGCATTCCTTCTCGGCAATCACCCTTTCCAAAACAAGCCTTGAGTACTCCTTTTCATCAAGTACCGCATTAACATATCCGTTCGCCTCGGAAAAGTTCTTTAGAAGCCTTGTGGGCTTTGCGTTCTTTGAGATGTGAATTGCGACCTCCCTCGGGCTCTTCTTCATCGCCTTTCCGAGCCGAAATGCGATCGAGGTGCTAAGATCGCCCATCTCGCTCTTTGGTATGCTTATGGACGAGGAGACGTCATCTATTCCGATCTCGACGCCCTCAAAGCCGAACTTCACTGCCGCTAGGACAATCTCTGCGAACTCGGATTTTGCATGCGCTGAAGGAGATGAGGGCATTCAATCAGATAACATTCTTGTCGAATTCTTTTATAATCTTCGGTATCCTCTCGATGATGTCGCTTGCGAGTATGTGGGTTCCCTCGTCAACGTAGAGCTCGTCGCCTATCCTTGCGTGCAGATACGCGCCTGCGGTCGCGGAGATCAGCATGTCCTTTTTTCTTGCCGCATAGCCAGCAATTATGCCTGAAAGGACATCTCCGGTTCCCATTGTCGCAAGGGCGGAGGAATTTGAAAGGATAATCTTGACCACTTTGCCGTCAGTCACAATCGTCTGGTGCCCCTTGAGAAGAATGTTGGTGCCGAAGTGGTTTGCGGCCCTTACGGCAGCGCGGATTCTGCTCTTTAGGTTGCCCTTTCTCATCTTTGTGCTTGAGAGGTGCGAGAACTCTTTATCGTTTGGGGTGAGTATCGTTTTGCTGCCTAACTTGATTGAGGAGTTTATCGAATAGATGGCATCGGCATCCACCACCAACATCTTTCCCAGCTTTGAGAGATACGCAACCAATGAGGCGGCGGCTGCGAGGCTCTCCTGCGCCCTTCCCAGTCCTGGGCCAATCACTACCGAGTCTGCGCTCTTTGCTGCGCGCTGCAGAATCGGAAGATCCGCAGTGGAAATGTCCTGGGACTCGGTTTCGATCACTATTATGTTTGGCGAGACCTTGCGCACGATGTTTGCGATGCTTCTTGGCACGCAGGTTATTGTATAGCCTATTCCGACCCGAAGGGCCGCAAGCGTGGAGTAGGCAGAGTTGGACGCCAAGGAGGGTGCACCGTGGATGTTCTTGCTGCCACCGATTATCACGGCCTTCCCGTTCTCCTTCTTGCTCGAGTATTTACCCCTAGGCACGGAGGCGAGATAGAGATCCCCGGGCCCGGCGATAATCTCCGCATCTATAGGTATCCCAACAGCAACCACGATTACCTTGCCGGCACTCCTGTTGCGCACAAGCTGCGCCTTCATCTTGTGGTACGTAAGTGT
This sequence comes from Microcaldota archaeon, assembly GCA_028867095.1. The sequence goes on along the minus strand of JAGWHA010000076.1, from coordinate 570 downwards.
GTAATCAGCGTTCACTATTTTTTTATTCTGCCCGTCTTCGGTTAGCCCCGAGGGGACATCGACAGCAACCACGACTTTTTTTGAAGAATTAATTGCATCGATCGCATTTGACGCCCCCTCGCGCATCTTTCCATGGAAACCGGTTCCGAAGATTGCATCAATAACGACATCACACTCACCTAAGAGTTGGGTTATCAGCTGCTCCGCATTCTCGATTATTGCGATTGTGGGAATCTGCGAGATCGAATTCAGATGGAACTTTGAGTCCGGATTTATCTCTTCCCTGTTTCCGAGAAGCGCAACCTTTACATCATACTTCTTGCAGAGGTGCTTCGCGGCAGTGAAGCCGTCCCCCCCGTTCTTGCCGCGCCCGCAGACAATCAGGATTCTCTTTTCTCCAGTGAACTTCTTTGAGACAAATTCCGCTACCGCCCTGCCCGCATTGTCCATCAGCTCGTTTTGCGAGACGCCAAGCGCCGTGGTGTTCATGTCCACTGCACGCATCTCCTCTATGGTGAGCACCTGCTTTGTGAACTTCGCAAACTCCTTGAGGCCGTGTAAAGTGTGCAT
>JAGWHA010000018.1 GCA_028867095.1 Microcaldota archaeon | reverse complement strand
TGCAGAAAAGAAAGTTTGGAGACGAGTTACGGAGCAGATTGTGGTACATGCGCAAAAAGGAGCTAAAAATTATAGACATTGTTTACAACGTACACCGATACCTGCAAATGGTGACTTTCGTCGTAATCAGAGGATTTCTACTATACGAATTTTGGGAAATGTTTATAAATTAGAAACATTTTTGTATAGTTATCTGTTGCAGGGGCATAAGATGGATACATTTGTGAGGAACATAGCTCTGCTCGTCAAGGAAAAGAAAATCTCGGTTGACGAAGGTACGAAAATAACAAACGACTACTGGAAGCTGCGAGACGCTGCCACTGAGATAAACAGGAGGCTTGAGACGAGCGATGACAAGCAGGAGCGCAGGGAACTGGTAAAGGCTCTCGAGCAGAAGAACGAGCAGATCAAGGGCCTGGCAAGGTCCCTTCACGAGGAGCTGGCACCGAGCATAAGGAAGGGCTAATTTTGCTGCTAAATTTCGCAGCATACGAATTTGCAGAGCAACTTTATAAAGTCGGAAAATACATCCAAATTATGGACTTTGAGAAGACCATAGACCGGCTCAAGCTTCAGCACAAGATTAGCGTGCGCGAGGCGATAGACCTTCAGAACATGCACACCGTAGAGACTGAGGCGCTCCGCAAGATAAACATGAGGAAGGAGGACATCCAAAACGGGCATTTCCTGAGCACCTCCCGCTCTCCAAAGGAGGAGATCAAGGATCTAGAAGCCAAGGCTGCACCACACAAGGCGAGGATAAAGGAGCTTATGAATATAATCCGCGATGCAAAAAGGAGGACTGTCCCTAACTACTACTGATCACTCGATTGGGCGATTATCTCCCTGATTATTTTCTTGGTCTCTTCAGGTCCGGAAACCTCTATCGAATCGACTCCAACATTCTTTACTGGATAGTCGTTGCCCCCCTCAAAGAGCGCGTCGCCAAGGAAGACCATCTCAGCTATCTTGTATCCAAAGTAGCTCTCGATCTTTCTTATTCCGTATGCCTTATCTATTCCCTTCTTTGTCACATCAATCGATGTCGTGCCCCCAATCCTCACCTCAAACTCGGGTATGATCTTGTCCAGGTAGCTCTTGATTAGCAATCTCTTCTTTTGGTCCGGATCCCATTTTTGCTTGACCTCAAGCGGGCTCTCCTGGCCGGTCGCGGAGAAAGTTATCTGGCTCCCGCGATCCTCGATTAGCTGTCCGTAGACCTTCTCTGGTTTTTGGTATCCCGCCTCCCTAAGGGCCGTCTCGAATGCCCTGATTATCCTTATCTTTTGATCCTCGCCAAGGTTCTCAGCATAGACATTCCTCCACTTTCCGTTCTCGAATCTGTAGAATGAGGTTGCGCAGGTGGGCAGCAGATATAGCCTTGAGAAGCGTTCCGGCCTATACTCAAGCCCGCTTACGAACTGTTTTTCGAATTGCTCGTACCTTCCGCCGCTTATGACCGCGAAGTCCTTGTACTGAAGAAGCTCGATTATAAGATCCGACATCTCCTTGTCCATCTTGCTCTTGCTCGGAGCAAGAGTCCCGTCAAGGTCTGCTATCACAATCTTCTTTGACCTAAAATCAACCATCAGATCACTATACCGTGCTTTCGTATATCTCAGCAGCTCCCCTGACCAGGATGTAGAGCACGAGGAAGGCGATGAGCAAATTGCCTATCTGTGCGTTCCATCCTGCTATGTAGACAAGCGCGAGGTAGGAGAACACAACCGCCTTTGCAACGCCTATCCCTCCCCTGAAGAGGTCGGATGCGTAGATCTGACGCGCAAAGCCCGTCTTCATCTTTGAGGAGGTCCCCTTGCTCGCCATGAACGCATCAACGAAGGAGTGCCTCATCACTATTATGAATAGAACAAAGAGAGGAACGACGTTCAGCACAACGAAGACTATCCAGAACACGTACTCCGTGACTCGGTCGCCCGCAACGTCAAGCCTAGGCCCGAACTTGGACTTGCCCTTGTCGAAGCGAGCAAGCTTTCCATCAACCGCGTCAAGAAGGAACATTATCACGATTACAACTATCGTGGTAAGCGCGTCGTACCTCACAAATATCATGTACGCCACAACGAAAACAAGCAACGTCCTAAAGAGCGTCGCCGCGTCTGCTATCCTCATGAAACCATCATTATTATTCCCTACACAATATTTATAAGAGCTTACAGAGAAATTGAAGTTATCCCAAGCCGGTTGATTTCTGATGCATAATGTTGAGTTGTTCAAGACAGAGGAGGAGATGCTCCGTTACTGGAAGGAGAACAACACAAGGGAGAAGATAAACGAGGCAAACAAGGGGAAAAAGAAGTTCTTTTTCCTTGAGGGGCCGCCATATGCGAACGGAGAGCTGCACATGGGGCATGTAAGGGCATACGCGAGAAAGGACGCGCTTCTGCGCTACAAGAGGATGCAGGGATTTAGCGTAACCGACCGCGCGGGATTCGATGTGCACGGACTGCCGATCGAGAACAAAGTAGAGAAGCACTTGCAGATCAAGTCCAAGAAGGAGATCGAGAGCCCTATCGGCGTTGGCAACTTCATCAAGTCATGCATGGAGACGTACAAGGGCTACGTTGGCGGCATGAGCCTTGATCTCAAGAGGTACGGCGTTTGGATGGACTTTGATAAGCCATACATCCCGGCGACACCAGACTACATCGACAAGAGCTGGAGGGTGTTCAAGAAGATCTACGACAAGAAGCTGGTCTACAAGTCGATACAGGTGATGCCCTACTGCCTCCACTGCGGCACGGTCCTTGCAAAGGGGCCAGAGGTCGAGGAGGAAGAGGACACAGACCCTTCCATGTACGTGGCATTCAAGATAAACCATAAGCTCTCAAAGCCAAGGATAAACATCGGTGCAACCTCATACCTTCTGATCTGGACCACAACTCCCTGGACTCTTCCTGCAAACATGTCCGTAGCGGTCAACCCAAAGGCACTCTACGTCAGGGCCAGGATAGATGAGAAGGAGCTGATACTCGCAAAAAACAGGCTAGATGCAATCACAAAGCTTCTTGAGGCGCATCCAACGATAATCGATGAATTCTACGGATCGGAGCTTGAGGGGATATTCTACACAAATCCCCTTGAGGCAAACATCAAGAGGCAAAAGGAGACTAGGAAGTACCACAAGGTAATCTTCTCGGAGGAGATGGTAAGCCTAGATGACGGGACAGGAATAATCCATATCGCTCCCGCATACGGCCCCGAGGACTTTGCGATCGCCAGGGCAAACAAGATACCGCTGCTCTCGATTGTGGACCTTGATGGGAAGTACAACGTAGATGCCGGCAAGTACGAGGGCAAGGCGCTGATACACGAGGCGAACAGGGAGGTCGAGGCAGATCTAAAGGAAGCCGATGTGCTCCTCAGCAAATCCTCAATTCGCCACAGCTACCCACACTGCTGGAGGTGCCATGAGAAGCTGGTCTACCTCCCAACGGAGCAGTGGTTCATAAAGGTGAGCAAGCTCAAGGCGAAGATAACAAAGCAGTCAGAGAAGGTCTTCTGGTACCCAAAGGAGCTCAAAGGCTGGTTTGTCGAAAGCATACAGCTCGCCCCTGACTGGGTGATTAGCAGGCAGAGGTACTGGGGAATCCCAATACCCCTCTGGGTGTGCGACTCGTGCGGCGAGACAAAGGCGATCGGATCGTTTGGAGAGCTGAAGGCCGAGTCGGGAAAGAGCATCGAGTACACCTCGGAGAGCCTTCACAAGCCGTTCATAGACCAGATAGCGCTCAAGTGCGCAAAGTGCTCCAGTTCGATGCACCGTGTCAAGGACGTCTTTGATGTCTGGTACGACTCGGGCGTTGCCCACACGGCGAGCATGGAAGAGGAGGAGTTCAAGGAGTCCTACTCCAAGCAGTTCATAACCGAGGGGCCCGACCAGATAAGAGGATGGTTTGCCTCGATGATGAAAACAGGCGTCGCAGCTTACGGCAAGGCGCCTTACAAGTCTGTTGTGATGCACGGTTGGGTGGTGGACGAGAAGGGGGAGGCGATGCACAAGAGCAAGGGCAACTACGTTTCCGCCAAAGAACTGATCAACAAGTACTCGATAGACGCGGTTAGGTCCTTTATCCTCTCCCACATCTCATATGAGATCCTCAAGTTCTCCCACAAGGAGATAGAGGAGATGCAGGGGATGCTCATAATGCTCGGGAACATAGCAAACCTGCTTGTCGACTACTCTAGCGCGATAGGCTACGCCCCAAAGAAGGTCAAGAAGCCGCGCAACGCATCAAAGATGGATCCTGAGGACGCATGGATTGTCTCAAGGCTAAACAGCGTGATAAAAGAGGGGACGGAGGGAATGGACGGATACGAGGTGCACAGGCTGGTGAACGCAGTAAACTCCTTTGTGATCAACGATCTGAGCAGGTTCTACCTAAAGATCGGCAAGAAGAAGATACTCGAGGCGCCAAAGGGCAAGGCAAAGGCGACAGTCGACCTGATAAATTACCTCTTCTACAACACGCTCCTGCTGCTTTCGCCGATAAGCCCGTTCACCGCAGAGAAGATTTACCTTGCCAATTACAAGGAGAAGCAGAGCATCTTCATGAACAGATGGCCCAAGTTCAAGGCGGAGCTGATAAACCCGCAGCTTGAGGCCGACTTTGCAATCGCAACAGACGCAATCACAGCGATACTCGCAAGTAGAGAGAAGGCGGCGATAAGGCTTAGGTGGCCGATAATAAGCGCGACCGTCGATGCCAACACCGAATCTGCATACAACTCCCTGCAGAGGCTCGCAAACATAGTGGAGGACTACACAAACACCAAGAAGCTCAACCTGAATATGGCGCAGGGAATGAAGGAGGAGATAAGGCCAAACTTCGCAAAGCTAGGTCCCTCATTCAAGGGGAATGCCTCCGCTGTGGCAGAGGCGCTTAAGGGTGCGAATTCCGATGAGCTTCGCAAGGCGGTGGAGCAGCACGGCAGCTACTTACTCCACACCTCAAATGGTCCGTTCGATATAACTTCGGAGCACTTCAACATTGTCCAGAAGGCGGAAGAGTCTGATGCGGTAAGCTTCAAGTACGGAAGGGTAAGCGTGGATAAGACAGTCAACAAGGAGCTCAGGCAGGAGGCGCTGATCAGGGAGTTCGAGCGAAGGGTGCAGATGATGAGAAAGGAGTTCAACCTCAAAAAGCAGGATAGGATACACTTGGGATACCTTGCAGGCGGCGAGATGGCAGATGCGATCGGCCACAACCTGCAGAAGCTAAAGAAGGAGTTGAATGCCTCTTCGATGAAGTCGGAATTGAGCAATCAGGGACTGTCGCAGGACTTCGACATAGAAGGGGAGATAGTAAAGATTTCGATAACCAAAATCTGATTCCATGAAGATGCTTTCAAAAAGGGAGTACTTCAAAGAGGCAGACCAAACAAGTGCTGTTGCAACAAAAAGGATATTCAAGCTCGAATTGCTTGACTGGTATGGTTATCCACCAGAGCGGAAAATGTTCGAGCTTTACAAAAAGCATGGCAAGATAAAAGTGGGAGAGTTAAATGAGGAGTTGAAGGCCTGGCATAAAGAACTGGCCGATCTGCGCAAAAGAAAAGTCCCATTTGTCAGAGTTCACGTCGTTACCCTGCCGCTAAACGATTATCTCAAATTTGAACTGGGTGTCTACCTTCTAAACGAGAAGGCGGGTGAGAAAATTTACTTGATGGACAGAGAACTCTTCAACTCCATCAAGAGGCCTAAGGGCGTTGAGCCAAATGACCTTCTAGTTGTGGATGAGACAGTCTTCCTGACAAAATATCCTGTTTTGAAGTATGGCAAATACGATGACATAGTTGGCGCCATAAGAATAGACGAGACTAGCATGGTGAAGAAATACAAAAAATATGAGGATGCAATCCTCTCCAAGTCAGTCTCTTTGAGGCAATTCATAAAGATTATCGAATTAGCCGCTTGAATAATTCTTACACCTACTGAAGGACTTTGCTATCTAATATATGGCGGCATTTTAGGCGCCTTTCCCGCGCTCTTGCCAATCACTTCCTGAACCTCGCCCTCTATGAGCCCCCACGATTGGGCGAAAATGCCCGCCGCACCGAAGAGGAATTTGTTTTTGCTGTTGTGCTCGGCGAGTATCTTCTCGAGCCTCTTTGCAGAATTGCCAAGAGCCCTGAGCTGCTTTTTGGTGTCGTACTCCAATCCTGCCTCTGCTGCTGCCTTGGCGAGCAGTCCGTCGAGCTCCCTACTCATCTTTTTTACCCTGTTGAGCGCGTCAATGGCATCCTCCATGCTCTCCTTTTCGGCAGCAAGGTGGCTGAGGCAGTCCGCTACCTTGTTGTGCATCTCCAAGGTGACGCGGTACAATTCGGTGTTGTCAATGATCTTTTTTGCCATAATTAGATGGCTCATACCAGCTTATTAACCATTTCGCACGGCTAAGCCAGTATGTGCAACATTTTCTCTGCCTTTAAGGTATCTGTCTGCTTTCATCAAAATTCTGACCCACGACTTGTGGGGGAGAAGTTTTCTCGCCTGTGCCTCACTCACCCACTTGTAATCCTTGTGCTCGTCACTAAGCCTCACTCTATTATCAGCTAGCCTGATTAGGTACAAAACAAAGAGCCTCTTTGTTTGACTTGAGCTTATGTAGCTGGTTTGGGCCTTGAATCCCTTGATTATCTCAAAGCTCTTTATTCCACATTCTTCCTCTATCTCCCGCATAAGCGTTTCCATATCCGATTCTCTTCCTTCTTGGTGGCCCTTGGAGATCTCCCACCAGTGGCCCTTTATCTTTACCCCTCTGTTCGCAATCCTATCAAGCAGCAGGTACTTTCCAGTAGGGTTGATAACCACTGCGCCGACCGATTTCTCAATAGGAAGGGATTTACTCTTAGGATAAGAAGCCTTTTGCTTTTTGAAACCCATAAATGGAATCAGGCAGTCTCGACAGTCGCGCTCTTGAAGGTCTTTCTCTTTGTCATCTTGCTCCAGTCATCCTTGCAGATGACTATTCGGTTGGTCTTTGTCACCTTCCTCGAGCTCTTCATGCAGTTCACGCAGATCTTCTTCTTGCAGTAGTTGCACGTGCTGTACTTGAATATGTCCTTTCCGCAGCGCTCACACATCATAAATATCACTTAATAAGCACAATACTTATCTAGAACAAAATATAAAAAGCCCTATCAACGCGATAAAGTCAAGCCCCTAGGTGCGCCAAACATCACACCTTGACGATCCTGTACTTGACAAAGTGCAGTATTATCCAGGTTCCAAGGTAGGCTAGGAACGCAAGCGGCGTGGACCACCACAGGCTGTAGTAGAAGAGCCCCTGATGTATCAGCAGCCACTCCCCAAGAGAGCCGAAGAGCGCAAAGACCAGGCAGTCGATTGCGGAGTGCCAGAAGTTGAACTTCCTTGGCAAGTAGAGGGCCCATGCGGTTCCTCCGAAGAAGCAGATCCCTATTACCTCAAGTGGCACAACCCCTATCGCATAAGCGCTTACCGTGTGCCACAGGCCAAGCAGCCATCCTGAATTCTCGAAGGCAAAGTCGAAGAGGAGGAGAAAGACCCCAACCTCGAAAGCACGGTTCAGCCTCTTCCTGTCGTTTTGTGCCTCAATCACAAACCACACCAAGGCACTCACAATCAGGATGGTCCAGGCAAGCTGCCCAACGTGCACGAAATAGAAGAGTGCGCCCAGCACCGCGAAGAACCCCGCCAGCAGCATGAGCTTTCTGAACTCCTTTGTATTGATCGGAAATTTGTCCATGCTTAGGATTCCAATAGAAGATTAAAATGGCTTTCTGTCCCTTCACCTCCAATAATATTATGAACCTTGGCAGAATAACCATACTGTTTAAATGAAAGGGACTTTCAGGTTAAGGCCGACTCTGATGGCACTTTTTACGCTCTCCCTGTTCTTTTGGGCGGTTTCCGCGGCCACCAGCATCTCGATTTACACGGATTCTAACGTCACAACCCCCTCGCTCACAGTCAACACCGTCCAGATAATCGTGGGCGGCGCATACGACAATGGGCAGGTCGACTCCATAGCCAACATGTATCCCGGGCTCAGCACAAAGGCAAGCGTGCAGACCTTTGGAAAGAATACCATACTGGTGGGATGCGGTCCCTGCACGGTGGGAGACAATGACATCGCCTCCGCTGCAAACAGCTTTACCTCTTCCATAACAATCGCAAGCAACAGCGCACTCATTTACAACGGAATCCAGATAGTTGACCTAAACGGCAACGCCCTTGCGGTGATAGTCACTGGGAGCTACCCGACAGCCGCGGAGAGGGCTGCGGCGCAGAGCATAGCATCAGCAATTCACACGCTCACCGAGCCGACCACAACAACCATCCAGACAACGACGATCACAACCACCGCATCAACTTCGATACCTGCAACAACGACCGCGCAGGCATGCCCAAGCTTTTACTACTACAACTCCACTGGCTGCACCCCACAGACAATCTCGCCCGCTTGCCCCCCAAACTATCCAAATTCCCCCACATACTTTACGTGCTCGGGCACCTCCGTGAATGCGAGCATATGCCCTTCAACATATGTATTCAACAAGGAAAAGTCCCAGTGCATTCTGATTTCCTATCGGGGAACCACCGTAACCACAACAATAATTCCCTCTTCCACAACCACAGTTCCTCAACCGTCGCAGCCCGGCACGGACCTGCTTGGCTCATTAATAAATGCGATACTGAATTTCCTCAAGTCTTTTGGTTGGCGCTAGGCGCTCTAAGCTTTGAACCCCACAAACCATTTTAAATATCATTTCCTTATCCCTAACCATGTACAGCAAGGAGATAGAGTCGCTTCTCAAGTCCCATAAGGCAGAGATCGGTGACTCCATCGAACTCACTTCCGGCAAGGAAAAGTTTTCAGGAACCATAATGCCGCGCCCCGAGATTGGCGACGACTCAATACTTGTGATAAAGCAGCAGAACGGATACAACATTGGGATTCGGGTCGGGAAAGGCGCAAAGATAACCAAACTCGCTCTCGAGAAAAAGTCCTTCTCCTTTGCGAAGGCGGATGTGAAGTACGACAAGGACTTGCCAAAGGTCGGCCTCATCTACACCGGAGGCACAATCGGAAGCAAGATCGACTACGTCAGCGGGGGCGTTTACAGCTTCACAAAGCCGGAGGAGCTGATTGCGGACGTTCCTGAGCTTGCAGGAATTGCAAACCTTGAGATCTCAAATCCATTTAGCATACTCAGCGAGGACATGAACTACAAGGACTGGCAGAGGATTGCCAACGAGGTCGCAAAGTCTCTTAATGGCGGTGCGCGCGGGGTTGTGGTGACTCACGGAACCGATACCATGCACTACTCTTCTGCAGCTCTCAGTTTCATGCTCAGCGGACTCAATGGCCCTGTTGTATACACCGGCGCGCAGAGAAGCAGCGACAGGGGATCAAGCGACGCATTCATCAATCTAATCAGCGCGACACAGATTGCCGCGAGGGGCAATGTCGCAGAGGTGGGAATACTAATGCACGGATCCTCCTCGGACAACTTCTGCGACTTCAACAGGGGAACCAAGGTCCGAAAGATGCACACATCGAGGAGAGACGCGTTCAAGTCGATCAACAACCTGCCTATTGCGCGGATTACAACGGACGGCAACATCGAGTATCTTTCGGAGCACAGGGAAATCGACAGCGACGTCAAGCACAAGGTAGTTGCGAGCACGGGCTTTGAGCCAAAGGTCGCGCTCATCAAGGTATATCCGAATTCTGATCCAGAAATAATTGACCACTATGTTAGCAAGGGATACAAGGGGATTGTGCTTGAGGGCACAGGGCTTGGGCATGTCCCGACTTCGCCTAGCATCGAGGAGATGTCATGGATCCCGCACATCGAGCGGGCAAACGAGAAGGGAATCGTAATCGGGATGACCTCCCAGACCCTATACGGCCGCGTGAGCAACAACGTCTACCGAAACCTCAGGGAGGTCGCAAGGGCAGGAGCGATACACTGCGAGGACATGCTTCCTGAGGTTGCATACGTGAAGCTTGGATGGCTGCTTGCAAACCACAAGAAGGAAGATGTCAAGAGGCTGCTTGTCACCAACCTTGCCGGTGAGATAACCGAGCGGATTGAGACTAACTGGTACATGTAACTACCCCCCACTTGTCTTCAGGGCGTTCCCTCATTCCGTGTCGCAAATCCCCAAAAACAAATATCTAGTTATAGTATTTAAATGGAAAAAATAGAAGTTGCTAGATAGGATGCACGGCAACAGCGGCGAGGTCTCAGAGTCCTCCTCAAAGATTATGGGCTTTGACCCAGTGAAGCTAAAGAAGGCGATCTTGGACCACCCAGAGGTAAAGAACATGGAGGTCGGCAAGTCCGGAACGATTCCCGCATCAGGACTTATCTTGACAAAATCCGGGGACCTGTATGTCTGCGGCACAATACTGCTCAGCTTTGCAGAGGAGAACGCTAGGGTCACGATAACCAGGGTGTCCAGGGAGATCGACGGATTCGCGCTGGAATGCAGCAAGATGACCGACAGCGACTACAAGCATATCGCCAGGGTCTCGGATATCGAGGAGGCGGTGGAGGTTTTCTACGGGGTTGAGGCGAGCGACTTCCTGCATATCGGGAGCATAAAGAAGCTGATGACCCCTCTTAAGCGACCCGCCAATGAGTTGAGCGAATCGGACGCAAGCACGACCACGCTTTAGGCGCAAATCCGCAAAGATTTAAATTGTTCAAATTGCATAACCCAGTTATAATTTCTACGGGTCAGGGCAGATGATAAACGCATATCTAACAGTCGCGCTCTCGGTAGTGATGGGTCTATCGATCTTCCTCTCGATGCCGATAGTCTTCCACAGGAAGACCGGGACAAGGCGGATAATATTCTTCAACGCGATTGCGATTGGAATCCTGGTCTTCCTTTTGATGGACATATTCGGTGACGTCGCGGCCCTCTTTTCCGCCAGCGTCGCACTAAACTCCCTCGAGCTGATCTTCCTTGCCGGCTTCATATTGGCTTTTCTGTTCTTCATAATTCCAAAGGACAACAGGCATCCCCACAAGAACCCAAAGCGCACATCGCTGATCGCTGCCCTTGGGATCGGGTTCCAGAACCTGACCGAGGGGCTGGTATTCGGGTCCGCAGGCGCCGCCGGAATCGCCTCCATCTATCTCGTCTCATTCATCGGCTTCACTCTCCAGAACATCTCAGAGGGCTTCCCGATAGCCGCCCCTCTTGTGGGGCTCAAGGAGAAACTCTCAAAGAGGTTTGTTGCCGGCGCATTCCTCCTTGGGGGGCTGCCTGTGATACTGGGGACCCTGATCGGGCTGGTCTTCTACTCGGTGGTGTTCATAACATTCTTCGATGCGCTTGCAAGCGCTGCGATACTCTATGTCATCCTCGTGCTCTTTCACGTCAACTTGCACAGGAGCACGAAGGGCGGAGCTGATGGCGCCCTATGGCTCACCTATTCAGGAATACTTTTAGGCTTTGCAATCGCATTCATAGTAAATTACATATAGTGGATCACATGGCATTTGCGGTAAAGAAGATAAACTACGCCAAGCTCGCATCTGAAGCCAAGGCCCAAGGCGCATTAGGGATAGCGGTTTGCGGAATCGTCTCCAGGGATGGAAAGGTGCTGCTCATAAAGAGGGCACCCGAAAAGCATCGAGGCGGCCACTGGGAGATACCAGGAGGCAAGGTGGAGAAGGGCGAGTCGCTCAGCGTCGCTCTGGCAAGGGAGGTGAGAGAGGAGACAAACCTCAAGCTAAAGGAGGTAAGGGGCTATGTTGGGCACGCAGACTACTCCCCCAATCCGAAGAGGAAGGTGAGGCTGTTCATGTTCGATATAACCGCCGACGATTCTGAGGTATGCCCAAACCCTGCCGAGCACACAGAATACATGTGGGCAACCGTGGAGGAGGCCAAGAGGGTTCTCAA
>JAGWHA010000075.1 GCA_028867095.1 Microcaldota archaeon | reverse complement strand
GAAGTGCGCTATACGTTTTGTACTTCCTGGAGACGTCCCTAATGATCCCCATTATCTCATTATCAATTCGGCGGCCAGGTTGTATCACTATCCCGAAATAGAGTTTCTGCATCTAGGCACCGAAGTAGGCCAATATCTGGGGAGCTACGTCTGTAACCTGCATCTTGTCTTTCACCTTGCCGTTTAGTGCGCCGTATATCCCGAACATTGTGTGGTCCCCGCTCTTGAAGAGCTCAGGCCTCATGAAATCGCTCTTCAGCGAGAAGTACTTCACGTCTATTGTGTAACCCTCCCTTGTCTCAAGGAATAGGTCGGGCGTTATGAACATCTTCGTCCCCTTGTAGTACTTGTCCGTGGGTTCGACCTTCGCAAAAAGCTTCTTTCCGTCAGGCGCCTTGACTTTGCTGAGCGAAGAGACCAGATGCCTGATTACCTTCCCCTTTTCCGCCTTGCTGACAATGCCTTTAGAGAACCTTGAGTCATTTATCCAGATTGTCCCGACCACAAGGTTTGATATCGCCGCGAAAGCCTTCGTCTTTTCCATGTCCATGTCATAGAGGTGGATGTGCACGTACTCTTCGTGGGAGGCCTTTGAGAAGAGCGATGCCGAGAGATTGAATACCACCTTCTTCATGGCGTATGGCATCTTGTCATACACACGCCTCAGCCTTGTTGTGAGCAGCTTTTCGCGAAGCATGTACCTGAGCGAGACTCCTCCCGCCTCCTTCTCCTTCTTTATGTCGGATGAAATCGAATCCTTCAATGCGACAAACCCCTCTTTTATGAGCATCGAGTTGACAAGGAACTTCTGTCTTATCGGCTGTCCCCCATGGTCTGAAACGATCAGGACCTGCGCCCCGTCTTTTTCTGCCCTCTCAATTGCATACTCTACAAATTTTGAGATCTCGGAATAGATCGGGAGAAGATAGTCCCTGTACTTCGGGTTGTTGAGGGTTGAGTGCTGCATCCTGTCGGTTTCAGTAAAGCAGACATACACGAAGCCATAGTCGTGCTTTTCTATCATGTGCCTTGCGATCCTGCTCCTTGCAGCTATGCTCTGCACGTACCTTCTTGAGCCCTCTTCGATGCTCATCTTCCCGCCCTTCATCTCGTTCTCTATGTCGGGCTCACCGTCGAACTTGTAGCGCTGCATCAGTGTTTGGATTTCGTCGTTGTTTGTCTTTGAGCGAAGCGGAAAGCCGCTCATCATGTCGATGTTAGGGTTGCGGGACAGCCTTGTTATCTGCGCAGGGGTGATTAGCAGGCACCTCGTCCCTCCTGAGGCAAGCCTCTCCCAGAATGGCTTCACATTCTCCGAATCAAAGAATGCGACATCCGGAGTGTAGTCCTTCTTCATGTAGAAGAAATCAGGGACCCCGTGCCCTCCGGGGCCAAGGCCGGTGTAGATTGAGGGCCAGGCAGGGCCGGTCATTGGCGGCATGGTCGATTCCATCTCGACCACCTTTCCTTCGGACATGATCTTCCTTATGCCCTCCATTCCCTTTGCGTTTTTGAACTCCTCAAGAAGCCAGAGCGGGGCTGAATCTATGCCTATCAGATACAGCTTCTTGTCGCCTGACTTTGCCATCGTGATACCCGTACAAAACCCATGACTATGCTTATATACCTTATTTGCTTTTAATACAGTGTATTCCATGGGTTTCGAGTTCCTTGGACTGGCCTACGATGGCATCAGGAGCAACTTTTCTAGGCTGGACAGGCCCTACAAGCTCAATTTTGCGATAACGATGTGGTGCCAGTCGCGCTGCATGACGTGCAACATCTGGCAGCTGAGGCCGAAGGGCGAACTCACAATTGAGGAGATAAGGGAGTTCGCAAGGAAGAACACATCTTTTAGGTGGATAGGGCTCACTGGGGGAGAGCCTTTCTTGCGATCTGACATAGTGGAGATAGTGAAGGCGTTCAAGGAGAACTCCAAGGGGCTCTACCTGCTGACCATGCCGACCAACTCTCTTTGCAACCAGGAGACGGTAGTGAAAAAGCTCACCCAGATACTAGAGCTCGGGATACCAAAAGTCGTGATAACGCTCAGCCTTGACGGGCACCGCGAGCTGCACGACAAGGTCAGGGGCGTGCAGGGCAACTACGACAAGGTGATCTCCATGTACAAGGCGCTAACTGAGCTCAGGAAGACTCACAAGAACCTCTCTTTTGTCTTCGGATACAC
>JAGWHA010000017.1 GCA_028867095.1 Microcaldota archaeon | reverse complement strand
TCTGATAGCAGTTCCCTCCAGCAGCATCGACTGGAGTTAATAGTCGACGTGTTGGTGTGTAGTACTTCCTTTATCTTTACTTAAAAAACAATTGTGTTCCTTACATTTCTCAAGACTACATCCAACCACAAAACGCGGTTTTCACAAGAGAGTTACAAGTAACCCCCAAGCGATTAGATATCCTCAGCGTGGGTAAATGCGAAAGCAAATACTGCCGAGGAGAAATTCGCTGTAATCTCTTTAGCACAAAATAGTATTTAAACCTTGCTGAGTGAAGTGACGAAGCGCGCAGAGGGTATTAAATATTCCTTTCGCGGATTTAGTTTGCCGTATTGTTGGTAAAAATGAAGGACAAGACAAAGCCCATGGATTTCACCCCTCAGCAGATAATGCTTGCCAAGGAGCTCGTCAAGAAAATCCAGAACGGGGACCTCAAGGCAAACGCCGAGTTCCACGACCGCTTCAACGATGCGCAGAGGGAGGACCTTTTCAGGAACCACCTAAGGATCCCGCAGATAAGCCTCAAGGAATTCAGAAAGAACCTGAAGATCATAATCCGGGAAGAAGACAAGAAATTCGGCTAATCCTCAAGCCTAAGCGCAAACAAGAATATCCTCTCAAAGAGGCTCTTGACGCTTGCAACTTTTCTAACACTGTAGCCAAGCGCCTCGCTCTCTGCCACGAAATCCGGGATTGATCCGAGGCTGCTTTCTATTATCAGTATCGTCGAGGATTTTTTCATGTGTTTCTTTGCCTGTCTAAGAAATTCCATTGAGACCTCAATTCCTTTCTTGCCTCCTTCCCATGCCTTCGATTCCTCTGTGTGGAAGAAGAACCCGCTTCTAAGGTACGGAGAGTTGAAAATTATCAGGTCAAATTTCCCTTTTATCTTGCTGAACAGATCGGTGTTGACAAAGTTTGTCTGTGCAATTATTTTTTCCTTGTTTAGTTTTGCATTGTCCTGCACATTCTCTATCGCATGCGCGTTTATGTCCGCGAAGGTTACGCTCTTGACATTTTGCGATGTTGCCGCCACCATCCCGAGTATTCCCGTCCCAGTCCCCATATCGAGAACAACTGCGCCCTTCATTTTCTCTAGCGCCTTTGCAAGGTGCCTTGCGGCAAGAAAGGAGTCGTCTCCCGGATCATAGACCGTGTATTTCTTCAGTATCTTAAGGCCCTTGTAGATTCGCACGCTTTAACTTGGCAGAAAAGCAATAAATACCTTAGAAAACAACAACAGTAGTGGTGGACGGAATGCAGAAACTGATCGAAGGCAACAGGCTAAATCTTTCTTACATAATCCAGCTCAGCCCAAAGGATTCCAAGAAGGAAAATCCCAAGTACGCAGCGCAGGTCATACAGCAGAGAGGCTAATCAAAGCGAGCCCTTGGATTCTCCCTTCACTATCCCGCTTGCTACTATGTGCCCGAGCCTAAGCAGGCTCAGCGATGTCTGCATGAACTTGCCTATCTCAGACTTTTTAATCCCAAGGCTCTGCACATAGAAGCCATCCACCCTGTCGAGCGATGCGTTTTTTGCAATGTCCTTGAAGATCCCAACCTTCTCCCTGCCGGAATATTTTTTCATCGTCTTGAGCATCAGCGTCCGCCTCGGCCTCTTCCTAGTTATCGCTATAACTGGTATTTTAAGCGAGGCGTGAAGTTTTGTCATGTCGACTATGTTGAGCCCGCCAAGCGTTATGCCATTCATCGCAATCATCTTGACCTGCCCCGAAAATCGCGATTTTCTGATTGCATTTAGCAGCTTATCGGTTGCATCATCACCGTCAACTGCTACCATGAATGAGAGCATGCCCTCTACGATTCCATCCCTGCCCAATAAGCATACCGCGAGCGAGGCCTTGTCCTTCCTTGTAAATGGGCCGTCCTCAACGGCAAGAATCCGTATTCCTCCCTTCATCATAAATCTACTTCTTCGGGATCTGCGCCTTGAGCTCCTGCATCTCCTCCTGGACCTGCTCGATCGCCTTTAGGACCAGCGGCTTTGCGCTCTTGCTAGACTTTACTATGAGCTGCGGCCATCCCTGCTCGGGGTGAGGCTTGTTTGCGCTCACAAAGTCGACGTCCTTCATCTCCTGGAGCTTCGTCTTTATCAGTTCAGGGATTGCCCTGTCCATGCCCTCAAACTCAACGATGAGGCTCTTAGGCTCATCCTCTATTATTTTGATCTTCATGATAACCACAATTAGATTGGATAAGATAGTTGAGTATGACAACAAATATATATTTAATGCTCCTCATAATAATCACTGTCAGTCTGTTAATTCTTTAACGGCTCACTTTTATTTAACCGAAAAAAACCAAAGGTTGTTTTGAATGGCAAATGTTCTAGACGTAGATGGCTCGATGCTCATAAGGAAGGCGAGCGAGAAGCTAAAGAGCGAGGGCGTTGTCGCCCCGGGTTATGTCACGTTCGTGAAGAGCGGACCGAGCAGGGAGAGGGTCCCAAGCGATCCCGACTTCTATTTCGTGAGGTGCGCATCGCTGCTCAGGCAGGTCTACCTCAACGGCCCGATTGGGATATCTAGGATGAGGACAAAGTACGGGACACGAAAGCTCCACACGATTCACCGCCACCACCACAAGAGGGCAGGGGGCAGCGTCATAAAGGACGCATTCGACTCGCTCGAGAAGCTCAAGTACATCAAGACGACCCCGAAGGGAAGGGTAATCACCCCGACAGGAAAGTCGTTCATGGACAAGGTAAGCAACGAACTGGTAAAGTCCGGTGTTTAAGTGGCTGAGGGCAACGAGAACGACGCCGCAAGGAAGGCGATGCAGAAAAGGATGCAGGAGCAGCAACTCGAGCAGCAAAAGAGGGACATACTAAAGAGGTTTCTGACAGTAGAGGCCTATGAGAGGATGGCAAACGTAAGGATCGCAAGTCCCGAGGTTTACAACAAGATGATCGAGGTAATAATCTCGATGTACCAGAGCAACAGGCTGCCTGGGAAGATAACAGAGGCGCAGATAAAGGATCTGCTCGCAAGGCTCACCGCAAAGGAGGAGCCGAAGATTGAGTTCAAACACAAGTGATATGATGAGCAAGAAAACACTGTCGCAGAAGCGTTCGCTCGGGAAGAGCCTCAAGCGCAACAGGAGGATCCCGGTTCTGGCAATACTAAGGACGCACCGAAAGGTGCAGCACAACAGATTCCAGAGGGAATGGAGGCACAGAAAGCTCAGGACACCAAAGTGATCATATGGCAGACATAGCAGCAACGATAAGCTTGAGGAAGAGACTGGTCAAGATACACGAGCCGAGGAGAAGGAAGATGGCAATCAAGTACCTGAGGGAGGCGGTGGGAAAGATCTCAAAGGTCACTGCAGACAACGTGAGGATCGACCAGAGCCTCGCGCAGTTCATGATGATCAACACGGGGATAAGGATGAGCAGGCTTGAGATAAAGATAACAAAGGACGCAAACAAGGCGACAGTCTCACTGCTGAACCCTCCAAAGGTCACCGTGAAGCCTGTTGAGGCAAAGAAGTCCGCAGCTCCCGCCGCAAAGAAGGCGGAGGCAAAGACAGAGTCAAAGCCTGCAGCTGCCCCAAAGCCAAAGAAGGCGGCGGCTCCAAAGAAGGAAGAGGCCAAAGAGGCTAAATAAACCTAATTCTCAAGTTATACTTAAGGTAAAGTCACCATGGGGATCGCAAGGCTAGCCATAGAAGGGAACAGCTACATCGGGGCGTTCGGAATCGCTACTGACAAGTTCGCAATCGTGGGGAGCAACGCCGCCCACAAGAAGATCGAGCTGATGGCCGAGACGCTGGGGGTGAAGGTGATAGGGGGCAACATAGACAACTCGCACCTGATGGGCATATACGTCTCCGCGAACTCGAACGGGGTGCTGCTCCCGTTCACATCCTACCACACCGAGGTCGAGCACATAAAAAGGGAGCTCAAGGAGTTCAGCGTCGACGTCTTCAAGTCGGACATGAACGCGCTGAGAAACAACATACTCGCAAACGACAGGATCGCAATCATAAATCCCTACTACAGCCAAAAGGACGAGAAGGAGATAGCCGACGTGCTCGGAGTCGAGACGATAAGAAGGTCGATTGCCGGATTCAGCACTGTTGGCGCAAACAACATACTAACAAACAAGGGGGTCGTGCTAAACAACAGGGTAACCGAGGAGGAAAAGAAGGAGCTCGAGGGAATCCTCAAGATGGAGGCGGAGCAGTCCACCGGAAACACCGGCTCGCTAAACATCGGCCTTTGCACGATTGCAAACTCAAACGGCATACTTGTCGGGGCGCAGTCTACCGGGTTTGAGATGGCGAGGATGGCCCAGGCGCTAGGTTTCTAGTCCTCGCCAGATAAGTTTTCTTATTCTGCAAAAGCAAGGTATAAATAAAACCCGACCCAAATGTATTTGATGATCATATGGCAAGCAAGCAAGAGGAATTCGAGCAGCTAAAGTACCTGTACGACGCTTACACAAGAGAGTACGAGGCGGTGGTCGGGGAGATCTCAAACTACATGATGGCGGCCTCCGCGTTCGACAGGAACCTCCAGGTCTTCGACAACATCGACAAGCTCCAGAACGCCAACATGCTTGTGGGGCTCGAGGGGGGAACCTACCTCCAGACAAGCACAAAGGAGGTGAAGAGCGTGATAACAAGCGTCGGCGCGGGATACTTGGTGGAGAAAAAGGTGGAGGATGCAAAGCAGATGGTGTCAGCGAACCACGAGAAGCTCCAAAAAAACATGAAGCAGCTGATCGAGCAGCGCCAGAAGCTGGAGAAGGAGATAATGGACATCACCTCCAAGATAAACTCCCTGCAGCAAACCCAGTGAATTACCATGTTTGAGGGCCTAAAGAAGAAATTCTCCGACCTTGTCGGGTCGATAGTCAAAAAGGAGGAGTCCAAGGCCGAACCCATTGAGGCGTCGCTCCCGAAAAGCGAGCCTGAACAATCCTTGCCAAGGCGCGACGAAGAGGAGGAAGTCGCGCTCCCTAAAAATGAGCCCATTCAAGAGAAGGCGATAAGCGCACCAAAGGCACCGGAGGAAAAAGCGGTGATTCCAGGGCCTGCCGCCCAGGCAATTCCCAAACCAATTCAGCAAAAGATGGAATCCCCGCAGCCAAAAGTTGAAATTCCAAAGCCGGCAGCCCCAACTCCTGTGCAGAAGCCTCCTGAAATCAAGGGGGAGAGAAAGAACATCCTCACAGAGAAGCCAAAGCTCTCCGTGATCTCAAAGATAAAGAGCGTCATAATCGGGAAAGTGACAATCAAGGAGCAGGACGTCGACGAGCTGCTTGAGAACTTCAAGCTCTCGCTGGTCGAGGCGGACGTGAACTATGATGTGGCCGAGAAGCTCGTAGATAGCATAAAGCGAAAGCTGGTGGGCGCGACGGTGGAGACAAAGGCGATGACGCCCCACATAAACGGCGTGGTCAAGGAGTCGCTCTACGGAATACTGGACAAGGGCTCAAGCGCCGATCTGCTCAAAATGGCGCTGGACAAGAAGGCAAGCAACCAGACGCCGTTCAAGATTCTGTTCATCGGCCCAAACGGCGCAGGAAAGACGACCACAATGGCAAAGATCGCAAACCTTGTCCTGTCAAACGGCCTAACGTGCGTTCTCTCGGCGAGCGACACCTTCAGGGCCGCCGCTGTTGAGCAGACTGTTTACCATGCGGAGAAGCTGGGCATAAAGGCGATAAAGGGAACGTACGGCGCAGACCCTGCAAGCGTGGCGTTTGATTCCATCGAGTATGCAAAGGCGCACCGAATAGACGTCGTGCTGATAGACAGCGCGGGAAGGCAGGACACGAACAAGAGCCTCATGGACGAGATGAGAAAGATGGTCCGCGTCACCGCCCCTGACATGAAGGTGTTCATCGGCGAGAGCATAACCGGAAGCGCGATAATAGACCAAGTCAGGGAGTTCAACAGCGCGATAGGGCTGGACGGGATAATCCTCACAAAGCTCGACTGCGACGCGAAGGGCGGCAACACAATCTCAATACTGGGCTCCTCGCCAGTGCCTATACTATATTTTGGGATGGGGGAGAAGTATGCTGACCTCATGCGATACAGCCCATCGTACATTGCCGACAACATCGTCTCGGGATAAACCAATCACGGCAGTCCCGCAGGCAGCGTCGCATTCCCATTTTGCTGGACCGGAACCCCGTAGCCGAGCCTTGAGAAGTTTATCCCCCTCGAGGAGATGTAGTCCTGGCTGAAGGCGAAGACCTCTATTTGCGTGTTGTTGTTTATGAGCTGCAGCGGGTAGCTTAGGGTGTAGTTTGAGGAGGAGTGCGCCATTGAGCTGTTTAGCGACTGGCTAAGGACATATCTCTCCCCGTTTGGCCCCCTGCTCACTATATAGAAAGAGACATTCTGGGCGGTGTCAAATGTGTTATCCAATGCCACCCTAATTCCTATCAGCCCAAACGACGGCCCATAGTATCCGTTTTGCAGCGATATTATCGGGATCGCCTGCGTGATCCCAAGGTGCTGCGGGCTGGCCGCATAAGCGGCGTGGGCCGCCAGCGCGACGGCCAAATCCACAATCAGCATTCCAAAAACTGCGTAAAGTATGGGCCTCCTGTTTTTTCGCAGGTCCTCATACGCACGGTGGTCCCTCCAGAAATACGTCGCAAGCAGTATCGGGATGAATGGAAGCCCGTAGATCGTTATGTTCCTCCAGGAGAGGAAGAAGATCATCATCGGCACAATTGCAATTATCGGCTTGAGGCTCTTGGTATATACAAAGTAAAGCGCAAGCATCACGGCCATAAAGAGCCCTGATGCAAACACCGAATACCAGTAAGGCAGCGGGTAGAACGCCACTATCAGCTGCATTATGTTTGTGCCATAGAACGGAAGCTTGTCCAGCCCGAATATCCCGAAGATGTTTCCTATCGCAGCAGGCCCTATCGCCACGAAATAGATGTTTGCCGCAAGGAAAACCGCAAGCGACGCCGCAGCGGCGCAAAGAAGCGCCCTCGTCCCCCTTTCCCTGAGTGTGAGCACGTAGAAAAATGGTATCCCAAACCAGGCAACCTGCTGCGTGCTGGCCCCGAGCCCAAGCAGGATCCCCGAGACGATCGGCCTCCCCCTGTAGAGGTACGCAAGCAGCAGGAATACCGATACCGCAAGGTACTGCGCCACTGTGCCGACTAGCGCAAAGGTCGCAACAAGCCACCCAGCAATCGGTATGAGCAGGTACCTGTTGCTCTCGGACCTCCTGTAGAGCAAGAACCCCGCGGCAATCGAAATGAAGATCACAATGTATGTGAATGCGAGCAGGTTTGTTATCCCAAGCAGAGGCAGCAGCGCAAACGCAACGAAGCTCAGCGCCGGATAAGGATATGCAAAGTCATACTGGCCGTTGAGCTGCACTGTCGGCTGGACATTATACTGCGCAAGCGCGTACTGCATGCTTGCGGTGTACGGGTCCTGCCCGTGCACAAACAGGTATGCCCCGTAGTAGTTGAACACCAGCTCGTCCACCCCGCCCCAGTTTACCTGGTTTATTACGTACATTACCGAGTATGCCGCAAGGGCTACAACCGCAAGCGCCCCCAAGACCGAAATTATCCTCACATTTCCCTCGAGCTTCGAGGTCAGCTTGGCCGCATAGTATATCCCTGCCACAGATATCCCAGTCGCAGCAGCAACCAGGACTGCAGTTCCGCTGATGCTCAGCCCAAAATCCGGGCTCACCAAATTGAATATGCATTCGTATGCGGCCAGGGCAAGCACCGCGAGAAGGAACCCCCAAAAAAGTCTGGGATTTTCAATCCTGCGCGGATATATGTGGGGCAGGATGAACAGTGCCGCGGAGATGATTGTGAGCGCGAATAGGCCGAGCATTGCGCCGAGCGAGAAATACTGCTGCCCGGTGAACAGGACATACGAAAGGCACAGTGATAATATCCCCAGAAGAAGGTAGTAATGCCTTGCAAACATGCTAAACAACTCTCCCCTTACCTATAAAATCGTATTGTTAGGCAAGCAGTCTTCTCTGCGCCTGCAGATACCTTAGGACTGTGCTGTTCTCTAGCCATACCCGAATCGGGATCTCCATCTTCTGGCCCACGTAATCAAGCGACTCCCCGAGCGTCCTAAAGCGCATCGGCTGCCTCCTTATCGTGTCGCGGACATGCTCCCTCACATTCCACACGCCCATAGGCATTATGTACCCAGGGTGAGCCTCGCGGAGTATCACGACGCTCGCCTGCCTCTGCTCCTTTTTCAGAAGCTCTGAGACCACCATCCTAGCCGCATAGTAGCACCCGCCTATCTCCGCGTATGTCGTCCTGCCGTTGTAGAGCTCGGAGGAGGAGAATATGGCGGTGCTCTCACCTTCCGTGTTCCAGGTGGTCTTCGGATACCAGGCCTCCACGAGCTCGTAGCTCCACGGTCCAGGCACCATTATCACAATCCAGCGGTTGTCAAGTGCAACGCTCTCGTAGACACGAATCCCCTCTATGTAGTCGCATTGCCTGACCGTCTTTAGGTTGTCCTTCCCTATGGTGTCGTCCACTGCTGTTATGCTCCAGCGGGTCGGGACGAACTTGCGATTGTCGCCCAGACCCAGAAGCCCGGCAGACAATGCCTTTTGGATCCTAGACACCATCACCCCCTTTTGGTAGAGCTCAAGTATCCCGGTCGACGCCTTCATGTCTGTGTCGGAATAGGCATCCTGCACCTGCTTGTTGGGCGTCGCGTTGCCAAGGCTCATCTCCCTGAGCGGGGCGCTGGGCCCAAATGGCTGCGAGTTCTCGTCAAATGAGATGCCGAGCTTGGGCTTTCGTGAAAGTTTGAGGTCGGCATAGACGAATCTGTCCGCAAGCGCTATCTCCTTTAACGCATTCTCAAACCTGCCAGACTCGATGTTTGTCACCTTTGTCCTGTGCATCCCGCGAATGAGCATCGAGCGGTATTCCACTATCTCTGGTATGCTTTTGCCCACCCAGTTTTCCGGAGTGCTCATTATTGACGTGTCCCCGAACTGTGGCGGAACAAGCGGCCCGACATAGACATACGGGTATCCCACCCTACCGATAAAAAGATCGGGGGGAGAGGAGCCCTGTATCTCCTCCCTCTCCATGAGGGAAATGGTCTTGGACCTGTAGTAATACCTAAGCATCGCAGGGTCGCGCATGTTCCTGTAGACGACGCTTGACCTTTGGTAGAGCTCATCGCGGAGCTTCTCTTCGCCGCTTTTTGGCGTCTGGGCAGCTTTGGCTGGGGCACTGCTCTGCATAATAAATTTATGCTACCAATAATTATTTTAGCTGTTGGTAAGATGAGCGATACAGACGAATACAGGCTGGTCGAGGCGGACGGCGTCACGGCGGCAATAGTCCACGGCGGAAAAATCCTGCTGGTAAAAAGGGTAAACTTCCCGCTGATCTCAAACCCGGGAATATGGGTCTTCGTGCAGGGCAGCCGGAAGAAGGGCGAGGAGCACATCGAGACAGCATACCGCGAGATACACGAGGAGGTGGCAATCGGGAGGGAGCACCTTGAGCTTGTGTTTGAGAAGAAGGACGTCGTACTCTTCGATGCGGTGAAGAAAAAGCACAAGTGGAAGAACGCCTTCTTCATCTTCCAGTCCAAGACCCAGAACGTGAAGACAAACTATGAGAGCCAGGGGCACAGGTGGGCGCATTTAGAGGAGCTCGTCGGCGAGAAGGAGTACACAAATATATTTATTGACAAAGAGGAGATGTTAGACCACATACGGAGGGCGTTGCATGGTAAGTACGATAAAAAATAGGATCGAAAAGATCTTCGACAAAGCCAAGAACGTCGACTCTGTAATACTTCTAAATTCTTCCTCCCCGGATCCAAATTTTCTCTATCTTACTCAGTACACCAGTGGCGTTTTCGAGAACGATATGCTTATACTCACAAGGGCAGGGGCGTATCACTTTACCTCAAGGCTAGAATATCAAACTGCCCTATCGCAAAAACACCCTGAAATAAAGATCGTCATGTCAAAGAAAGATGGCTCTCACAAAAAAATAATCCGGCGCCTTTTAAACGGAAAGAGGGTGGGGATAAATTCCTCTTTCCTTACTGTGGACCTATACAATATCATAAAATCTAAATACAAAATGAAGAAAGTCGTGGATGTAAGCGAGGCATTCCAATATGCGCGGATCATCAAGGACGAACACGAAATAGAGGCGATAAAAGGGGCGATAAGGATAACCAAGTGGGCAATGCTCCAGATACAAAGGGAGTTCAAGGAGGGCATGACGGAAAGGCAACTTGCTGCAAAGTTTGATTACATCTCTAGCTCTCTGGGCTCCTCAAAGCCCTCCTTCGATACGATTGTGTGCTTTGGAAAGAATGCTGCGTTGCCGCACCACATGCCTGACGAGACAAAACTTGTCAAAGGGGATTTCGTACTAATCGATGCCGGAGCGAAAGTGAGCAACTACTGCTCGGATCTTACAAGGACGTTCATCTTCGGGGAGAAGGCAAAAGAGAAGGAGCGGGTCTATGAAACTGTAAAGCAGGCGAGAATTAAGGCGATTCATGCGATTAAGCCAGGAGTGACCGGCGAATCTGTACACAAAGTCGCGAGCGATTATATCAACGAGGCGGAGGGAGGAAAGTACAAGGGCAAGTTCATACACGCACTTGGCCATTCACTAGGAATAACTGTGCATGACGGCGCAGGCTTCTGGCCTGGGGCTAAGCAAAAACTTGAGCCAGGAATGGTGATAACTGTGGAACCCGGAATCTATATAGATGGATTTGGCGGGGTGAGGATAGAGGACGATATTCTTATAACGAAGGATGGTGCAATAATACTTTAGGGGGAGTTCGGCTAGCTTGGCAGGCTTCCAGATTCGGGTTCCAATTATACTATATTAATATAGTAAACGAAAGGTTTATATAAAATACTAACGTATTATAAGTTATGCTAATAAAGGAGTGGGACAAGTTCAAGGGCTGGTCGGTTCTCGAATTCTTCCTCACAAACTACTCAAAGATCCACCTCAAAGGGCTGGCCAGGAAACTGGGCATCAGCCCAAGGACCGCCCAGATATATCTGGGGCTGTATGAGAAAGAAGGCATACTGCAAAGCGAGAGGGTTGGAAATATGATCCTCTATTCCCTATCCGACAATTTCGTTTCAAGGGAGCTCAAGCGGGCTCATTTCCTACTGTCCATCAAGGACTTTATCCTCGCATTTTTAAAAGACAACAGGGAAATCGCCTCTCTTGCCCTTTACGGCAGTCATGCGAGTGGGAGATATGACGACAAGAGCGACATAGACCTTTTGGCCATATCCCAAAGAAAGACGCTTGAACTAAAGGCGCTCAAGGGAATGGAGAGCAAATTGGGGAAGGAAGTAAAAATCGAGGCGTATTCCATAGGCGAGTGGAGGAAAATTGAAAAGTCAGACTTTTATATTTCAGTGGTTAAGGATAACGTGCTGCTTTACGGTGCCGAGATATGAAAATCGATGAGCTGCTCTCCAAAGGTCTTATACGCAGGGAGAAGATAGACGGGTCAGAGATAAGCGGTTCGATATCACTTGCAGAGAAATTCCTCGAGAGGGGCAGGGGCAATTTTGACATAAGGTACTATGACGTGGCCTTCCTGCTGGCCTATACTGCAATGTTTCACGCCGCACGCGCGCTTTTGTTCAAGGCGGGATTCAACGAGCGGAGCCATTTCGGGCTCAT
Organism: Microcaldota archaeon; assembly: GCA_028867095.1. The sequence goes on along the minus strand of JAGWHA010000017.1, from coordinate 603 downwards.
CCAAGCACTCAAGGGTATATACGATGATGAGGAACTGAATAAATACCTGAATGTCCTAGACTCATATCGCATGTCGAGGCACGCTGTGCAGTACAGCGGAGAATCAAGCTCAGAGCAGGATGCAACATCATCGCTTGATGACGCAGGGCGGTTCATAAAAATTGCAAAAAGAGTCTTGAATAAGTAGGGGGGAGTTCGGCTAGCTTGGCAGGCTTCCAGATTCGGGTTCTGGAGACACGAGTTCAAATCTCGTACTCCCCATGGCGTTTCTTCACTTCTGCAAAGGTATTTATATCTATATGAATAATAATACATATGAAAAACTATTCATATTGATTCGATGAAAGATGCTACAGAGATGTTCTTGGACGAGATAGGGAGCAATGGAAAGTTCAAAATGCTCAGCGCGCTACTCGACAATAGTCTATCAGTAAACGAGATTGCAAGGCAGACAGGGCTCAGCCAGACCCATGTGTCTCACAACCTAAAGTCGCTTTCGATGTGCAGGTTCGTAAACAAGAAAGTGAGCGGCAATGTGCATGAGTACAGCCTTAGCAAGGAGATGGTTCCTTGCATAAAGGGGATAGCCGCTTACATCAAGAA
>JAGWHA010000074.1 GCA_028867095.1 Microcaldota archaeon | reverse complement strand
TTATTTAAACTAAGGCTACTTAGTACCGAAGGTCGCAGAACCAAGATTCTTATCGCTACCACCAAATACAGGCGATTCGATATTGCTGTCCCTGAGCAGCGCTCCAAAGGCACTGTATTTTTCTGCAGTCTTGGTGTTTATCCTCTTTAGCAACTCCTCAAGCTCCTTTATCGCAAGCATGTCCCCGTCTTTTGAGAGGAATATGGGGTTGTGGTTCTGGTGCAGGTCTATCAGGTATTCGTTCCAGTCTTTTATGAACTGCTCCCCGTTCTGCGTTGTGAGGTCGTAGTATTTTACCTCCGGTATGTAATACACAGGTAATTTGGCGCTCTCGCCCTTAGAAATAAACTTTAACTTGACTTCTTCAAGCATCAACCTGATTTTTTGCCTGTCTCCGTCTTCAAGCAGGTTCATCACAGACTTTGAGAACATTGTAAACTCGAGACTCTGGTGGTTGGCTTCGTTTATGAGTTCGGTATCTTGCCCATCCTTTATCTTATCGACCAGTTCCATGAGTTTTACTTTGTGCTTCTCGATCTCTGCAACCACCTTCATGTTTTCAGCGGTGCTGCCTACCTTAGCTCCTGCACTTGCCGAAGGGGAAGTGGTGCTAGATGTCTCGCTTCCAGCTGGAGCTGATCCGGTACCTTTCTCCGTGCCTGCCGCAGACTCGTAATTTCTGTAAGGGGAATACTTCCTTATTGTTTCCATATCCACGCCGTTTAGGAATTCCCTCATGCTGTCCATGGCCCCCTTTTTCCTTGCCTCTAGAAATATTGTGGCGATTATCGCATTGTTATTGTACTTTACAAGATACTCCATCAATTCCTGTTCATTTAGTTTTCCTGCAGCACTCTTCAGAGCAAGAATCTGTTTTGTTGCAGTGTTCGCACCTACCATAGAGCCTAGCTCATGCTTCGCGAATTCACTGAACTTATCAGACATGAGCCTTTTTTCCTTGCTCCTGTACTGTTCTGCCTCGTGAGAAACATCGACCAAATGCGCAATCTCATCAGGTAGCCTGACCGGACATACAAAATCATACGTTGGCGTAGTCGCCTGCCTTAGCATCTCAAGCCCTCCAGTAGGTCCTGAGCCGTACGGCCTTCTTGCATTTGGATTCTCCAAAACTTCTAAGATTTGCCTTGTAATCTCCTTGACGGTCCCAAGCGCCCTTTCCTCCTCGGCAGATACCCTTGCTCTTAACTCTGGGCTGTCCATCAATTTGCTGAAGCTTGAGGCCCTCTCATCGTTGATTATCCTCAAAGCGTTGCCCACCCCATCGAGCTTGCTTTTTATATCTCTGAATGCCGCCTCCGCATGTTCTTTGACCTTGTCCGGCTCCTTCCTTACCCTCTGCCCCATTGTCCACAGCCCGACATCGTCATTTCCCTGAATCGGCTCCCTTTTATAACCAAGAATCCTGTTTAATCTAGGCATCCCAACACCTACAAATTATGATTTTTGTGATATATAAGCATTCTTCTATGCCCGTTTCCTTCCTTCTAAAGAAGCAGCTGGTCAGCAACATTCCCAGGTTTCTTTTTCTTCTCTTTATTTCTCGCAAACATTGAGCCGAGCATCGCAATAAAAAGCTTTATGAATTCTTTTCGGCAGAATTAGTAATTACGATGGGCTCTTGGCTCAGTGGTAGAGCGTCCCGTTTGCAACGGGAAGGTCGCGGGTTCAATTCCCGCAGAGTCCATTCCTCTTTTCACTCGCTCACATGCTTCTCGACATTGCGGGAGCTGGAGTAGAGGTTTATCGTCTTGATATTGGCAAACTCCCTCAGTCCGTACTTAGAGAGCTCCCTCCCGACCCCAGATCTCTTTATTCCCCCAAACGGCATTCTCGCATCGCTCTTCACAATGCCGTTGATGAAGACCATGCCTGCCTCAATTTGCCTTGCTACCACAAGCCCCCTTTCCTCATCGGAGGTCCAGATGCTTGCCCCAAGGCCCAGATCCGAGTCGTTTGCAATCCTTATCGCATCCTTCTCGTTTTTTGCGATTATTATCGGTGCGACAGGTCCGAATATCTCCTCCTTCATCATCCTCATGTTCTTCTTTACGTTTGTGATAACTGTCGGTTCGTAGAATGCCCCCTTTCCATCAATCCTCTTTCCCCCCAAAATGATCTTTGCCCCTCTAGCAACTCCATCTTCTACCTGTTCCTCGAGAGTTGCAACCTGCTGCATGTTCGCGAGAGGCCCTATGTCAACATTAGCATCAAGCGGATTTCCGACTCTGAGCCTCCTGACTTCTTCCACAAA
>JAGWHA010000073.1 GCA_028867095.1 Microcaldota archaeon | reverse complement strand
CTAATCGGTAGCCGCGCCTAGAGCTTCTTCTCCACTCTCTTGATGTCCTTTTTCAGTATCCTCTCCTCCTTGAAGAGCTCGCGCTCCCCTGAGCGGACCAGCCTGCCAAAGAACGGCCCGAATATGAAGCCCAGCGCGAAGATCACGGCGCCTATGGAGATGAAGGCGAATATTGACGCAAGGAGTTTGCCCAAAACTGTTACGGGGATGGTGGTCGGCCCCTCTGCGGTTGCGAGCATGCTCATGAAATAAAAGGAATCGATGTAGGAGTATCCCTCCACGTAATGAAAGGAGATGGTCCCGAAGGACATTATGCCAAATACGAGCAGGAATGCGAAGAATGCGCGCTTGTATATAGAGTGATGGCTATAATGGGCATGTGCCTTCCCGAAAAACAACTCTCCCTCCTCTTGCAGACCCATAAGATTCTATACGTATCATTGATTTAAATATTCTACATTGAGGGCGGAAGGTGCCAGGGGCTTTCCAGCGATTAGTTTATTAATATATTATTACCTATCAATACTGAACAAAGGTGTTATTTTGAGAGGATCAGACACATTAGTAAACTGTGACCAGTGCGGAAGGAGAGTACCAAGCGTAAAGGCAGTTGCATACGAGAAGAGGATCAGCTTCGGAACGGAGCTCCACAATGCAAACGACGTCAGGTTTTTGACAAGCAGGAAGGTATACTACTGCATAAGCTGCGCAAAGCACAAGGGGATATTCGAGAAGAAGAAGGAACAGGCTGAGCGCGCTGCGCACAAATACGACTGAATGGTTGAGACATGGCCACGAATCCCGATGAACTTTTGATCTTCAAGCTCAGAGGAATGGGCAAGAAGGCAGAGAAGCAGCAGGGGACTAAGGCCGTCCAGCAGCCAAAGCCGCCCGCCCAGGAGGCAAAGCCTATTTCTATGCAAAAGCCTGCGCCTACTGTGGCCCCAAAACAGATCCCAATCCAAAAACCTATTGAAACCCCTAAGTTTGAGGCCAAGAAAGATGAGGCCAAAAGGCCTGTCTTCGGTGGACTGTTTTCTGCCCCGGCACCTGCCCCTGAAAAGCCGGTGGTACAGAGGATGGAAAGGGAGGAGATGGAGCAGCAGATGGTCGAGAGCGTATTCAAGAAGCAGACTTTTAACGAGGAATCAAGGCCGTCGGGCCTTGAGATTTCGAGGAAGAAGGGGGGGAGGACCGAGGCCGAGAGCATGGATGCCGCAAAGGGGCTCACCTGCATAAACCACCCATGGAGGCCGGCATACGGGGTGTGCGACTACTGCGACAGGCCGTTTTGCTATGCCGACCTGGTCGAGTATGACAACAAGTTCTACGACCTGGAGCATATCGACAATGTGGCGGGAAAGGCGCCGAAGACCAAGAAGCCGGCGAACTCGTTCATAAAGATCGCAAGCGCTCTCTTCATTGTCAACTCAATCCTTCTATTCTATTCGATAATGCCGCAGCTCAGCTTCATCTTCAACTACCTTGGCAGCATAGGCCCAAGCAACATTCTTGGGACCTTCGACTCGGCCTACGGCATACCGCTCTTCAACCTCACAATTAGCATATTCGGGTTCCTGGCGGGAATCCTTGTGATACTCGCGGAGGAGAGAGGGATATTCCTCAGCGGGCTTGTGGGAACGCTGATACTTGTGGGCGCAAGCTTTGAGTACCTAAACAGCTATTTGCCGTACCTTCTTGTCGTTAGCCTGGTGGCGCTGACAAGCATAATCTTCCTCGCATACGGAAGGGTTAGCGCAACAACGACTTCCTACGCAACCGACATTGTTGCGCCAGACATAGATTGGCCAAGGATTGAGACATTCTGATTTTGAAGGGCGGAAAATGAAAAAAACAAAACCGTATATGATGTATTTGAATGCCAAGATGCACATCTTATCTCACGCTACCAAGAAAGGGTAAATAAATATGACAATGATGACACAAGAAACTGCAAAACAGCAAAGGCCAATCGACGAAACATTGGCAAACGTGAACAACGAACTGACAAACAAGGTCTCGGCCTTTCTAAAGCAAGGCGGGGCAAAATCGGACACCCTCAAGGATTCAATCTCAAAGACGATGCAGGAGATTCTGAAGATTACCAAAAGGAGCACGGTCATAAAGACGGTGCCGACAGTCTCGGCATCCAAGGACGAGTTCCACTTCCTTGGAATAGACTCGACAAAGAACACCATAGTATTTGCAACGCTTCTCTCATACGAAGGAAAAAATAGGGGGCTTCTGGTGAGGCTTGAGCTTAACGCCCAGGTCGAGAGCATTGCGCAGAAGATGGTCGCAGACTCGATTGAG
>JAGWHA010000072.1 GCA_028867095.1 Microcaldota archaeon | reverse complement strand
CCTTTAGCAGCTTTTTAACCCCGTAAACGCTGTCGGTCTCCTCGTCTGCAGCAAGCACAAGCCCGAAGTTGTACTTTAGCTTCTTGCCGAGCAGCGACTTGAGGGCGTACATGCCTGCAATCACCGCATGCCCGTTGTCCTCGACGCCCCTGCCGATTATGAGGTCGCCTTTGACTTTCACCTTGAACGGGTCGCTCTTCCAGGCGCTCATGTCGCCTTCAGAGACGGTATCGATGTGCGGTAGTATCCAGATGGTCTTAGGCGAGTTGCCGTGCTTCATGACAAGATTTGACCGCTTCGCGCCGCTCTCATCCTTGTAGTCGAACCTCCTGGCCTTGATGCCCCAGCTCCTGAGCACCTTTTCAAGGTAGTCTGCACGCTTTGATTCGCCCTCTCCGCCTGAAAGGGGGGATATCGCAGGGATCGCGATCATCCTTGACATCGTTTGAAGTATCTCCTTCCTGTTTTCAGCCATGCGATCAGCTCAGTTTGGGCTAGGCGCCTTGTTCTCCACTTCGGCTTTCATCTTCTCTATGAAGTCCTCAATCTTCACTCCGAATTTCTGGCCGCCACTCCTTGCCCTGACAGCGACCGTGTTTGCCTCGACCTCTTTGCTTCCCACAATAAGCATGTATGGAACCTTCATCAGCTGCGCGTCCCTTATCTTGTACTCAAGGGTCTTATCGCTAATGTCTGCCTCTGTCCTTATACTTGCGCCCCTTAGCTTTTCAAAAACCGCTTCCGCATAGGCATTCGCACCCTCGGATATGGACATCACCCTCACCTGAACCGGTGCAAGCCATGTAGGGAACTTGCCCTGGTAGTGCTCTATTATAATCCCGATGAAACGCTCTAGCGAGCCCAAGATTGCCCTGTGCAGCACTACCGGAGTGTGCTCCTTCCCGTCCTCGCCAGTGTAGCTGAGCCGGAACTTCTTTGGCATCTGCATGTCAGCCTGTATAGTGCCGCACTGCCACTCCCTCCCGAGCGAATCCTTGATGTCGACATCTATCTTAGGTCCGTAGAAAGCGCCGTCCTTCTCCATCACCGTGTACTTTATCCCCTCTGAATCAAGCGCATCCTTGAGCATCTTTGTTGCCTCGCCCCATTCCTCCTCAGAACCCATATGCTCATCAGGCATCGTTGAGAGCCTCACCTTGTGGGTGACCCCGAACACCTTGTAGACTGATGTCATCAGCTCGAGTATCGCAGCTATCTCCGCCTTCGCGCCATCCTTTGTGGTGAATATGTGCGCATCGTCCTGTGTTAGCATCTTCACCCGGAACAGGCCGCTTGCAACGCCGCTCAGCTCGTTCCTGAATACGGGGTCGAATATTGACATCTTGACAGGGAGGTCCTTGTAGCTCCATTTCCTTGACCTGTAGACAAGGAAGGTCGAAGGGCAGTTCATGGGCTTCATCCCGAACTCCTCCTTCCCGAGCTTTGTCAGGAACATGTTCTCCCTGTAGTGCTCGGAGTGCCCGCTCACTCTCCAGAGGGTTGTGTTTGCAAGCGTAGGGGTGCTTATCTCAATATAGCCACGCTTCCCAAGCTCGGACCTAAGGAAGGATTTGAGCGTGTTGAATAGAACTATGCCGTTGTTGTGCCAGTAGACCATGCCAGGCGAGACCTCCTGGAAGCTGAACAGGTTGAGTTTCTCGCCAATTATCCTGTGATCTGTCTCAGGCAGCCCCGAGAAATCGCTCTTCTGTATCCTTGCAAAAAGCTCATCAGATGAGAGCTTGTCTATCGGCTCGTTCTCCGCCTCTTCGCGTACGGTGTTTTTCTTTTCGGATTTTCCTGCTGCGGAATAGCTTCGCGATTGCTCTGCGAGCGGGTGGGACTTTATTCTTAGCGAGTACTGCTTGTTCCAACCGAACGGAGATCTATGGACGTTTATTCCAAGCGCCTTTGCATCCGATTCCATGGCATCGAGAACCGCAAGTGCGTCTGAAGGCTTTGCAAGATCGCTACTCAGGTGTGCAAAAGGGTAGATCACGATAGTGCTCTTCCCAAGGTTCTTTAGGAATTTTTGGACATCGTCAATCGCTGCCTTTGCTGTTTCTCTTGTGTCCCCTTTCTCGATGCTAGTGAACAGTACGACAACGTCATCGTACCTTACCTTCTTTTTCTCCGCCTCCTCAGCCGACTTTATCTCCTTGGCGATGGGCTCGTACTCTATGAAATCTACATGCTGCTGGAGTATCTTCACTAACGCACCCTAGGCATATTCGTTTTTATAGCGAGCACTAATTATATAAGGGAAATGCATGAAAATCCGAGTCAGAGCCGTTGCAGCGGTTGCGGCAATAATCTTTGTTGTCATTATTGCTGCGCTCGTTTACCCTTCGGCCACCACTCCCCATTTCAAAAACGTCAGTTTTGGCGGCAGAGGCT
>JAGWHA010000071.1 GCA_028867095.1 Microcaldota archaeon | reverse complement strand
TGGGTTATGATGAATATCTGGTCGATTATCTTTGGGAGGGTCTCGTTGAACACCTTGATGAATCTGCCCATTCCCTGCGCGTCTATGTTGTGAGTAGGCTCGTCAAGTATTATCCATCTCAGGTTCGGGACCAGCACCAGCGCGAATGCGACCCTCATCGCAAGGCAGGCTATGCTCCTCTCCCCACCGCTTGCGATTCCCTGAACCTCCTCCCATCTCTCCGGCTTTCCGCTCGCGGTCCTGACCATGAGCAGGTAGTCGTTGCTCCTCGCATCCAGCATTATCCCGGTGTAATCGTCGTAGGGATAGAGTTCTGGCCAGATGTTCTGCATCACTCCGTTGATCGACCCAACGAGCTTTGTTCTCATTTGGCGCTGCGTCTCCTCAAGCGCATTCTTGAACTTGGCAAGGTTGTCGACCGCTGACTTCTTCTGGGTTATCTCGCCAAGTATCCTGTTGATCTGCCTCACCTGGTCGTTCTTCTCGTCGATTAGCTTCTGCTTGTCGCTTATGTACCTCTTGTGGGCCTCGACTTCCGAGGAGATTTTGGTTGACCTCGAGCTTATCTCAACGAAGCCCTTTTGCATCGCCTCTACAGCTGCCTCATCCACGTTCACGGACTGTTGCTCTGCGGACTTCTTGGATGCCTCCGCATTTAACTCCAGAATCTGCTTTCTGTAGTTCTCAAGCCTCTCCACCTTGTCCTTGTTTGCTGAGAGTTCGTTGAGCTTTGAGTTTGACGATTCGTATGATTTCTTTAGCACTTCAGCCTCGGATTTTGTCTTTTCGTAAGAATTCTTTGCGACAGTTGCTTTTTGCTCAGCCTCCTTAAGCTGGAGGTCTAGGCCCGCATACTCCTTGAGCTTTGCGTTTGCAAGCCTTAGGAGGTCGATTGATTTGGTTATCTTCTCCGTCTCCAGCTTCTGCGCCTTTATCTCTGACTCAGTGGACTTTATTCCGGAGTCCGCGGTGGCGAGCGCATTTTTCTTTGCCTCTGTGAGCTTTGCGCGCATCTCCTCGTTTAGCTCCCTCTCGCAGATTGGGCATTTGCTAAGGTGCTTGTCGAGTTCGCTGATGGATTTTCGAGTCTCCTCCTTCTGCGACTGATACGTTGCGAGCTGCTTCTCTAGATTGTGGAGCGTTTCGGTGGCTGAGTTGAGCTTTCCCTGTTCGATCTCGATGTTTCTGTCCTTGAATTCGCCCTGCAGCTTGTCCCTCTCGGCGATTCTCTGTTTGACCAGCTTCATGTTCGCCTCGATTTCCGAGACCTCCTTCCCCTCTTTCCTCTCCTTCTCGCGGAGCTGCTGGTCCTTTGCCTTTATCTCGAGAAGCTGCCTGTTTATTTCGGAAATCTCCTTGTCCACCTCCGACTTTGCAGGGAGCCTGAGTTTCTCGAACTTGCCTATTTCTGATGCGAGCAGCTCGATCTTGCTCTTTACCTCTGCCAGCTCCTTTGAGAGCCTTGTCTTCTTTGCGAGCAGCTCCTTTGCCGCCCTGAGGCTTGACTCTGCCTGCTTTGCCTCCTCGCCTATCTTGAGGCGATCCTTCTCCAGGGCCTGCATCTTCTCCCTTAGAAGGGATATCTCCTCCTCCAGGCCCTTGAGCTCCGTATTTAGCTTGCTCGAATCGAACGATGTGATTATCTTCTCGTGCTCCGAGATGGTGTCCTTTATCCTGTTGATTAGGCTTGTGGCGTTCTCCTGGGCCGTTGCGAACTTGTCTAGGCCGAGCAGCTCGTCTATCTGCCCCTTCCTGTTGGCCGAGCTGAGCTCAAGGAAATAGTCGAGCCTGTTCTGCTCCGAGTAGATCGCCCTTGAGAATAAGTCGTAGTCGACCTTGAGTATCCTTGATATCTCCTCAGTCACCCTCTGCGGCTGGGACTGGAGGTACTCGCCGTCGCGCTCGAGCGTCGCCTTTGCGCCCTCCTTCATCGAGATGTCCCTCTGCACGGTGTATGACCTGCCGTCAAGGGTGAATGAGATTCTCACGCTCCCGCTCTCCTGTTGCGTGGGCCTGCTGGTTATCAGATCGTCGACGCTCACCCTCTTGTGGTGAACACCTGGGAATGTCCCGAAGAGCCCGTATGAGATTGCATCCATTATCGAGCTCTTTCCGGCCCCCATCATCCCCACAAGCACGTTGGTTCCTTTGCTGAAGCTGAGCTTTGTGTCCTTGTGGGTCTTCCAGTTATGGAGCTCGATGGAGGTTATCATTCACTCATCTGTTTGTTTATCTCACGGATCTTGTTAATTGTTCGGTTTACTGAAGAGAGGTAGTCATCATTGAGCCTCTTAAGCTCAGCAGCGTAAGTTTCGAATCCTTTCATAACTATCCGGTCAAGCTCCTCGAAACTCATCTCTTCGGAGTCCATTTTCTTCTCTGAAAGGGTTATTCCCCCTATTGACCCAACCAGATTTAGTGCGGT
>JAGWHA010000016.1 GCA_028867095.1 Microcaldota archaeon | reverse complement strand
AACTTTGTCGAGGTCGCACTGAAGATGGGGATCGACACCAAGAGGATAATGATAGAGGATGTGGATGGCGTCAAGCACGTCTACTTCTTCCACTCAAAGCTCGCAAAGCAGATAAGGGAGATAGTCGAGAAGCAGACACGGATCTTCAAGTACAACAACGAGTTCTCGGCGAACTTCCTTGCGGGGATGTTCGATTCGAGCGGGAAGATAAGCAGGGGCAAGCTGCTGCTCAGCGGGATGAGCACCGCGGACCAGGTCGTGCTGGAGAACCTGGGCATACACACCCACCAGAACTCGATAACAAACATCAAGGCGTTCCTCGACATGATAAAGGAGAAAAGCGTGATCATCAAGATGAAGATGGGCTAAAAACGAAGCCGGGATTAAGATATATAAATGGCAATATCATGTTAAGATTGGTTTTGGAATGAAGAATGGCGTTCTCAAGAGATCTGAAATTGCTGCTTCTGCGGAAATGAAGAAGATTATGATGGAGTTGATACGCGAAACGGCTCCGATTGACCCGCTTAGCTACTAAGGATTGGTTTGATGGCAAAAAACGAGATAAAGGAATTAAAGAGGGACAAAAATGAGTGCACAGTGCTTGTGGACGGCAAGCCTGTGAAGATCGAGAAGAACACAATCAAGATATGACCCCTAAGGGATCTGGTAAGCTCTCGATTAAGAGGGATTGAGGGGGCGAATAAGCCAGTATCGAGGGGACTTGCCAATAGATTTAAATATTATTACAATCAAATGATATTAAGCTAATTTCTGGGGGCAGATGCTTAGTTTTCTCTCGAGGTTAGCTTAAGTTTACGTTAAAAAAATAGTGAATTATATGGCAGAAAAACCGCACATGAATATTGTTTTCATAGGACACGTTGACCACGGAAAGTCAACGACAGTAGGAAGGCTTCTCTACGAGACGAAGTCGGTCAGCGAGCAGGACCTCAAGAAGCTCAAGGAGGAGGCCGCAAAGTACAACAAGCCAACCTTCGAGTTCGCCTTCGTCATGGACTCCCTCAAGGAGGAAAGAGAGAGGGGAATCACGATCGACGTCTCCCACAAGGAGTTCAAGGGAAACAACTTCTACTTTACAATCATCGACGCGCCTGGCCACAAGGACTTCGTGAAGAACATGATTACGGGAGCCTCCCAGGCTGACGCAGCAGTCCTTGTGCTCTCAGCAAAGGACGGAATCCAGGCTCAGACAAGAGAGCACGCGTTCCTCGCAAAGGTGCTTGGAATCAGCCAGCTAATCGTCGGAATCAACAAGATGGACGCAATCGACTTCGACAGGGTCAAGTACGAGGACATGAAGGCCCAGATCAGCACGCTGCTAAAGACCAGCGGATGGGACATAACAAAGGTAATATTCATCCCTTACTCTGCGCTTGCAGGGGACAACGTGATTGTCAAGTCTCCAAAGATGGAGTGGTACTCAGGGCCAACGCTGCTCGCAGCGCTTGACGGACTCACGCTTCCTCCAAAGCCAACGGACAAGCCGCTTAGGATGCCGCTTCAGGACGTCTACAGCATCTCAGGATTCGGGACGGTCCCGGTCGGAAGGGTGGAAACGGGAATCATGAAGCCAGGGGACGCGATAGTCATCATGCCGGGCAACGTAAAGACGGACGTGAAGAGCATCGAGATGCACCACACGCAGATGCCTCAGGCAGGACCTGGAGACAACATAGGTTTCAACATCAAGGGAGTCGACAAGGGACTCATCAAGAGAGGAGACGTGGTAGGGCCCTCAAACAACCCGCCAACGGTCGCAGAGGAGTTCACTGCGCAGATCGTGGTGATCAACCACCCAACGGCAATCGCCCCAGGGTACACGCCGGTCTTCCACATACACACCGCACAGCTCGCAGCGACAATCGTTGAGATACTCGAGAAGAAGGACCCGAAGACGGGACTTGTTCTGCAGAAGAACCCAGAGTTCATCAAGAACGGAGACGTCGCGATCGTGAAGATAAAGCCTTCAAAGGCGATAGTCGTCGAGAAGTACTCGGACTTCCCGCAGCTCGGAAGGTTCGCGATCAGGGACATGGGTCAGACGGTGGCAGCAGGAATAGTTCTTGACGTTGTCAAGAAGCAGATGTAGATGTGAGTAGTTGCCAGTAGCCCGAATCAAGATAATCAGCAGGAGCTCAAGGGACGTCGGAGCGATCGCTAGGCAGATAGTCGAGATTGCAAAGAGCGTGAACGTGAAGTTCAAGGGCCCGATTCCCCTCCCCACAAGGAAGCTAAAGGTCGCAACCCGAAAGACCCCTGCTGCGGACGGCTCGCACACATTCGACCACTGGGAGATGAGGATACACAAGTGGATGGTCGAGATCGACGGGAGCGAACAGGCGCTAAGGCAGGTGATGAGAATCCCTGTCCCAGACTCGGTCCAGATCGAAATGAGCCTGAGCTAATTCTTCGTTTTCCCTTTTTGAAAAGTATATAATTGTTAGCGGAGCAATCATTCTGATTGAATGAACAGAAGGAACCTTGCGATAATAGTTGTGGTTGCGCTAATTGCTGTGGCCGCCCTGATATGGGGCACAGCAGGCGGAAACAGCGCGCTCACAAAGTACGACAGCGTGCTTGTGGGCCAAAGCTTTGCAAGCCGGCTAAGCGTGCCTGACGCAGTGCTTGCGCAGGTGGGGATAGGCGCATCAGGAAACTTCCCGAGCAAGCTCACCAAGACGCCGCTCACGCTAAACGGAAAACCCGCCATAATATACATAGGCTCCGAGTACTGCCCGTACTGCGCGGCAGAGAGATGGCCGATGATAATCGCGCTCTCAAGGTTCGGCACCTTTGGCAACCTGCGCTACATGACATCTAGCCCGACCGACGTTGCCCCAAGCACCCCGACATTCACGTTCTACAACTCCACATACCAGAGCAGCTACATCACCTTCGTAGCAAGGGAGATGCAGACCAACATGATGGTCAACGGCACATACCCTACGCTGCAGACCCTGAACGCGACCGAGAGCAACATGATTGCAACCCTTGACCAAGGCGGCGGGATACCGTTCATAAACTTCGCCAACCGGAGCGTTCTGAGTGGGGCGACATACTCCCCACTGATACTACAGAATATGAACTGGAGCCAGATAATGGCGCAGATATATGTCACAAATTCGACCTTGTCCCAGTCAATACTGGGCTCGGCGAACCTGCTTACCGCTCAGATCTGCAGGGCGACAAACAACACGCCTGCAGACGTGTGCATGCAGAGCTACATACAGAAGATCGAGGCATTCGCGTAGGGTTTTTGATGGACACAAAGGAGAAAGCGCAGATAGGGCTCTCTGTTCTGGGGATACTCATCTCGATTTACCTGACTGTCGCGCACTACATAGCGGCGCTGCCTGTGGTCTGCCCAACGGTAGGGGTGATCGACTGCGGGACCGTCCTTAGCAGCAGCTACTCGGTCATCTTCGGGATACCCAGCTCTTCGCTGGGGATAGCCTTCTTCGTGGTCTTCATGGCCCTATTGCTCTACAAAAAGCACGAGCTTGCGCTCTACTGGAGCACTATAGGGTTCGTGATGCTCTTCTACTTCTGGTACGCGGAGTACACACTTGGAAAGATCTGCCTCTACTGCACCGCGCTGCACATAATCGTGATAGTGCTGCTTGCAAGCATGCTCCTAGGGGAGCACAAAAAGTAGTGCCGCTAATCAGCAGAGGTCAAGCGCTGCGAGCATTATCGGCAGGATTATCGTTATGTCCCCGTCCACCGTCGCGTATCTTGCCTTTGGCTTGACCTTCCCCCAGGATACGGCCTCGGTGAGCCTCGCTCCCGAGAGGGAACCGTCGTACTGGCTTGCGGTGGTCACATAGACCGCGTAGTCCAGGCCTCCCTTGAACTGGTTCCACCAGATGACGTGGTGCTTACTGATCCCTCCGCCAAGCATGAGCGCTCCGGTGGTCTTGTGGTCGAATGAGATGTTGCTTAGCTCGACCTCGTCCTTTAGGATGTTTAGCCTGAAGTCGTGGTCCTGTGAGAAGAGCATGAGCTGCGTGCCGAACGCCCCGTCAACTATGCCAGGGCAGAAGATCTTCACGTTGTTTAGGTACGCCTGCCTCACTATCGAGTTGCCGTCCTTCATCCTCTTCCCGAACTCGTAGAGCAGCTCGCTTGGGCTGTACTCCTTCTTGTAGTCCTCTGACTTGTAGAGGTCATTCATTATCTCCGTGAAGTACTTCTCCAGCGCAAGCCCGTAGTCGTCCTTGTGGATGAAGATGTTGCCGAGGCGGTAGATGTCAATCTTGAGCAGCTCCTTGTCGTCCGCCTCGAAGCTCCCCAGATGGTAGACCCCTCCGTACGCCTTTGCGATGTCGTGGTCGAGCGTTCCGCAGGTGGTCATGATCGCGTCAAAGTACTTTACAGAGTTTGCAATCGCCCCCCTCAGGCCCGTCGAGATTATGTCTGCAGGGAAGGAGAGGAAGTTGTAGGATCCCTTGTCCTTTATCATCCTCTCGATTATGTCTATTCCGTGCACGAGGTTCTGGCCGGAGAATCCCCCTATCTGCCTCATGCCCTCAATCAGCTCCTTCACCTTCATGCCCTTGCTGATCTTTAGATCCTTCACTTTTATTTTTAGCAAATCCTTCTTGTTGTACAAGCCGACACCCTTTACGGAATTAATTGGATGGGAAAGTTATTAATCATACTGAACTTGCAGAGAAAAACGGACACAAAATCCCTCGAAAATCCCCAGTAACTTTATATGCTTTTGTTTTTATAGATATATTGGCGAAAGTTTAACCAGGTAATTCGATGGCAGAAGGAACCGTGCACATCTCTCAGGACGACGAAGAGTTGTTGCGCTTTATTGAGAATGCAAAGCCGAAGATATACATTGTCGGAGCGGGAGGAAGCGGGTCAAACACGATTTCAAGGATGGCGGAGCTTAGCATTGAGGGCGCAACACTTGTCGCCATGAACACCGACGCTTCCCATCTTGCAAAGACAAAGTCGACAAGAAAGATACTCATTGGAAAGAAGTCCACGCGCGGACTTGGTGCAGGGAGCGAGCCGAAAGTAGGGGAGGAGGCGGCACTTGAGGACAAGGAGAACATAAGGCACATCCTTGGAGACGCGCAGCTTGTATTCATAACGTGCGGACTTGGAGGGGGGACCGGAACCGGATCCGCCCCTGTGATCGCCCATGAGGCAAAGGAGATGGGAGCGCTAACGGTTGCGATAGTCACTCTTCCATTCTCAAGCGAGGGGCGCGTGAGGATGAGAAACGCGCTTGAGGGGCTCAACAAGCTAAAGAGGGTCACAGACACGACGATCATAATTCCAAACGACAAGCTTCTTGCCGTTGCCCCCGACCTGCCGCTCAACATGGCATTTAGGGTGAGCGACGAGGTCTTGTCCAATGCGACAAAGGGGATACTCGAGATGGTCACAAAGCCGGGAATGGTGAACCTCGACTTTGCAGACCTAAGAAGCGTGCTCAAGGACTCGGGCTATGCGCTTGTGGGAATCGGCGAGGCAAACTCGACGCAGTCCACAAACCGCGCGCAGATAGCAATCGAGAACACGCTAAAGAGCCCGCTGCTAGACGTTGACCTTAGCACCGCGAAGAAGGCGCTGGTCAACATCATCGGAGGCGAGGACCTGACGCTCAGGGAGGCAGAGTCAATCTTCCAGGAAGTAGCAAGCCGCATAAGCGATGAGGGACTGCTCAAGTGGGGCGCAAGGATCGACCCGACCATGCAAAAGAGCGCCGTGCGCGTCATGGTGGTGATGGGGGGAGTGGAGTTCGCAGAGTACACCGAGACCGGGCTCAAGAGGGGAATACAGGAGAACCAGGACATAGACCTTGACGAGATCTTCGAGGTCGAGAGCAAGGAAAAGAAATAGCCAGTGATGCTTTTTACAAGCTTTAGAGGATGAAATGCCGTTTAGAAACCTGCACAAAGACACGGAGCTGGCGAAGGCGGTAAGTCTCGCCATGGAAGCTGGGAGCATGTCGATTCCCCTGATGCGGTCGCTGCTGACCATGCTCGAGAAGAACGCGCCGCATGCGAACGTGCAAGTCGTCAAGTGCTACGACCTCAAGAATTCGCAGGGGCAGACAGAGGAGTTCCTAAACTACGAGGGGAAGGTGCCTCTTGAGGTCCTGGGGCTCATCGGCCACAAGCTCTTTGACGGCAGGGAGAAAATGGACAAGTACGACACATACGGGATCCAGAAGGTCGGATTCGAGGAACTGCTCGCAAAGGCGGGAACTGGGGAGCTAAGCGGAAAGGGATACGAGAAGATTTACCACATAGTCGCCACGGAGCTCGGGATGCGCATGATGGACGAATTCCTGGTGCTCAAGGGGATAATGGTGCCCCAGGAGCGCAGATGAATCTGCAGCCAGAGCATGTGTTAAAAGCCTTTCTTACCAATACTGTAGTGATGATCATGAAGTTAAACTTTATGCCTGACTTTAAGAGCTTCTATGCGAACGCAAGGCACGTAGTCAACATCAGCTACAAGCCGAACATGCAGCACTTCTCGAAGACGCTGAAGATCGTGCTGGTCGGGACGCTGATAGTCGGGATCTTGGGATACATAATCTCGTTCATCGTGGAGCATCTGATCTGATTTTTCATGGAGATAGTAATCGACCTTGCCGAGACGGCGCAGGGCAACGCGAACGAGTATTTCTACAAGGCCAAGAGGGCGAGGAAGAAGATAGAGGGAGCGCAGCAGAGCATCCGCGAGCTTGAGGAGAAGCTAGAGAAGGCGAGGGAGCGCTACGACAAAAAGGTGGGCAGCAAGAAGGTCAAGATCGTCACCAAGAAGGAGTGGTACGAGAAGTTCCACTGGTTTAGCGCAAGCAACGGGATGCTGGCGATCGGCGGAAGGGATGCGGTGCAAAACGAGCTGATAAACTCGAAGTATTTCGAGGACCGCGACCTCTTCTTCCATGCAGACATCTTCGGCGCATCAGTGGTTATACTCAAGGAGGGGGTCGATGCCGACAGAAAGGTGAGGGAGGAGGCGGCGCAGTTTGCCGCCTGCTACTCAAGCGCCTGGAAGCAGGGGCTCTCTACGGTGGATGTCTACTGCCTTAGGCGCGAGCAGATAACAAAGTCGAGCAGCAAGGGCTCGCTTGGGACCGGAAGCTTTGCGATGAAGGGGGAGAGGGAGTGGTTTAGGAGCGTGAAGCTCGAGCTTATCGCATTCGTTGAGACAAAAAGCACTGAAGAGGGCGAAATTAAAAGGCTCATTGTGGTGCCGGGGGGATACGAGGGCGCAAAGGGGCTGAGAATCACTACCGGAAACACCAAAAAGTCAGATGCGGCAAAGTTCATAGCGAAGAAGCTGAACTACGAGGACCTGGACTACATAATGCAGCAGCTCCCCGCTGGGGAGTTCAGCGTCAAATAGGCCAGAAGCAGCCTGCATTAGCTATTTATACATTTCAACGCCAACTACCCTAGGAGTGTTTGATGAAAATCTACCTTATCAGCAACGTCCCTTCAGGAGGGGATGAGATCGAGGAGGTCTTAGACAACGCGAACGTCAGCGTGATCTCAAAGGAGCTGCTGGGGAGCATAAAGGAGATCGACGATGAGGTAGTGAGGCGCATTAGCAGCAGCAACGCGAACATCCTTATTTTTGTGACAGACGACCCCATAGGGGCTGGAATGAGGCTAAACAAGTATGAGGGCATAAGCGCAGCCACCTGCAACACGGTTCAGGACGTGGGCGCGGCCAGGGCCAACGGCGCGAATGTGATAATACTCGACAACGACAGGGCCGAGAAGCAGGAGATTGCTCAGGCTCTTGTGAAGGGAGGCGCAGGACTTGGCAAGATGCTGCAGATGGCAAGCGCTCCAAAGAAGAAGCAGTTTGTGGAGAGACCTGCTGTTGAAAGACCAGTGAGGCCTGTCGAGAGGGAAAGGCAGCAGGCGCCGACATACAAGGAGCCGAGCGCGCCGATCACGATCAACGTTAAGCTGCCGCACATGCCGCAGCTCTTTGGGGGAAAGAAGAAGGTAAAGGAGAAGCAGCCGGTCGAGGAGGAGCCGCTGCCGACAGGAAAGCCGAGGCCCGGACTTTTGGGGAAGATAAAGGACGAGCTGGGAATTGTAGATTGATGCTTTATGGAGGAACTTCTTTGCAGGGCGGTCACTAAACTGGTGCTGCCGGCGATACGGGCGGAGATAGCACTCAAGCTCAGCAAGGAGCACCACTACACTCAGGAGAAGATCGCAGACAAAATAGGAATAGTGCAGGTCGCCGTGGGAAAGTACCTCAAGGGCAAGTACTCGGAGCAGGTGAAGGAGGTAGTGGAGTACATAGACCAGGAGATGCTCGCCGACCCGATTGTGGAGGGGATAGTTGAGGGAAAGAGCCTCAAGCAGACAGAGATGCAAATCGACAGGCTCTGCAACGACGGGGAGCTGCTCGACTTCTCGATGAGAAGGCTCATGGCAGTGAATTGATAGACGCTTAGTGATGGTATGGTAGAAGAATTGGATCCTTTCAAGATAGCACAACAGCAGCTGGACGAGGCGGCGTCGATAATGAACCTTGACAAGCAGGCGCTTGCGCTGCTTCGCGAGCCGATGCAGACCGTTATAGTCAACTTCCCTGCAAAGATGAGGGACGGGAAGACAAGGACCTTCAGGGGATTTAGGGTTCTATACAACAACGCAAGGGGACCTGGAAAGGGAGGCATAAGGTACCATCCCGAGGAGACGATTGAGACGGTGAAGGCGCTATCCGCATGGATGACCTGGAAGTGCTCACTTGCAAACATACAGTATGGAGGGTCGAAGGGAGGGGTCATCTGCGACACCAAGAAGCTAAACGAGACGGAGCTTGAGAACATCTCAAGGGCATACATCAGGGCAATCTCAAAGTTCATAGGGCCTGAGGTAGACGTGCCTGCTCCTGACGTCTACACAACGCCACAGATGATGGCGTGGATGATGGACGAGTTCAGCAGGATAAAGGAGAAGAACGTCTTCGGGGTGATAACTGGGAAGCCGCTTGATGTGTGGGGATCGGAAGGGAGAAACGATTCGACGGCCCTGGGAGGGCTCTACATACTCAGGGAGGCCGCAAAGATGAAGAAGATCGACCTCAAGAAGGCAAAGGTCGCAATCCAGGGATTCGGTAACGCTGGCCACTTCGCATTCTCGATAGCATCCGAGATGTTCGGGTGCAAGATTGTCGCAATCAGCGACTCGCAGGGAGGAGTCTACGACGAAAAGGGGCTCGACCTCAAGAAGCTTGACGAGGCGAAGGCGAAGACCGGAAGCGTCCAGGGATACAAGGGAGGCAAGAAGGTCTCAAACGAGGAACTCCTTGAGCTAAACGTCGACATCCTGATACCGGCGGCGATCGAGAACCAGATACACGGAGGAAATGCGGCAAGAATAAAGCCAAAGATACTTCTCGAGCTTGCGAACGGACCTGTAACCCCTGAGGCGGACAAGATACTTTCCGCAAACGGGGTGCTTGACCTGCCGGACTTCCTTGTGAACTCCGGAGGGGTGATAGGGTCATACTTTGAGTGGATCCAAAACCAGCAGGGCTACTACTGGACAAGAGAGGAGTTCGACAAGAAGCTTGACGTCATCGTCACCAGGTCATTCAAGGACGTGATGGCAACCCAAAAGGAGTACGCAGACAAGGGCAAGAAGATAAACCCGAGGATGGCTGCATACATAATCGCCGTAGGAAGGGTCGCATCCGCGATGAAGACAAGGGGATGGTACTGACTACTTCCTAAACATCTTGAAGAGCCTGTCTATCGGGAGGGTGTTGATCACATCCTCCTTGGTAAGCCAGCCCCTTCTTGCGGTTCCGATGCCGTAGCGCATCACATCCATCTGCTTTGCCTGGTGGGCATCGGTGTCAATTGCAAACTTAAGCCCCGCCTTTCTCGCCCTGATCACATTCTCGTCGTTTAAGTCGAGGCGGTCAGGGAAAGAGTCTATCTCCATTATAACTTTGTTTCGCTTCGCCGCATCAAAGACCACATCAAGGTCGAGCGGAATCGGCTCTCTTTTATTTATCAGGCGGTCGGTCGGATGTGCAAATATGTCAACGTATCCGCTATCAAATGCCTTGATCACTCTCTTTGTCATCTCTTCCTTGCCCATCGTAAGGTTTGTGTGGATTGAGCAGAGGCGGTAGTCCATCTCCTCAAGCGTCCGATCCGAAAGGTCTAGGCTTCCATCCTTTAGTATGTCGACCTCCCCGCTCTTGAGTATCTTTATGGCGCCGTCAAACTTATCGTTTGCCTTGTCAATCTTCTTGAGATAGCCAAGAAACTTCTTGTTGTCCATCCCCTTTGCAACGTATTCGCTCTTTGAGTGGTCCGTGAGCCCGATGTACTCGTACCCGAGCGAGATTGCCTTCTCGCCCATCTCCTCTATCGAGTTCTGACCATCGCTGAAGGTTGTGTGCATCTGCAAATCCCCCCTTATGTCCCTAAGCTCGATTAGCTTTGGTAGCTTGTGGCTCTGCGCAAGCTCCACCTCTCCGCGCGCCTCCCTCATTTCCGGCTCGACATAGTCAAGGCCCAGCATGTTGTAGATTTCCTGCTCGGTCCTGCTCACGATCTTCTTTCCCTTGCTGTCAGACAGCTGGTACTCGTTGAGGCTGTACCCCTTCCTAACTGCAATCTGCCTCACCTGCACCCCGTGGTCCTTGCTGCCTGTGAAATACTGCAGAGCGGCCCCGAAGCTGTCCCTCTCCACTATCCTAAAATCGCAGCTGATGCCCAGCTTTAGTATGACAGAGATTTTCGTGGGTCCCTTCGCTATTATCCTTTCGACCTCCTTCATCTTGGTTATTATCTCCTCGACCTTTGATGCGTCCTCTGATACGACGAGTATGTCAAGGTCGCCGACTGTCTCCCGCATCCTCCTTGCGGAGCCCGCGATCACCGCCTGCTCCACCAGCTTTGAGGACTTTAGCTGGGAGATTATGTTCTCTGCTACGGGAAGCGCGGTGCCGAGCAGCATCCTGCCGCCGCTCTTCTCAAGAAACTCGATCCCCTTCCTTATCGCGTCCTCGCTTGTCTGCCCGAATCCCTCAAGGTCCCTTATCTTGTGCTGCTCCACAGCCTTCTTTAGGTCTGCAAGGTTCTTCACGCCGATTGCCTTGTAGAGCTTGAATGCCTTTCGCGCTCCCATCCCCTGCACTTTTGTTATTGCGGCGAAATCGACAGGGTACCTTTTCTTGAGGTCGATGTACTTTCTCATTTTCCCCGTCTCCACGAATTCCTTTATCGATGCGGCAATCCCCTTGCCTATCCCTGGAAGCTCGGTGAGCGCATCGACCCCTCCCTTTTTGAAGATGTCCTCTATGTCCTCCTGCATGGTCTCAAGGGTCAGCGCGGCTTTTCTGTAGGCCCTGACCTCAAAAAATCGATTTTCTGGCTCAAGGTCGAGCATGTCCGCTATCTCCTCGAACATCTCGGCGAGCTTCTTGTTAGGCATTGATAAAGCATCTCAAGAAACAAATAAATAGTGGATTCTACTCCCAGGAGAACTGCTTGTTTTTAAGCATCCTTGTGACGTTTGCATAGAAGGCTTTCCTCGCCACGTCGGGTATGCCAGGAACAGAGTCCTCGTGAGAGTATATTACAGAGACGACCCCTAGCGGGTATACCATCGTGTTGACAACGCCCTTGTCTTCGGTCCTGCTCATGTACTGCTCGAGGAAATAATCGCCAAGCTGCCTGAAATAATTCGAGTTTGTGATGTGGTACTTTATCAGGTACTGCGACATCCACACCCCTACGTCGAATCCTGGGTCTCCCCAAGGCATCCTTGAGTAGTCGATGACAAATATTGAGTTGTCCTGCTTGAAGAAGACGTTTGCTCCCCAGAAGTCTCCATGTATTGCGCAGAGCCTCTCGGGCCTTCCCTTGAAGTAGTGCATCCCCTCAAGCATCAGTGCGATGAATCCCCCCTGCTCTGTAGGCCTGAGGACCGGGCTGCTATCCGGCACCCTCTGAAGCAGCAAAAGCAAATATTCCGGATGGCCTATCACGCTACGTAGATAGTCGTTATAGATTGCGGTAAGCAGTTTTGGGTCTTTTGATGCAGGCTTGTTTTTGTGCAGCGAGACAAGGAAGTTGACCACCTTGTCGATTTCCTGCTTGTCAGTATTATCAATTGTGCTTTTGCCCACCTTTTCGTTTAGCAAATCCATGTAGGACTTGCCCTCTCCGCCGTACTCCTGAAGGTGGTAGACCTGCGTGTTCTCGTCTATCTCTGGGAGGAACTCAAACTTGTCGTTCTTGATTGCGACGCCTATAGAGTTCGGGTAATTTTCGTGCTTGCTTAGCATCGAGTGGCTGACAAGAAGCGACATAAGCTTTCGTTCCGGGAACTCAAACCCCATGTCCTCAGAGGTCACCTGCTTTATGAAGTAGTTCTCTCCGCCCTTGGTTGCGATCTTGTATCCGTTGGAGTGGAATCCGGATCCGACCTTGACAATGTCTGTCACCTCCACCTCTCGGTTTAGCTTCTTTGTGAGGAGCTCTGAGAGCCCAGCTTTGTCCATAGTCACCACTGACACTTCAATATATCTTGTGTCTAAAGGATTTTAAGCACTTATTCCCTAAATAGTCGGACAAGCTCGTCATGGATAAGGGACCCGTTGGACATTATGCATCCCTTTATTGCACCATCGTAGCTCTGTTCGTTTCCGTAAAGATCGGTGACCTTGCCGTTTGCCTCCTCTATAATTACTTTGAGTGCCGCACTATCATAGGGCATATCCGCAGGGTGTATGCTTGCCACAATCGAGGCGTTTGAAACAAGTGCCCCCATATATGCGATCGACCCAAGCTGCAGGATATTTGCCCCGGCTTTGTAGAGCTTGTGGTAGAGGGGATCGATATCTATCTGTGCACTCCTCCAGTACGCCATGCCCACTGCTGAGCGCTCCAAAGTTGTACTTTTTGAGACGCTTATGGGGTTCCCGTTTAGGTATGCCCCACCGTGTATCTCTGCGGAAAATATCTGGTTCATGTAGGGGTGGTTGACCACACCTGTAACCGGTACTCCATCCCTTACGAGTGCCAAGGAGAATACGGAGAGGGGAATACCGTATGTGAATATCGAAGTGCCGTCAAGTGGATCGCAAACCCAGGTGTATTTGCTTTTCTTTTTCACATCGCTCTTTTCCTCACCCAGAATGTCGTGGTCTGGGAACTCTTTCTTGACTGCTTTTATCACAAGATCGTTTATGTCTGTGTCGGTCTTTGTAACCAGGGTCTTATCCACCTTCTGCTTTGACTCCATGCCGAATCTTAGGCCCGAGGCAAAGTTTTCCTTTATTATCTGTCCGGCTTCTCTCGCCAAACTGAGTGCAAACCTCTTTTCCGCGATTAGTTGCGATGCCATTTTAACACTAATCACGGTTTATTTTCAGGGAATATAAAGGTTAATCCAGTGTTCGTATAGTAGAAATCCTCTGATTACGACGAAAGTCACCATTTGCAGGTATCGGTGTACGTTGTAAACAATGTCTATAATTTTTAGCTCCTTTTTGCGCATGTACCACAATCTGCTCCGTAACTCATCCCCGAACTTTCTTTTCTGCA
>JAGWHA010000015.1 GCA_028867095.1 Microcaldota archaeon | reverse complement strand
CTATTGATGTCTATTCCAACTGCCCTGAGGATCATCTTCCTCAGAACGTCCGTCTCCTGCTGCGGCTCGTTGAAGTCCGCAACGTCAATTATCAGAGGCATCAGGCTGTTGTCTATCGCGTAGAGCAGCTTTCGATCCCTTATCTTCTTTATGAGGCTCTGAGTTATGACTATGATTCCCACGTCGCTCTTCTGCAGGAGTTCCCTTAGCGTGCTCTCCACCTCCTCCTGCTCCGTCACCGTGTATGACTCTGTGACTCCGGAGAGCTTGGAGCCTATGGCTAGCAGCCTGCTGCCGATCACGGCGATCTTGTACTCCTTGTTTGCTACTCTGCCTTCCATACCATCATCTTCGCAAGCTCTTCCCTTCCGAGCCCGTAGGTCTTTCCCTTGATTATTATCCTGAGCGTGAAAACCTCAATCTCCTTGAGGTATGCATATGCTATTATCGTCCCGATTGACAGGACGCTGTGCTTGAGCAGCTTTATGCTCTTGTTGAAGATGCTGTTCTTCATCCCCATCTCGAATATCAAGAGCTCCTTTCTCTTGTTTGCCTTGTATCTTCCCAGCTCCTCGCTGAGGTCAAATACCTTTATCTCCTTGATCATCGATTCGAGGTCCTTTGCCCCCTCGTAGAGCTCCCTTAGCTGGTTCACCTTGATTGATCCCTTCTCGATCAGCGTGCCGCCAAAGTCCGCGAACTTCATCTCGTGCCTCTTTGCACGGATCAGCATGAGAAGGTTTCTCATGTCCATGTCCGCCTTTATCACCTGCGCGGATTCGTGGTGCATGTCGATGAGCCGAATTATTATCGAGCCCATCTGCTCGTAGTAGAGCTTGTCAATCGTTATTGCTGCGCTAAGTGCGCTCTTCTCCTTTCGATACGTCTCAAGCGCTGCGGCGAGCGTCTTTCTGTAAGGCGAGTTTATCATCGCCCTGTTTATCATGCTCTCGATGTTGGGCTCGTTCATCAGCTCCTTGAGGGTTGTGGAGTTGTATGTGCCGTAGTCGATCACGTACTTTGAGATGTCTGCAAAGCTTGCCCCCTTCTCCTTTGCCTCTATTGCGAGCTTTATGTTGTACATGTCCCACTTTCCCGCGATTGCGCGGACGATTCCACGATTGACTATTGGTGCAATTGTTATCAGCTTGTCGACGTTGTTTCCGAGGTTCTTTGAGAGCGCAAAGTCAATCATGTCCGACTTTATGTTGACCCCCCCGTACTCCTCTAGGTTCCTCTTGTAGTCCGTCTGGACCAGAATCGAGAGCATGTTTGGGATGTCCTTGGCGTTGATTATGCTCTGCATAACCTCCTTTCTTATCATCTTCGATTCCATCGCCTTGACGCGTGCGGTGGAATACCCGTATAAGCTTGCCGCCTCATATCCCGCTACTGGCATTTTATCACTTCCTCTTTGTCTTCCTCGATTTCTTTGCAACCTTCTTTGGCTTTGGAGCCCTCTTCGCCTTGGCCTTCACTTTCTTTGAGGCCTTTGCCGCAGGCTTTTTATCCTCGATGAAGAGGCTCTCCGAGATCCTGCTTCTTATCATCTCGATGTGGTTGTTTATTGTGCTCTCAAGGCTTGCGTCTATCTTTATTGTTCCGTCCCTGTTTTGGATGACGACTCCCTTCGATCCGAGTTCAGCCTTGTAGCCCATCTTCTTCAGGATTGCCTGGCCCTCCTTGTCCGCCTTGATCACAAGCTCGCCCTGTATTAGCTCCTTTGCGTTTGCGACCACCTGCCTGACCATCTTCTCGTAGTTGCCCTTCATGATCCTTGCCTGGATGGCGCTCTTGATGTGGCCCATCTGCGAGTCGACCACGTGCTCCTTTGCGAGAAGGATCGAGTTGTGCCTCTCGATCTCGATGCCCGCCTTGTGCTCCCTTCGGATCGCCTCGACCCTAGCCGCAATCTCCTTCCTTGACTGCTCAAGGATGATGCTTGCCTTGGACCTGGCCTCGGCAAGCACCTTTGAGCCCTCGCTCTTCGCGTCATCCTCGATGGACTGCGCCTTCTTGTGCGACTCCTTTGCTATCTGCTCCTTTATCTCGTGCAATGACATGTGTAACCCTTTATACAATGCCTGCGTAGAGCATTATCAAGATCGCGATCACGAAGCCGAATATGAGCAGCGTCTCAGGGATGACCATGAAAAGAAGCACCCTTCCGAGTTCCTCCGGCTTCTCAGCGATCAATCCGAGTCCTGCCGCACCTATTGCCGACTGCGCGACTCCCGTTCCTATTGCTCCTCCTGCGATAGCTACTCCAGCTCCGATTGCTGCGATTGCAGCTCCTGTGTCTATTGGTAATACCATATAATTCACTTAAACGTCTTCGCCTTCCTGCGTGCTTTCCCTCCTGTATGAGAATGGCCTGAACTTTATTCCCCCTCCGGTGTAGAACTTTGAGAAGAACTCAACGAAGTTGAGCCTTACCCCTTGGATGAGCCCCTCAAACATCCCCAGAACCATGTTCACAAAGTGTAGCAGTACAAATATGACTAGCAAGATTATAAACCCAAGCACTCCCCCCTTGAAGCTGGGCGTGAAGGCGTTGTCGATGAGCATTGCGATTATCACGCTCGCCATCCCAAAGCCCAGGATCCTCGCATAGCTGAGAGGGTGGGTCATCAGGTTTGTTATCTCGCTTGCCTCAATACCGCTGATCACCGCGGTTATTACAAGGAAGATGGCGGTAAGTATTCCGAAGGCCTCAACGTAGCTTGCTCCGCTGAAGAACCCGTACACCGCGACAACCCCAAGCAGTATGGTTATTATCGAGGTGAGCTTGCTCATTGCGTGCTTGACATGGTGATGCTTCCAGTGGTTTATGAAGCTGAATATGAATCCAAGTATTACCTGAACGAGCCCAAAGACTATTGTGAGCAGCAAGATCGAGGTCGCGTCCTTTATCCAGTCGAACCCCACGAAGTTCGTGAAGTAGTGGTTAAGCTGGAACCCAAAGTACTGGTTAGTGAGGAACCCGAAGGCCATCGCAGAGAAGGCGCAGAGCTGCCAGACCCTTCCCACGTTGTGGAGCAGGCCGTCCGGCTTTGTTTTCTTCACTATCAGCGTTCCGAGCAGGAACGAGGCGACCCCGTACCCAACGTCGCTGATCATCAGCCCGTAGAAGATGGGGAAGGTGATTATGAATATCCATGTCGGATCTATCTCATCGCTCCTGGGGACTGAGTAGAACTCCATCAGGAAGTCAAAGGGCTTTAGGAAGCCTGGCCTGTTGACAAGTGTTGGTGCAAGCTCGTCTGGCTGCAGTTTTTCTATCTCGAATCTGTTCTTTGTGAACTTCTTGAGCGCTTCAGCGAACTCTTCGTATTTCTTTGCGGCTATCCACCCCTCAACCACAAATACCTTCTCCGTTTTCTTGAAGTTTGCGGATGCGTTTGCCCTCTGGGACTCTATGTCTAGCATCTCCTTGTAGTTGGCAAGCTCCGAGTAGTGCTTGGAAGATAGTTCGCCGAGTTTCTTCTCGATCTCCTTTATCTGGTGATCATAAGACGCCCTTACTCTCTTTACCGACGACAAGACCTCTTCAGGAGTCCCAGTCAAATACTTCGACTTGAGGTCTATCTCCTCAAGCTTGAAGTTCTTTAGTATGTCGTCTAGGTTCGCCTCCTTTTGGTATGCGATGAAGACGACGCTATCCTTCTTCCTTGCAATCTGCCTTGTGATGACGCTGCTGCTTATCTTTTCCCCTGCAATCAGCTCCTCTATCCTCTGGGCGCTCTTGCTGTCTGTTATGAAGCTTCTAAACGAGAGCCGTGCGCTCTGCAGCTTTCCGAAGTTTATCTCAACTCCCAGGAAGTAGCTTCCTATCCTCTCCCCGTAGTTTAGGTTGACGATGTCATCCGTGATCTCCCTTCTCTTGTCGCCAAGCTCGTAGATCTCGTCTATGCACTTTGCCCCCTTGACCTTCGATATAAGCGAGCCCAGCGCAATGTGCTTTGCGCTCTTTGCATTTGTCGGTTTTAGGAGCCCAAGCGCCCCGCTTACGTGTATGAGTGCGTTTGAGATCTCCGGAAGCGTGGCGGACTGCACCTCGCCGAGCTCCAGCTTGCTTCTTCTCAGGTCTACTAGCCCAAGCTTGTGGAGGTATGCGACCACCCTCTCGCGCTCGCTCTCTAAAAATAGCATTCTAAGCTTCTGCATCGGCTCTGTGCTAAGCAAC
This sequence comes from Microcaldota archaeon, assembly GCA_028867095.1. Next base: position 9,440 of record JAGWHA010000015.1, on the reverse strand, counting down.
TTATTCACCGGCGATTTCCTTGGCAACCTGCTCTGCGATCTGTGCGACCTTGGCCTGGGAGAGCTTCCGCTTCCTCACTCCCTCAACAAGCTTCTGGGTAACCTTCGATTCCTGTCCCCTTGTGGCATCAATCTCCTTTTGCACAGACGAGAGTGCCTGCGCCATCTCATCCTTTGCCTTTTGCTCCGCATCGGCAACAATCTGCCTCGCCTTTATGCTAGCCTCCTCGATCTGGGCCTGCTTCTTAGAAAGAGACTTCTCGATTGCCTTCGTGGCGCTCTCTTCGGCTTCTTGAACTTCGCTAATGGATTTGGTTTCCTTGTCCATAGAAATCAGTCATTTTGTCCTGATTTCACAGTATTTGCATACTAAAAATCAGATTGACAATTAGTATAAGAAAACAAGGTATTTAAGCCGATCGTCAACCCCGTTTTAGCCCCAAAATAAAGAATCCCCACAGCTTAGACGTACTAGCTTCGCCTGCCGGCTTTTGAGATTATCCTGTCTTCTTCGTCCAATATCCCGTTCGTTCTCTTTATCGCCAATTTGAGCCATGTCCCTGCAGCCCGATCATCCCCTCCAAGATCGCAATATCTCACTGCCCTGCCAAGCTCGCCCATGGTGGAATTTAAATTGGTCTTTCCGCCGTCAATAAGGTATCTTAGCAGTTTCCCTGCTTCCCTGTACAACGCATTTTGTGCGGAGAGTGAGGCTGTGTGCTCAAAACCCGACTCTCTTATAGTTGCCCCGTAATACGAACCGTCAATATTTTGGCCGTTCTCCATCGCATCTGCGATCTTGCCCAAATGCAGTGCGGAAAAGAACATCTTCTCGTCCTCCAAGTATCTTTTTCTAAGTTTGTCTGGAATATTTGGGGCTTTTGAGCCGAAGAAATAAACATGGTCGGTGTCTATTTGCCTTCCCCCAATGAGCCCGTTGACTATCTTTGGGTTTCCCAGATCGTACTGCGCCTGCCTGAATTTGTCCAATTTCAGATCTGCTGTCTGTGTCTTAAACTGCCTTTCCATAAATACCATAGAGACTTTGTTTGTCCTTTTCTTAAGCTTTGCTCATTATCCGTACGTTCAGCCAAATTTCCTGTACAAAAGATATCCAAGATTGCCCACTAGCAGTGCGATGAGCAGGCCATAGGCGATTCCGGTGATCAGGAGCAGCGAGGAAACGAGTGCTATTCCCGCCCCATAAATTATCTGGGCGGAGTTTTTGTGCGGGGAGGTCTTTGGGTCAGCAAGCATGAGCAGCGCAAAGAAGTAGTTGACATTTAAAACCGCAGATTCTACCGTCAGCAGGCTTATCGCAGAGTTGCTGGTCGCCATGCTGATGACCACAATCGCTGCCACAAAGGCAGCTGCTGCAATCAGCCGTTTCGCAAGGTATGCGGCTATGACGAATAGAAGAGAGAGTGGAACTGCTATCCCAAGTACCCCATAGCTGCTTGCAGTCCACCAGGCGTCTCCCAGCGAGAAGACCGCAAGACCGACAAGCAGCCCTATCACCGCCGGGTTGAATATGTTGCCGTGCTTTGTCTTTACAAAGACCTTTGTGAGCACCGCAACAACCGAGGCGACAAGCACTGCAATCAGCGGCGCGTTATATGGTGCCACAGAGCCTATTATCAGCCCCGTTATTATGCCTGAGTAGGGAATCCTGATTGCGTGCTTTCTGTGCACTTTGTAAACAAGAACCTCGACAACCGAGCAGATGATGACTGCGAGGATCAGGGGGATTGGAAACACCCCCAGCGCATAGCTTGAGAATGCCGCAAGGGCTATCAGTATTGCTATCGCCCACAGATACATCGCACCTATGTGCTGGCCAAGTATTTTCATGTTGCGGAAAGAGGATAGTTGATGGATATCACGTATCCCTGGGAATCGACAAGCGCATAGCCGTCCTCTCCGCTGTTTGCATCATGGACCTGGCTGTCGTCGCCTAGGTTCTGGTCTATGAAATAGAGCGTGTCTCCAGCTCCCACCAGTGCGCTGTAGCTTGTGTTTGAGCCTGTGAAATTCATGTAGACAAGCGTCGATTGGTTTGGCATGGACGAGCTCGAGACCATGACGTCCGATGTGGCGATCTTTCCGCTCTGCGAGAGGCCAACCGCCGGGAATATCTGGTAAGAAAATGCTGCGTACTGCGTACTTGAGAATAGCGTCCTATTCACGGGGGCGGCAGTAGTTGACCGCGTCGTGGCGTTTGTCTGGGTGGCCGTCGTTGTCTGCAATGCGGTTGTCGACTGTACTGTGCTGCTGCCTGCCTGCGGCGCAGCGCCCTGCGTTGACGCGAGCGCGATTCCAGCAACAACTATAATTACCGCTATGGCCGCCCCAATTATAATTTTTGAATTCATTTTTCCACCAAAGAAATAACCGCTTCCCTATTTGAGTAGGATTATTTTTATTTAAGCCTTCTGCTTTTGCCGCGCGTTGCTTGAGGGGCAGATGTCCCAAAGAACGCACCTGCCGCACTCCTTTCTGTTTGCCTTGCAGGTGTCCCTCCCCAAAGTGATGAAGAGGTTGGAGACGTAGAGCCAGTACTTTTTCGGTATCCTTCTCATCAGGTCCTTCTCAATCAGCTCCGGCCTCCTTGTGCGCGCAAGCCTCAGCCTGTTTGCAACAGTTATGCAGTGGGTGTCTATCGCGATTCCCTCAGCTATCCCGAATCCGTTGGTCAAGACCACATTCGCAACCTTCCTTCCGACGCCCGGAAGTATCATCAATTCACCTATGGTTCTCGGCACCTTTCCGTTGAACTGCCCCATTATGATATTCGCCGATTCCTTTATGTGCCTGGCCTTTGTCTTGTAGAAGTTTATCCCGCCCAAATCCGCGCTGAGTTCCTTTATGTCTGCGTCTGCATAGTCCCTGAAAGTTTTGTACTTCTCAAAAAGCCCCTTTGTGACGCCGTTTACCTGCTTGTCGGTGCACTGCGGGGAGAGCATGGTTGCGACAAGCAGCTGCGTGGGCCCGGAGAAGCGGAGCATCGTGTCCTTTTGGTCGTCGTATCTCTTGATCAGGCGCTTCATCACCGTTTCGGAAAAGTTGCCCTGCATGCCTATTTCACGCACATTATGGTAAAGACCGTCTTGAAGCTCAGGTCTCGGGCGGAGATATCCTTGAATCCCTTCTCTGCAAGGATCTCGATCAGCATCCGCTTGTCTATCTTGATCTTCTTGTTGTGGATGTACATGTTCACCTCGCGCCTAATGTCCCCGCTGAAGGTCGGGGCAAGGCTAAAGAGCTGGTAGACACCCAAAAAAGCGGTAAAGAGCCTGTTTCGACCCTTGCTTATGTCGAGAAGTATCAGCCTGCCTCCTGGCTTTAGCACCCTTCTCATCTCCTCGATCGCCCTTGGCAGATCGTCGAAGATCCCAAGCGAGAATGCCGAGATCACTATGTCAAAGGAGTTGCCCTTCATCGCAAGCGACTCCACATCGCCGTTTACGTACTTCACGTTCCTTAAGCCCCTGCTCTTCTTCATCGCTATGGCGAGCATCTCCTTGTTGTAGTCAATCCCGGTTATCTTGTAGTCGGGGTACCGCCTTGCGAGCATTATCGCGATGTTTCCGGTCCCGGTACCCACGTCAAGCACCCTTGCCCCGCGGATGCCTCCGGCAAGATCCACAGCCTGCCTCCTCCAGAGGTTGTCTAGACCTGCGGTTAGGGACTTGCTGAGCTTGTCGTAGTTCTGCGCGACGTCGGTGAAGAAGTTGCGCTCACCGTTATCCAATTTTACCCCCCTCGCAGTGTATAAGGGCTATCAAACTATAAAAAATGTCCGATTTCGTCCCTACTTCTCCAACTGGGCGAAGATCAATCCGTAGTACATGCCAGGCATGCCTGGAGTCGGGTTCTTTCCGTAGGAGGGAAGGTCGCATCTCACCTTGAATCCCGCCTGCCTGAGCTTTTTCTCAAGGTTCCTAAATCCGTAGTGGTACTCTATCACTATCTGCTCGAATTTCCTCAGGGTCTCCCTGCTTGCCCCGAGAATCAGTCCGTATTCGTCCCCCTCGCAGTCGATTTTCAGCACCGCTTCTCTGAGCCTGTATCTCTTCACTATCTGCCCCAAAGTGACAACCGGTATCCTTTTCCCGCTCTTGAAGCTGACCATCGGGCTTCTCTCGTCGTTTTGGAACTTCTCGTCCACCAGCACCGACCCGCTCCTTGCCCCGCAGCACTGGTTTAGCAGCGTCACCTTCTCGGACAGCCCGTTTGTGCGTATGTTCTTTGTGGCTATCCCAAAGGAATACGGGTACGGCTCAATCGAGTAGACGTGCCTTGCCCCGTTTAGCGCAAAGTATACCGCCGTGTCTCCTATGTTCGCCCCGATGTCGACCACCTGCCGCCCCACGAAATCGAGCATCCCATACTCCTCGCCTATGAATTGGTCCTTTATCAGCTCAAGGGTATTGATCAGCTGCCTGTCCGTGTCGTAGAAGAGCTTCACGTCCCTCCCCCCATACCTAAAGAGTATGTAGTGCCCCTCGATCATCTTCCTGCTGTACTCGAATTTTCCGGTGAGCAGGCGAAACACAAAAGGCAGCTTGAGCTTTTTTCGAAACTCCACCTTCGGCTCCCCGACAAATGCCGCCCTGTAGAGGACGAATGAGTACCAGTTCCTTATTACCGGGTACATTATCAGCGAATAGTTTATCCCCTTAACCGCCCACTTCCCCCAAAGTACGATCCTGGAGACCGTCCTGTCAAATAGGCTTACGTTTTTCTCCATCAAAAAATCTCCCGAGAGTCCAATCCACTGGCATAAGATGTATGCGCATTATATTTATAACCACTAAATTTAAATCAGATAGGCTATAGAAAGCGAAGAGTGGGTTGTTTGAGGCATAGCATTCGCAGGGGAGAGAAGAAAGGGGGCGACGAGAGGATTGTCCATGCCCTGCTTGTCCTGATCGTGGCTTTTGTTGCGCTCTATGAGATTGCGTTTGTGATCGGGCCATCGTATTTCGGGGACGACACGGTCTATCTGGGGCTCGCCAATTCCGTGCTGCACGGGGGATTCATGGAGAATGCGCAGGTGTTCAGCGTGAGGATACTAAACATCTACCCTATCGCCTTCTTCTACCTCTTCGGGGTGAACAACCTCACCAGCGCAGCCTGGGCAATCACCTCCTTCATCGGCTCGATCCTGGTCGCGTTTTACCTCGGCAAGGAGATCTACAGCAGGTATGCGGGGCTCCTAGCTGCACTGCTGATGGCATTCTTCCCGCTGTTTGTCGTGCTCTCCGAAACGCCCACACCAAACGTTCCGGAGGCGTTCCTCACCGGGCTCACGATGCTTGCGCTAATACTTGCCATGCGGAGGAATTCTGGCAAGTGGTATTTTGCGGCAGGCGCGCTGCTTGTCGCATCCGTGCTCACCACCCCGCTTAGCGCGATAATTTTTGGGGTCGTCCTCGTCTACCTGGCTGCCGAATTTGTCAGGAAGAAATTCAGGGTGGATGGGACGACAATCCACCTTCTTTACGGGATAATCGCTGCTGGAGCCCTCCTCGCGCTATTCAACCTGGCAAATTCCGGAAATCCGTTCATCACATTCACCGTCACTGATTCGGCATACAGCACTGCGGGAACCCCTGCCGAGGGGATACTGATCAACCAGGACCCGCATTACTATTTCCAGGTGATGTTCCCATACGGCGTCCTGCAGTCAATCTCCAATTCGCTTGCAAACGGCGCCCTCAACCCCATCACCCTCTTCCAGGGCTTCTACGCCGTCAGCAGCAACTACGTGGGGTTTTACTTCTACGCGTTTGTCGCAGCAGCGCTCTATCTAATTCTTGCCAGGGAGAGAAGGGCGTATTTGCCCCTTCTCTGGTTTGCGCTCGCGTTTTTGTATTTGGAGTTCGGGCCGATATACCTCAGCCTGATCCCGTTCAAGTACATACTCTCCCACAGGCTTGAGAGGTACCTCACCACGGTAAGCATACCGCTAATGCTGATAATCTCGATTGCGCTTGTGAGGTTCGCGCAGAGCGCAAAGGGCTGGGCGAGGGGCATCACGGTTCCCCTATCGTCTGTTGCAGCGGTCTTCCTGATACTCACTGCGGTCCCGATAAATCTCCTCTGGCACAATATCGTCTACTACCAGACATACGACCAGCAGGCTGTCGCAAACTACCTAAACGCGCTGCCAAGCACCACCAGGGTGTACCTTCTAAGCGGATTTGCCAACCTTATCGAGTACATGGGCTACAACAACATGCAGCGCTTCTACGTCTATGACCAGATCCACAACTGCACCGACATACCATCAGGCTCGTACGTGGTGGTCCCGAAGTACCAGGAGGTATTCGGCGTGCCCTTCACCCCGAACCCGCTCGCATATTGCCCCTACTGGAGGCTTGTCCTATATCCGCAGATAAGTGGGAGCTATTCACCCTCGCTTGCCGCGGCTGCGCAGGCATTTAGCGCCCAGCTATTCTACGTCCCGAGCAACTCCGCAAATCAGACGGCAAGATGAGTCACTTTCCGAAAGTGCGCCTTGCGTACTTCTCAAAGCTCTCCAGCTTCTTCATGTCGATTCCCTTCGCCTGCCTCACATTTGAAGGTATTCCGAAGCTTTCGGCATAGGCCTTTTGGCTGTAGAGCTTTGCAAGCGGATCCGCCTCCCCGCCTATCGCAGAGAGCAGGAATCTTCTCACGTTTGTCAGCGAGACCTCTCCCTTCCCAAGCTTTCTTGGCATTCCCTTTGGCAAAATAAGCATCATCGGGACCTTGACCACCTCATCGTAGAGCACCGTTCCGTGCCCAATGAATCCGTGCTCGTTGAACGCCTGCCCGTGGTCCGATGTGACAACGACTATCGTCTCGTCCCCAGAACGGTCAAGGACTTCCTTGATTATCTGGTAGGAGTAATCCGCAGCCTTTCTCATCCCAACCTCGTAGATTTTCTTCCATTTCTCTATGAGCTGTGCGCTGACCATTTTCTTCATGAAAGGCGTCGACCAGTTGAAATCAAGCCCCTTCTTGCCGATGTACGGGTCGTGGGCCTCCATCAAGTTCACAAAGAGGAAGAACGGCTTTCTAAGCCTCAGCAACTTGATGTTCTTGACTATGCTTTTTCCTCCCTTCTCAACCGGCCATCCATCTATGTATTTCGCGTTGATCTTCTTGAGCGCCGCAATCGGAGTCAGCACCACCCCGCTTGCAATCATGTTGAGCAGAAGTCCGATGTCCTCCTTGCCTATCACCTTTGCAAGCTTGAGCACCTTCCCCATGTTGGTATCCGTGTCGTCCACCACCATGTTCCTGTACCTTGCGACCAGGGGCTTGAGCTTTCCGGAGATCTCAAGGACACTGCCGTGCATATCCGTGAAGTATGATTCCTCCCTGAAGTAGTCGAACTCATCGAACCCGTATATCGGGTGAATGTACGGGTTTGCGGAGATTCCGTAAGTCTTGTACCCGATTTTCTTCAGGTCGCTGACAATCGTCTTGTGCCTGAGCTTTATTTTTCCGATGTCAAGGGACTTCACGCTCTTTGTCTCGTGAGAGCCGTGCTCGCTTGGGTACATCCCTGTGAATAGCGAGGCGTGCGATGGAAGGGTCCACGAAGAGGGCGCAATGCACTCCTTGATGTAAATTGCGTCCCTGAACTTTTTGAGCTGAATCGATCCGGACCTCATCAGATGCGCGAATGTCTGCGACCTTGCGGTATCCAGGACAATCAGAACAATGTTGTATTTCTTTATATGAACACCCGCAGAAATTTTATCGGTTAGGAACTCTAAATAACTATCCTATTATCCCAATGCCCGCAAACTTCCTGTCGCTATACAGAACAAACCTCCCGAGCTCCTTTACCGAGTCAAAGTCCTCGACTGGCATCTTGCCGCCCAGCACAAGTTTTGCCCTTATCGCTTCAAGCTCCTTGGCCTTATCCTCCCCGCTTTCCATTCCGGTCGTGGTGTCCAGATACTTCAGGATGTCGAGTCTCTTGCACATCACATCGTTGCTGTTTATCTTTATCGAGAGGTTTTTCTTTATCGGGCCGGTCACGAATATCAGTCCCTCTATCGTGTCGGTGAGCCTTGGCTTCTCGTTTTTGTTTGCGATAACCGCGCCTCTAACGTTTCCGCCTATCCTCTTGTCAAAAGTCATCGCGATATCATCGTTAACAAGAGCCGTCCTTGCGCGCTTCCCCTTGACTGTTATCGCGGTAACCTTTGCGTGCTTGCCAAACGGCAAGACGCTTATCTCATCGCCAACTGAGACCCTTCCGCTTACAACCTTGCCGACTATCGTCTCCTTCTCCGCCTCTATCGCACCCTGCACGGTTATCCTAAGCGGCGAATTTTCCTTCTCCTTGTCCTCTATCTTCGCGTTGAGGTAGAGCAGATCTATCAGCGTTTTTCCTTTGTACCACTTCATGTTTGCGCTTCTCTTCAGCAGGTTCTCCGCCTTGTATGCAGAGATTGGCACAAAGTAGACCTCGTTCCCTCCGAACCCTATCCGGTGTATGAATCCATTGAGCTCCTCCTTTATCATATCAAATCTTTTCTGGTCGTATCCCACCATATCCATCTTATTTACCGCAACGATTAGCTTCTTGATCCCGAGCATCCTTGCGATGAAGATGTGCCTCTTTGTCTGGTCGCGTATCCCCTCGTCCGCCTTTGCGGAGACCAAGAGAAGCGCTATCTCGGCGTACGAGGCTCCGCTTATCATGTTCTTTATCAATTCCTCATGTCCCGGGACGTCTATGAACGCGAACGCCAAATCCTTATGCACCATCTCCGCCCTTGTGGTGTCGATTGTCATCTCCTGCTCACGCTCCTCAGAGAAGCTGTCTAGTATGTAGCCAGGTTCGAACTGCCTCCCGAGCTTCTTGCTTGTCTTCTTGGCCTCGTTTATCCTCGCCTCAGTAACCGATTTCGTCTGGATCAGCAGGTTGCCGATAAGCGTTGACTTTCCGTGGTCCTTGTGCCCCAGAAGGGTTATGTTTTTTACGAGCATGCAATCACATGTATCCAAGAGCCCTCAGTTTCTCCATGACATACGCTTTCTCCTTGTCCTGTTCACGCCCACTTCGCTCCTCAACAGTAGTAGTTTCAAGTTCTTTTATTATACTCTTTACATTATTCACGTTCGACTTGAGCGGGACTGTGCAGTGCGTGCATCCAAGGCTCCTGTAGCGGTAGCCGTCCCTTGCAAAGTAGAGCGGGTTGATCGGTATCTTGTTCTTCAGCGTCAGGTTCCAGATGTCGATCTCGTTGAAGTCGAGCAGCGGGTGTATCCTAACGTGCCCCTTGTTGTCGAGCTTTGAGGAGTAATCATCCCAGAGCTCAGCGGGCTGGTCCTTGTAGTTCCACTTGAACTTCTCGTTTCTCGGCGAGAAGTACCTCTCCTTTGCGCGGATTCCGTGCTCGTCCCTTCTAATCGAGACGATCAGCGCGTCGA
>JAGWHA010000014.1 GCA_028867095.1 Microcaldota archaeon | reverse complement strand
CCAAACGAGATATGGTCAAAGCAGTATGTGATGCTGATAAATTCAGTCATGCTTAGTGCGTCTAAGGATGCAAAGCTCTATCTTAAGGTCAAGGGGACTGTGGAGCGGGCAAAGAAGCGCAGCCTACTTGTACCTCAATAGCGCCCCTACTCCCTGGAATCCCATCAGAAACTGCTTCCCAAAGGAGCTCTCGCTCGAGACGAACTGTATCTCGACCCCGTTCTCATCCGCCATCTTGATTATCTCCTCGATTGCATCGCGCTGCTCGACCATTATCGGGCAGAGCTCGCTCAGCCTCTTGTAGAGCTTTCCCGACTCCTCTGCGGGCAGCGGGTCCTTTGAGATCGCATTCTCGTTTATCTTGCTAACTATCTCCTCTATTGCGGGGTTCTTTGCGCCGATTGTTATGTCCTCCGCAAACAGCGGCGGCCTAAGCCCGCTCCTGTCGATCTTGTAGACAACCTCTATCGTCTGCTCGTTGCCGTTCTTTCTGAACTCCTCGTAGAGGTCGAGGTCCTTGTTCATTATCACCATGCTTGCCTTCTTGCTCTCCACCACCTCCCTGGTCTTCCTATAGCCGCTCACAGCAAGCGCCTGGCCCTCCCTTGCTATCTCGTGCATGAACCTCTCTATTATCGTCCTCTCCTGCGATGCCTCCTGCTCCTGCAGAAGGTCCTTTGCCGACTCCACAAGCTCGTGGAGCCCGTACTCGTCGGTGTAGCCTGTGTTGAACGTCCCGAGTATCTTTATCTGGTAGTTTCTGGTGTCTGACTTGATGAAGCCCTCCTTGGCAGGCCCTGGCCCTCCGACAATGACCCCCTTTATCTTGAAGTTGCTCTGTGCGAAGAGGTCGTTTAGGGTGCTGTTTATCCTCCTGTTGAAGTCCTCTATCCCCTCCTCCCTTAGCCTCTCGAACCTGCCTGCGGACTGCCCTCCCTTTCTGACCTTGGCATGCGCCATTGAGGTCAGCTTTCTAACAACCCTTATCTGCGGGCCCTTCAGGGTGGCAACCGTGGCCTCCCTTCCGTCCATGACGACCAGCGCGTACATGTCCTTTGCATTGATCATCTCCTCTATTGGCTCAAGCATGAAGTCCGAGTCGCATCGATAGAGGCTGACCTTGAGCGGAAGAGGGGGCTCAATCGAGAAGAGCTCTATCTGCTCTCTTCCCGGAATCTTGGAGATGTTTCCGCAGAAAATCGCAATCCCATTAGGTGGTGTCTTCTTGTAGAGCCTCAGGTACTGGAGGATCTTTTCTATCGCGGCCTGCACGTTCTTCTTTGTCTGGCTTGACTTTATGTTGCCTGACTGGTTGAGCTCCTCCTTGAGCTTGCCGACGGTATCGAAGAGCTGCGCGCCTGAGGGGATGTAGACGCTGATGAGCTCTGTTCCCGAGCCTCTCACTGTCCTAAGCCTCTTCATCTCCTTCATTAAGCTGTATTCGTTCTTCATTTTTAATCAACATTTATGCGTGTTTATTTCGGCTATTCAATCTATTTCTGATGTCTTTTATTTTTTCAAGTTCAATGAAGCCACCCACAGCAACCTCAATCGCCTCTACAAGATTTTTCCTGAGTTCCTTCATACTTTTTGCATGTGTATTTACATGAAGGAAAGGTATTCTAGCCATGTAACAATCCTTTTCCTTCCAGACTTCTATGACCTTAGCCAAAAACTCACTAAATAACATTTGGAATAAAAACTTATGATTATATCGTTATCATCCGATTTTTCTCTTGTTTTATGCAAGGGACCGTCAGAGCTTCAAAATTTCTTTAATCTCTTTGGCGTTATTTGGATTTAAGGATATCTGCAAACCGTAAGAGGTCGGGTGCGAAAGCAATATCCCCCTTTTGACCCATTATGATTCACTAACTTCTTCAATATAAATATCTCTATCTGATTTTGGTTATCTATTGAAAGTTTCATTATTTCACATTTTAAGTGTTTAAGAGCAAAGTTTTTATATTTGCTTCACTCTATAATCAATAATCCCAACCGCTAAATAATTAAATGTAGCGAAAAAAGTGAAAAAATGAGTGAGGAAACCATATTCATGAGGCTCTTCGGCACTTCGCCTACGGTGAAGGTTCTGGATTTTCTGCTGACCGCGAGGGAGTTTGATTATTCGAAGAAGGAAATCGCAGAAAATTCGGTCGTCTCCTACAATACCCTTAATAGCATCTGGTCCGAATTGCTCGGGAACAAGTTGATAGTAAAAACGAGGCGCATAGGAAAGCAGGACCTCTTCAGGCTCAACCAGGAAAACAAAGAGGTAATGCTCCTTGTCAAGTTCTTCGATTCCCTCCTAAAGGAATCGATAGACTCTGTTGGAAAAGTGAAAATTAAGCAGACTGCATGAGCAATTTCCTATTTGGGATTATTTAATTTTAGCTTAGCCTATCTTTCTCTTGCCCATGTAGGGAACAAGAACATCCGGAACCGTTATCGTCCCGTCGTCATTAACATAGTTTTCTATTATTGCTACCATTGTCCTGCTGGTCGCAATAGCCGTGGCGTTGATTGTATGGACATACTTTCTCTCCTCTGCGTCCTCGAATCTGATGTTTAGCCTCATCGACTGCCAGTCTGTGCAGTTTGAGCACGAGCCCATCTCCCGGTACTTGTCCTGGCTTGGCATGTAAGCCTCGAGGTCGTACTTCTTTGCGGCGACTATTCCCAAGTCCCCCGTGCACATGTTCATGATCCTATATGGGATCTTTAGCTCTTTGAATATCTGCTCGTGGTTTGCAACCGCTTCGTCAAGAATGGCCCAAGAGTCCTCTGGCCTTGTGAATGCGAACTGCTCAATCTTGTTGAACTGGTGGACCCTGAAGATTCCCTTCGTGTCCTTTCCGTGAGTCCCGACTTCCATCCTAAATGCCGGGCTTATTCCAGCGTACTTGAGGGGCAGCTTTGATTTGTCCAGTATTTCGTCGCTAAACATTGCGGCAATCGAATGTTCCGATGTAGCAATAAGCCTTAGGTCGTCATTCTCCTCCCCACCTCCAATTTTGTAGAGCACCTCGTCAAAATCACCTAGTGCCGTTACCCCTTTGTACAATTTTTGTCTGAGCATGTAAGGCGGTTCAACAGGTACATATCCCTTCTTGCCCAGCAGATCAAGCGCATATCTCATCAATGAATAGTCGAGCAGCACAAGGTCCCCCTTAAGGTAGTAGAACCTTGCTCCTGCGGTCTTTGCGGCCCTCTCGATGTCGAGAAGGCCCAGGTTTGTCAGTATCTCCTCGTGCCCCTTGGCCTTTCCCTGCTTTGGCTCCATGAACTTTCTTACCACGACGTTTTCGCTCTCGTCCTTGCCGTAAGGAACAGAGCTGTGGAGGATGTTGGGCATGTTCCAGAGCAGGTCGTTTATCTGCCTCTCGTGGTCGGCAAGCGCCTTCTCGTTCTCCTCTATCTTTGCCTTTACCTCAACCAGCGTCTTCCTTACCTCCTCGGCCTCCTCCTCATTCTTTTTCTTCTTGAGCTCGGAGATCGCAAGGCTCGACTTGTTCCTCTTTTCCTGCAGCGCCTGCGTCTCCGTCTTGAGCGCGCGCCAGCGCTCGTCTAGGATCAGTATCCTGTCGATGTCGAACTCCCACTGCCTCTTCTTCATCGATGCCTTTATGGCGTCAAGATTGTCCCTGACGTACCTTGCGCTTATCAAACAACCACTCAATAATAACGAAATCAAAGTATAAATATATTGATAGAATCCCATCAAACTATTTAAAACCTAAAATTTTCGAAAGTCTTTTATACCTGTATATACATATGTATACATGGTAAGAAAATGGCTAAACAAATCTCCATTTCAGACGAAGTGTATCAAATGCTTTTAAAGACCAAAGGCGAGAAAAGCTTCTCCGAAGTGATAAAAAATATGTTTAAGAGCAAGAACGAGGATTTCTTCAGGATGGCAGGGGCGCTAAAGAAGGACAAGAAGAAATTGGACTCCCTGAGCAAGAGGATACTGGCCGAGAGGGAACAGAATTACGGAAGGAAATTCAATGATTGGTGAGCAGTTGGTCTGTCTCGACACGAACATAATAATCGACTATCTGTCCGGCGACGAAAAGGTTATAGCGCTAGTCATGGGCTACAAAGGAAAGGAAAATCTTTCAACCACCGCCATAACGGAGTATGAGTTGCTCAAACACGGCGGCGAATTGAAGGTCGAAGACGCCCAAAGGGCGTTGCGCAGTTTCACAGTGTATGATTTCACAAAAGATGCTGCGCGCGAATCCGCCAAAATATTCAAATTGCTGCAGGCGAGAGGAAAAATGGTGAACGAGAACGATATCCTGATAGCAGGAATCGCCAGAGTAAGGCACGAAACGCTCTTGACCCGCGATCTCAAATTCAAGGCGATGGAAGACCAAGACATAAAAATCATTTAGCCGTTTCTAAAAGTATTTATAGACAAACAGCAGATATCAATCTTGCAAGCAGGGGTGGCAGAGCCTGGCCAAATGCGACGGGCTTAGGACCCGTTTCCTTTAGTGGATGCAAGAGTTCAAATCTCTTCCCCTGCACTTCCGCTTTTGCGGCAAATGCGTCACATATCAATCAGCAGTTGAGCTTTATGGTACCAAAAATAGCGATATCTTTTGCATTGGCGATAGCTGTCATAGGCCTTGCAGCATTCTTTATCCTGGGGGGAACGCAGGGCACCAAGTCCGGCGCGTACGTCAACTCTACAGGCGGCTCGGCAAGCAACTCCTCTGCAATCCTGTTTGCGAGCACGCAGTATGCCCCATTTGCATACCTGATCTCCTCGGCGACGCTCTCGGCCCAGGCGCAGGCTGCTCTATCTGGATTTACGCTCTCAAGGTCATCTTCGCAAAACGGGACAGACACCATAACGCTCACGTACCTGGGCGACGGGAGCAAGCAGGCCATCGTGCTAAGGCCTAAGTACTCGCTGTATTTCATCGAGACCAGCTTTGGCGATGACGGATTCGGAAGCGAGTCCAGCCTGGGGGATGACGGCATCGTCCTGGTCGACCCCAATGGCTATGTGGCCCAGTGAATCCCCCTGCGATCGATACCGCAATTCTTTTTAATTAGAGTTTATAATGTCTTAGCGATAAAGGTGCCTACTTGCCGAAGATAAGCGTAGTAATCCCAGCCCTAAACGAGGAGAAGTACATCAGGTACGCTTTTGAGGGCCTGAGGGGCCAGAGCTTCAGGGACTTTGAGGTCATAGTCTCGGATGCCGGAAGCAAGGACAGGACGCGTGAGATTGCAAGGAAGTACGGCGCAAGGGTCGTGATTGAGCGAAAACGTGGGATCAGCAGCGGCAGGAACGCTGGCGCAAGGATCGCAAAAGGCAAGATCCTAGTTTTCATAGACGCTGACACGCGGGCCACAAGGGACGTGCTCAAGATCTACTCAAAGGCGCTGGGCAATGGCGTTGTGGCGGCAACAGGCCCGATCCTCCCGCTTGAGAAGACCAATCTGCTAATGCAGCTGGGCTACCTTTTCGTCTCCGAGATCTTCGTGAAGCTAAGCATAGCCCTCGGCATGCCCTCGATTGTTGGATCCAACTTTGCGATAACCAAGAAGAGCTTCGATGCGATCAACGGATTCAACGAGAACCTCATAACCTACGAGGACTGGGACCTCTCGACTAGGGTAAAGAAGCTGGGGAAGATAGATTTCCTTGAGGATGCGATCGTCTACGCGAGCGTCAGGCGGGTCAAGGCGTGGGGCATAGGCCACTACTTCACCTTCCATGTGGGCAACATGTTCCGCTACAAGTTCTTTAAGAGGTCCAAGGACAGCTACGACCCGATCCGATAGGTCACTTGACAATCTCTATCCACTTTCCGCACGAGCTGCAGAACTTGGAGTTTTTTAGGTTCTTCCCCCCGCATGACTGGCAGAAGATGAAGTCCGGGTCGCTCCTTGGGACAATTCCTATTGAGTTTGAGACGGTGCCGGCCGCCGAAGCGGGTGCCTGTGGCGCCGCGGCAGGCGCGCTCCCTATCTTCTTGTTGATGAAGTCTATTAGGTGCTTTGCCTCCTTCGTCACAAAACCGCTGATCTCCTCGGTCGGGCTGATCTTGTATCCCCTTACGCGGATTATTATCGAGGACGAGATGAAGCCGTTGATCAGCTTTGCGCTCACGATGTTTGGGTACTGGACTATCTCGTAGTCTATCTTCATCCCCATCTTGGTGCGGTTTATCACAATAAGGCGATTTTCAGTGGCAATCAGCGTGACTGGGGTCACAAGGTCCCCTCCTGGGCCCCAGCGCCTCTGGGTTGCCTGGGCGCTTATCCTTTCAGTAGGCCCAAGTATCTCCTTTATGCTGCTAATCTCCCGGCCCTGCGCCACTCCACTCCCAATAGTATATCAACGACAATGTTTAAAAACGCTCTCGGAGGCTCACTTTATGCCGTTAGCCAAAACCAGCGCTCGCTTCCAAAATGATGGTATCTGCCCATTAAATTGTGCTTAAAAATGTTTTGTTGCCATATTATAAGTGGAAAAGAGACAGATGCAGCCATCCCCCCAAACGGGCATATTTCAATGGGGATGGATTCTTGCTTATAATAGGTGCTATCATAGAATACAACAAATTTGAGACCGCTAGAATAATCGGCGCAAGGGCGCTTCAGCTCGCATACGGTGCCCCGCCCCTGGTGAAGGTTCCCGAGAACATGACAAACCCGCTGGACCTGGCAAAGCTCGAGTTCGCTGACGGAGTGATACCTATTGTGGTAGTTAGAAAGTGAAGATATGGAGAGCTCTTACGATGTAATAGTTGCAGGCGCAGGAATCGCAGGGTCACTTGCCGCGGCAGCGGCCGCAAAGAACGGCGCAAAGGTGCTGATGCTTGACAGAAACGTGCCGGAAGAGGCCGGAAAGAAGACCAACTGGGGATGGGTCTGCGGAGACGCTGTCGCAAAGTCGCACGTCGATTACGTTCACAAGGAGCTCGGGGTCCCGTTCGGGGAGCCTGAGCTTGAGCTCAAGGTCGGCGGAGTGTATGCGCTCAGCCCGGACTTCAAGAACAAGATCGCATTCGACGGGGAAGGATACGTGCTTGACAGGCCGAAGTTCGGCACAAAGCTAAGGGACATGGCGATCAAGTTCGGGGCGGAGTACGTCCATGGCCACGAGGTAGAGGGACCGATCCTTGACGGAAACAACGTCGTCGGGGTGTTCGGGCGCGACCACAACAAGGAGCAGTACAAGGTCAATGCGAAGATTGTCATAGACACGCTGGGCGTCGCAAGCATGCTGAGGAGAAGGCTTCCGGCAAACGAGTACATCCAAAAGGACGTCAGCATTGACGACATCGAGTCCACGGGAAGGTACATAGTGGACTTCGAGCCGTCAGGCGAGGACCTAAACTACTACGACCCGAAGAACTGCCTGATCCACCTAAACCAGCAGCTGGCTCCAGGGGGATACGGATGGGTCTTCCCGAAGAGGGGCAACAAGGTGAACATAGGGCTTGGGGTCGAGAAGCACAGCATCGACATAAGAAACCAAAAGCTCGGCAAGAAGGACACGCTCCACACGCTAATAGATCAGTACATAGACTGGAACCCGATCGTAAAGAAGACAAAGCTAAACGATGAGCACAAGAACGGGAAGGGCTACTGGTCGGTGACGGTCAGAAGGCAGCTAGACTGCCTTGTCTACAACAACTACATAGGCGCAGGGGACAGCATGGCGATGCCAAACCCGATCAGCGCGGGAGGGATAGGCCCTGCGATGGTATCCGGGGTACTTGCAGGACAGATGGCCGCGGAGGCGGTCCAGGAGAACAAGACGGACATGAACTTCCTGTGGAAATACAACCTAAAGTACAACGAGTCCTACGGAAACAAGACCGCGGGCCTTGAGGTCTTCAGGATATACCTGCAGTCGCTAAACAACGATCTGATCAACTACGGGATGGCGCACTTCCTCACAAAGGAGGAGGCGATCCAGATCAGCTACGGGCTTGTGCCTGAGGTCAGCATGGCGAGCGCAGTCACAAAGGTGCTGCACGGGCTTTCAAACGTGAGCGCATTCAAGAATCTGGTCTATGTGATCCAGACGATGAAGAAGCTCAACAAGCTCTATAGCGACTATCCAAAGACGATGGCGCAGTTCAAGCCTTGGCAGAGCGCGGTGAACGCCGAGATTGCTGCCGCAAAGGAGAGATTCAAGCCAAACCCGATCTAAGAGAGGGACTTGAGCGTTCCAAGGAGATGGCCGTCAAGGCCGTACACCTTGGTCTTGTAGAAATCGAAGATCTCGTTCTTGAAGAGAATTAGTTTTCCCTTAGTCCCGCTGCCGACTCCGCTTCCGATGATCAGGTTGTTGAAGGCAGGCGCAATCACAAGCCTGATCCCCCTGTTGCAATCCGGATATGCCTTGGCGGCCCCTTTTCCAATTGGCGAGATGAGCCATACCTTTCTTGCATCGCCCTCAGACTTTAGGGCGGGATGAAGATGCCCTGTAATCACATATCCCTTTTTCATTCCCTCCTCGCTCGGCCAGGAGTTCCCGTGCATCAGGACGAACTTTCCTACGATGAACTCCTTCTCGATCGAGACGTCAAGGCCCATGCTTCCGAGCATGTCGCCGATCCTCGAGTCGTGATTTCCCTTAGCTATCATTATTTTCTTGCATTCAAGCGCACGGAAGAATGTGCGGATCTCATCCGCCTCATCCGATGTCGGGAAGCCTATCCTCTCCTTTATGTCCCCGAGAAAGAGCACCGCCTTTGCCCTGCTCTCCCTGGAGATTTTGTTGATTCTTGCGGCGAGCCTTAGGCTTGAGTTCGGAAAGTTTATCCCCTCTCTGCCCATCTTGAATTCCACTCCGATGTGCAGATCGCCAACCACCAAAACCCTTTCTTTCTTTAGCAAAAGTGCTGGCTCGTCCCTCACAAAGAGCAAATTTTCCTCCATCCGCTACGACCTATAAATACTTATTTTTCAATGTATTAAAAGGGATCTGATGGCGAACTCCCTTGTGATCGGCAAAATCTTCGGCATAAAGGTCGAGCTTCACTGGACGTTCATCCTCTTGCTGCTCTTCTCCCTGTTGCTGAGCGCATTTTTCCTGATAATAATAGTTCTGCTCTTTGTTTGCGTTCTAATACATGAGCTTGCCCACTCCGTAACAGCGATAAGAAACAAGGTGAGGGTGAAGAGCATAATCCTTCTTCCAGTCGGCGGGGCATCAGTGATAGACGACACCAAGATCCCGGCGAAGGTGGAGTTCAACATCGCCCTCGCAGGCCCGGTGATGAGCTTTGTGCTTGCGTCGATCTTCGGGCTCGCCTCCATCTTCACGCCGCCTGGCGAGACAACTTTCCTTGTGCAGAACCTATTCGTGCTAAACGTCTTCCTCGGGGTCTTCAACATACTTCCCGCATTTCCGATGGACGGGGGCAGGGTGTTTAGGAGCTATTTGCAGAAGAGGATGAGCTATTTCGACGCAACGATGCTTACTGTAAAGATCAGCAAGATAATAATGGTGCTAATAGTCATCGCGACTGCGATCTTTGCGCTCTTTGCAGGCACCTATTCTGTCGATTACAGGGAATTCCTCGTGTTCTGGAGCCTGATAATCGTCTTCTTCCTCTACGGCGGAGTGCAGGGGGAGGCGCAGGTCGTGACGCTCAGAAGGGACACCAAGGGGATGCGCGTCTTAGATGCGGCAAGCAAGAGCTATCTTCTCGTCAAGCCAGACATGCCGCTCTCAAGCCTCTACTTGCTGATGAAGCGCAGCAAGCGGCACATAGTGATCGCAAAGATCGGAAGGGGCTACATGCTGGCAGATGTATTCAAAAAAGCAAGAGGAAAGGCGGGGAAGGTCAGGGAGATAGCAGTTCCGATCCCCGAGGTTTCCCCAAGCACGAGCATAATGGACGCAATCTCAAAGATGCAGTCGGCAGACGCCTCCGTTATCGCAGTTGTTGAAAGGGGAAGGCTCATAGGGGTCTCGACTGGCAGCATGATGGAGGCTTTCATCACAATGCACATCGCAAGCAAAAAGTAGCTCCAAACCCCGCCACCCCGAAGAGGATGCAATCTTCCGTCGAAATGCCCTCGGCAAGAACGTTTAAAAAGCTTACATCGTAAATACTATTGCGACCGGTGGACAGATGCTTTACCTAAAGAGTCTTAGCTTAAGTAAGTTCAAATCGTTCAAAAGCGCCGATTTGCTCTTCAGCAAGGGATTCACCTGCGTGGTCGGCCCAAACGGATCGGGAAAGAGCAACATCTGCGACGCGCTTCTATTTGCTCTCGGCGAAAAATCCCTAAAGAGGATGCGAGCCGACAATCTCGAGTCCCTTATAACAAACTCCGCAAAGCAGAGCCGCGGGACGCTTGCGAAAACCCACGTGAAGGCGATTTTCGACGGGGACGAGACAATTGAGGTCGTAAGGGCAGCAAGATCGGACGGAAAGAGCATGTACAAGGTCAACGGGAAGAAGATGACCCGCCATGAGGTCCTTGAGATACTAAAGCAGCACAAGATCGCAATCGACGAGACAAACACGATCACCCAGGGGGAGATAAGCAGGATGATGGACCTCAACCCGAGGGAGAGAAGGGAGCTGATCGACATCGCCTCGGGGATAACCGAATTCGAGGAGAAGAAGAAGGAGTCCCTCAAGGAGCTCGAGAAGGTGAACGGAAAGACCAACGAGGTCCAGGCTGAGCTAAACGTCAGGCTCGGATACCTCAAGGAGCTGGAGAAGGAGAAGACCTCGGCGGAGAACTACACGGGGATGACCACAAGGCTCAGGCTCCTCAAATACAACATACTGGTCACAAGGGAGCAGGAGATAAGGCAGAACTACGACAAGTACTCAAGGGACCTTGCGCTTCTCGACTCAAAAAAGCAGAAGCTCACGGCAGAGATCGACGAGCTCTCAAACTTGATAAACAAGCTCAACGCTGAGAGGCAGCAGATAACAAAGACGCTAAGCGACAGCACCGTCTCAACCGGGGAGGAGGGCAAGAAGCTCGAGAACGTAAACAAGGAACTTGCCCTGATCGATGCGGCGCTCGAGACGAACTCAAAGCAGATTGCGGAGAAGAGCGCAGCCTCAAAGCTGATGAAGGAGGAGATAGAGAAGCTAAAGGAGACGGTTGCAAAAAACAAGGCAGAGCTTTCCGATTACCAGAAGAAGATTTCCGCTATAGAGCCTTTCTTCAACGATTCAACAGAGGAGAAGAAGGGCGAGTCCGCAGACAACAGGATGCAAAGCGTCCAGCTGAGAATCACAAAGCTAGAGCACGACTCTGGCTCTGTGCAGGGGACAATCTCCGCGCTGCAGGCAGACCTTGCATCAACAAACAACTCTCTTGTCGACCTATCGTCCAGGTCCCAGGCATTCGAATCCCACATAAAGGAGAAGAAGGCGCTGATCTCCGAAATCACCGAAAACTCCGACTCACTCTCAAAGTCAATCAAGACGCTTGAGTCGGAGATAACAAAGCTTGACGCAAGGTCAAGGGAGATAACAAATGAGATCGGGGAGATTGACACAAGGCTTCTATCACTAAAGGAGCAGCGCGCATCGCAGAGCTCGAGGGAGAGCAACATCTCAGATAGGCTTAACTCGAACTTCAAGGAGAAGGACGGCTTCTACGGAAGGGTCTCGCAGCTATGCAGCTACGGATCAGAGTACTCGCTTGCAGTCGAGGCGAGCGCAGGGGCGAGGTTCGACTACTTCGTGGTCGAATCGATAGAGTCCGCCTCAAAGATAATCGCATACCTAAAGAAGAACGAGCTGGGAAGGGCGACATTCATTCCGCTAAAGGACCTTGCGTTTGACCGCGAGAGGAAGACGGAGAAGAGTCTATCCGCAGTGATTGACATGCTCAAGTTCGACTCAAAGTACTCAAAGGTCTTCGAGTACGTCTTCAGCAACACCTTCATAATCGAGAAGGTCGAGGACTCAAAGAAGGTGGGAATCGGAAAGCACAGATACGTGACCCTTGCAGGAGAGCTCGTCGAGCAGTCGGGAGTGCTGTCCGGAGGTTCGGCAAGGAAGAGGGTCTCACTCGCATCTATAGAAAACCAGCTAAAGGAGCTATCCTCAAACAAGGAGAAGATCTCTCTTGAAAACAGGGAAATAGGCGACAAGCTGTTTAAGTCCAGAAAGGAGAAGGCGACTTACGAGCTTGAGCAGGCAAAGATCAGCTCCCATTCATCTGACATCGAGGAGCAGATCAAGGAGATGACCGCAGAGCTAAAGAAGCTTGAGGGAACTCTCAAGTCGCATTCATCAAAGGTCAAGGAGCTTGAGATACGAATCCGCGAGAACTCCGAGATGGAGGCAAAGATCGTAAAGGAGCTTGAGGATTCAAGGGCCGAGGCTGCAGAGCTCTACAACAAGGCGGCAGAGGCGGCAAGGGCAGCATCAAAGCACGGGATGAGCAAGGAGGAGAAGGAGAAGATAAAGAGGGTTAGAGAGGAGCTGCAGGACCTCAAGGTCAAGGTCGCCGAGCTACAGACCGCAAACCAGATGTCAGAGGAGAGAAAGAAGGAGCTCGAGAACCAGTTCAGCGCCACAATCAAGTCCATAGAGGAGATGAAGTTCGAAGTCAAGGACAAAGAAGCCAGGAAGGGCTCTCTTGAAAAGAGCAGAACCGAGCTTGAAAAGCAGATAAACAACATCAGCGCATCGGGAAAGAAGGCGACCGAGAAGCTCCACGAGATAGAGGAGAAGGGCGGGAAGCTAAATGGCGACAAGGGCAAGAAGGGAGCAGAGAGCGATGAGATAGAGAGGCAGCTAAACGACATCAAGCTCAAGAGAAGCCAGTTTGAGGTGAGGCTCGTCGACCTCAAGGCGGAACTTGCCGCATATCCTAGCGGCCTTGAGAAGATAGAGGGAACGCTTGAGGCGATGGAGAAGGAGGCAAACGTCATGGCAGTAAGGATCGAGCAGCTAGGCAATGTCAACCTTAAGGCTCCGGAGATATACGAGTCCAGAAAGAAGGATGTCGAGGACGCAGACAGCAGGCTGAGCACGCTTGTGGTCGAGAAGGATGCGATAATGAAGATGATTGAGGAGATAGACTCAAAGAAGCTCAAGATCTTCCTTGAGACCTTCGATGCGGTCAACAAGAACTTCATGAAGCTCTATGGCCTGCTCTTCCCGGAGAAGGCGCAGCTCGAGCTAGACAACCTAAAGAACCCGTTCGAGGCGGGGCTCACGATGAAGATTCCGGAAGGGAAGTCCTTCAAGAGCGAGAAGTCGCTATCCGGCGGGGAGAAGTCGCTGAGGCTTCTTGTGATCCTCTTTGCAATCCACATGTACAAGCCATCATCGATCTACCTATTTGACGAGGTCGACGCTGCCCTCGACAAGGAGAACTCGAAGAAGCTCTCTCACCTAATCAAGGAGCTGAGCAAGAGCTCCCAGTTCGTAGTGGTCAGCCACAACGACTCGCTAATCGTCAACTCCGACACGGCGATCGGCGTCTCCAAGATAGACGGCGAATCGAGGGCGGTCGGCCTGCAGGTCGCAAGCGTGGCGAAGGCGCCTGCCGCGGGTGCTTGATTGCCCAGAAAAAAAGCCACAGGCAAGGTCAAAAGGGGCCCTATGGCAAAGCCTATTCCGCTGTGGCCTTTTACACTCCTGCTTGTAGCGCTGATCGCATTCTACTCCATTCAAAACAGCATCCTTGTCGGGATTGCAGCATTCGTGATGTTCATAATAATAATCGTCCTGGTCCTCAAGGAGGTGAAGGAGGAGGTCGAGGAAAATGGAAGCAAG
>JAGWHA010000070.1 GCA_028867095.1 Microcaldota archaeon | reverse complement strand
TCGCGAGCAAGTACTTATTTGCACTCAGCTGCTCCCGCTCTGTCGGATCTTTGGCTTTTTCGATAGCCTCGTCGACTTCCTTGTCTTCCACGGTGATTTTCTCTGTTTCGGCAATCTTCTGGAGAATAAACTCAACCTTGATGTCTTGCTCTGCCCGTTTCGCATATTCGGCCCGGAGATCCTCAGGTGACCGTTTGGTTGAGGAAAGATACTGATCAAGCGTCAGGCCAAGCTTTTTAATATCATCCAGTACCTGTGCGAGAAGCCTATCAACTTCCTGATCGATAAGAACCTGCGGTATTTGTACCGTTGTACCTTCAACAACTGCTTTCATGATCTCGTCAAAATCCGGCTCGGCCTGCTCTTTGCCGGGTAATGCAATCTTGCTCTTTGCAGTAATCGCCTTTACTTTGTTTTTGTAGTCGCCAAGCTGTACATCGGGCATTTCAGTTGTAATGGCGGTAAACTTCCAATCAGCGCCTTCATCAAGCTTACCAACATGTATCTTGGGATTCATAATAGGCCGGAGATTATGCTCCTGGACGGCTTCGACATAGGCTTCGGGAAGCACTTTCTTGAGTATCTCCTCCTGCACCTGCTCTTGCTTCAGCTTGTCCTCAACAAGTGTCTGAGGAGCTTTCCCTTTCCGAAACCCGGCAACGTTCGCCTGTTTGGTAAGTGTCTCCATGACCTCGGAACGCGCTTTTTGCACCTTCTCTTTCGGGATGGTAATGTCAAGCTTGACTGAGCCGTCCTGCTGTTTTTCTAGTATTGATTGTGCCATATATGTTTATTCGGCTTGCCCTGAGCTTGCCGAAGGGTGCCAGGGAGAGGACTTGAACCTCCACAGCCTTGCAGCTACAAGGTCCTAAACCTTGCGTGTCTACCGTTTCACCACCCTGGCAGGAGTGAGGCAAACATCATGTCTGCAAGGTAAACCCTGGGCATAGTATAGACTATTTATATTGAAATAGAAAGTGTTATATCAGACTGATACTGGTAAAAGGCATCTATTTCCTGCATGTAATGCTCCACCTTGGTTGCCCAGTTCGGGTCGGCTGCATAGATATGCCCAATGCCATAGACATCCTGTGCTCCCCATTTGTTGATGTAATTCTCACGAAGTCCCTGTGAAACTTCTGAAATTGCGTCGTCCCATGACGTGAAGTAATGTGTGTGGGTTCCATAAATCCCCCATCCCCAACCGTTGTAGGAGCTAGACGGGATGTTCTGGCCAAAGTTTGACTCTACGCCTGAGATTGCGGCAACAAGTTTCCAGTCAAGGTTGTATTTATCAGCTTCAGACACGAAGGTATCCGCCTCATCGGTGAGAGGTGAATTATGCTCGGCAAGGTATGCCTTGAGTGCTTCTGCGCGTTTATCTACGACCACGTTTTGTGGCGTCTCGATGAAGGCTGCAGAAGATGCAGAAACTCTGGAGAATGCTTTAGTTGTAGGGGGAAAGAGAGCAGCATAGAGGACGGAAGCTGCGAGGAGAAGAAAAAAGTTTCTTCTCATATAGAACGGCTAATAATAAGTTAGCCAAAAAAAATCCTGACGTATGCTTTTTTGGAAACATACCTCAGGATCTAGTTGAGGAGTATAACATATAACTATAGGGTTGTCAAGTATATGACTATAGGGGAAAAGATGAGCGATTTGGGCTCCTCATCAAGGTATAAAAGCGAGGGTAAAATATAAATGGGATACTATTGAAGCTGGGCCATAAATGTATTGACGCCAAATGCCCAGCTTCCGTTGCTTGACGGAGTATAGCGACTCATGATCTCCTCCGGTGTGTTGAGGCCATTTTGCTTGTATTTGGTCGCGAGAGTCTTTGTGACTGTGTGTATAGCCTCGGGGAAGTTGTCAAAACGTGTGACTTTGCCTCCGTAAATGCCAAATCCCCAGCAGTTATATGAGTCTTTCGGCATACGCCGGCAGAGTCCCGATTCCTGCATGGCGATTGCCGGAAGAAGCCTGAAGTCAAGGTCATAGGTGTCAGCTTCGCTGACAATCTTTTCCGCATACGGTTCGAGCGGTGAGTGATAGGAGGCAAAAAATTGTTTCAGTCGCTCTACCCTTCCGTCTTCCTGGCTGACCGTCGCATCAATGACATTCTGGTTGGTGGGAAGAGCGGCATAGGCAACAGTTGAATCTGAGGCTACGGTGTGATGAGTCAAGTACCCACCCTTCGGGAAAAGGAGAAGGAAAGCAAGAATACATATGAGGCTAAGCGGCGCTGCTACAAAGAAAGATATGAGCAGGACTAACTTTCTCATCAATACATTATTATGGAAGATCGCCGTTTCAGTTGTCAAGTTTTGTGCGTTTTGGTACAATGGGTGGAAGTTACCTGTAGCCTCAGGGAAAGGCTCAAATGTTAGCCCAGGTGGCGAAATCGGTAGACGCGCTAGTTTCAGGTACTAGTGCTCCTTATACGAGCTTGGGAGTTCGAGTCTCCCCCTGGGCACAGTAGACTTAATACACGCGGATGTGGTGAAACTGGTATACACGCAGTCTTGAGGTGGCTGTGCCGTAAGGCGTGGAGGTTCAAGTCCTCTCATCCGCACTATT
>JAGWHA010000069.1 GCA_028867095.1 Microcaldota archaeon | reverse complement strand
GTACTTTGAGGCCGCATTGCTAATGATCGGGATTGCAAAGCTGGTGAGCGAGAATTGGGTGTTGCTGTAGTATACCTCGACCCCCGGCGCTCCGGGTTTGCTCGATGGGAACGTTGGGAGGATCACAACAACTATCTGGATCTTTCCAGTCTGGAGCATGCCCAAGGCTGTTGCTTCATCAGTGACAGACGTAATCTTAAGGTAGTTGTTTGCCTGGAGGCTGCTGATCAGCGAAAGAGACTGCGGGTTGTTGGCGTAGTTCACAACTGCGATTGGGGCGTTTATTATCGCCGAGCCTATGTTCCCGAAGAATATGATTATTATGAGTGGGAACATTATCGACCTAATCAGGTTGACCCTGATGTTGCTCCGAAATATGAGCATCTCCCTCTTGTACAGCGTAAGCGAATCGTCGAGCAGTCCCATCCTATCTCCTCCCCATACCCCTCATCATTGAGTCCATCCTTGAGGACGTATCCTCCTGTGTCGTATCCCTTGTTGAGGCGCCAGTCAGCTTTATGAAAACGTCATCCAGCGTCGGCATGTGCATCCCTATGCCGGCTATCTTGATCTTCTTCCTGTTGAGTTCGGCGAGTATTTTCGTCATTACGGTGTCCTCCCTTCCTCCCTCAATAATTGCCGTTACCTTTCCGTCCTTTATCTCTGGCTTGAGCTTGAATGAATTCTTCAGCATGTTGGCGACGGTCGTTGAGTCGTTATGGTTGTCTGCGATTACCTCGAGTATCCTTCCTGTCCCGGCCACCTTCTTGAGCTCCTGGACTGTGCCCATCGCCTTTATCTTGCCGTGGTCGATTATTGCGAGCCTGTTGCAGAGATAATCGGCTTCCTCTAGGTACTGGGTCGTGAGGATTATCGTGACCCCGATCTGATTGAGTTCCCTTATGTGCTTCCACATGCTCACTCGGTTCTGTATGTCAAGGCCCGTTGTAGGCTCATCTAGTATGAGTATGTTCGGGTGCTGGATCATGGACTTTACAAGCTCAAGCCTGCGCTTCATGCCTCCCGAGAATGTCCCCGCCTTCTTGTTTGCAAAGTTTGTCAGGTCTGATTCCTGCAGCGCCTCCTTTATCCTCTTCTCTTTCTCCTCGAGCGGGACATGGTAGAGCTCTGCGAATATCTCCAGGTTCTCCCTTGCTGTCAGGTCCCCTTCCACCACGGTCTCCTGCGTCATAAGCCCTACCGCCTTCTTTATGACCTCCCCGTGGGTCCTGATGTCGAGCCCGTTGATTATAACCCTCCCTGCTGTGGGCCTGAGCAGGCCAAGTATGACGTTTATCGTTGTAGTCTTTCCCGCGCCATTTGGCCCGAGAAGACCGAATATCTCGCCCTTCTTTATCTTTAGCGATATCCCGTTTACCGCAGTGAGGTCGCCGAACTTCTTGACCAGGTCGTCTATCTCTATTGCATACTCAGCCATTCAGCTCATCCTTCATCAGCTTGTTAACCGCAAGGAAGGTCTTCACCATCGCCTTCCGCGACGCGATGACTATCTTCTTGCCCTTTGCTGTCAGGTCGAAGTGCTTTTGCACCTTCGCGCCCTTCATTACCGCCTTGCTCTTTATGAAACCCTGCTTCTCAAGCGAGGCTATGGCGTTGTAGAGGTCGCTCTTGGTTAGCCCCTCGAATATGAACACCTTCCTGCTCTCTATCGCCTTTAGGAGCTGGTAGGGGTATCCTGTGTGCCTGCCCAGATTATTGAGTATTATTATCCTCAGTATCTCCTTGCGTAGCCCCTTGCTTATAGACAGTTCAGACTTTTCCCCCAGAGAACCACTAGTTTGAGTTTAAACTAGTTTAAAATTAGACCAAATAGCAATATAAAGGTTTGCGCAAAGGAGGCGATCATCGCTTCATCGCATACTGTAGGTCGCCGTAGAGGCGCTTTTCGAGCTGGTAGAAGCTCTTTGACCTCGTATTCCTGGGGTACCTCATCTGGACATCAATGTCATCGATCACCCTTGTCGGAGGGCTTGTGAGTGCAATTATCCTATCAGAGATCTCAATCACCTCCTCCACACTGTGGCTCACCATGATCACAAGCTTGACCGGCGTCTTTGAGCTCTTCAGAATGTGGCGCGTCTCCTTCCTGAGCTCGTCTGCGGTTATTGCATCGAGCGAAGAGAATGGCTCATCCATCAGGAGGACTTCAGGGTTGGAAACCAGCGCCCTTGCTATCCCGACGCGCTGCCGCATTCCTCCACTCAGTTCGTGCGGATAGGTCTCGTGCGATGCCTTGAGCCCGACTATCGAGAGCATCTCGCTTGCGCGCCTCTCCTTCTTATCCTCGCTGTCTGTGGAATCAGAGAGCGCGAGCTTCACGTTCTCGAGCGCGGTGAGCCATGGGAGGAGGGCGAAGTCCTGGAAGACAAGGGACATCCCCTTCGGCGGGGACGTGACCTCTGCGCCCTTGTATATTACCTCCCCGGATGTCGGCTGGAGGAGGCCGCATATTATCCTTATCAGCGAGGATTTCCCGCAGCCCGACGGCCCTATTATTGAGAGGAATTCGTCCTTGTACGCATCGAAGCTGATGTCATTGAGTATCTCGGTCCTGAACCTTCCCTTTGCGAAGTAGAGCTTTATGTCCTGAAGGCTAAGTATGGGCTTGGACAATCTCACACCTCAAGCTTGTATCTGGTAATGACGCGGTTATATACTTTCTGCCAGAACAGCCTG
>JAGWHA010000068.1 GCA_028867095.1 Microcaldota archaeon | reverse complement strand
GCATTCGCGCTGGTGCTGGTCCCGAACCTGAGATGGATAATACTTGACGAGCCTACTCACAACATAGACGCGCAGGGAATGGGCAGATTCATCAAGGTGTTCAACGAGACCCTCCCAAAGATAATCGACCAGATATTCATCATAACCCACGACGAGCAGCTTAGGCACGCCTCAAGCTCAAAGACGTACCTTCTGACAAGGAACAAGGGGGAGAACGGGGCCACAGTGGTCCAGGAACAGTGACTACTTCGCAACGCTCAGCACGTATTCCAAGAATTCGCTCTCGGGCAGCGGCTCCTCAAAGTTGACAATCCCATTTATGACAACCTTTGGCACCTTTGTGACCGCGTTGTGTATCGCAAGCTCTGTAAATTTCTCCGCGTCGATCATCCCTGCCCAGATCCTCTCGTTCTCCATGGCAAACTGGTGCGCGATCCTGACCGCCCCTGCGCACAGCTCCTCCGAGATGCTTACAAACACGCTTATTTCCACGGGTTTTTTGATCGCCCTGAGCTTCTCAACCGTGCTTAGCGCAAGCCTTGTCTTCCCATTTGATATGTCTATTATGTCGTCAAGCAGCGCCGAGAACTGGTATCCTGCGGGTATGCCAAAGTAGCACACGTGCATCCTCCTCTCCTTTGCCGAGACAAGAAGCCCTGGCGCCTTGTCTATCCCAAGAGACCTCGCCCTTGCCTTGTCAGCGGCAATATTTCCTATCTCAAGCTTTAGTTTCGGGCTTATCGCACAAAGCTCACGCAGAAGCTCAGCGGTCTTCTGGCAGTAGTCGCACTCATCCTCCTTATCGATGAATAGGGTCAGCTCAACATCCGATTGCAGCCTCTTGTCGAACGTGCCTTTAATGTACGTGATATCCTTTTCGGACAAGAGAGGCATCTCACCATCAGAAACAGTTAGAGTATGTCAATGCCGAGTCCCGAGCCCTCATCCCCCCTTGAGGCAGCCCCGAAGATTCCCGGACTTGAAACCCCAGTGAATATTGCGATCACGTCAATCCTTCCCTGGTTGTCATTCTCAAGCCTTGCGCCCCATGTGACGCTCGCATTCGGAGAGACGCTTGCCGTGAGCTGCTCGCCAATCCTGTTTGCCTCGCCAAGGGTCATGTCGGGCCCTCCTGTTATGTGCATGAGAACCCCTGTCGCCCCCTCGTATTCAACGTCAAGGAGCTTGTTTTTGAGCGTGTTCTTTACCACGTCGCTGACCCTGTCAGGCCCCTGGCCAGATCCGACGCTAATCATTGCGAGCCCTCCCGACTGCATTATTGCCCTAACGTCCGCATAGTCGATGTTGACCATGCTCGGCTGCGTTATCGCCTCTGTGATTCCCCGCACTGCCCTTGACGTTATCTCGTCTGCGAGCTTGAATGCCTGCTCTATCTGCAGGTTCGGATAAAGCGTGACAAGCCTCTGGTTGTCAATTACAATCAGTGTGTCAACGTACTGCCTTAGCTTCTCAAGTCCCTTCTTTGCGGTGACCATCCTGCTCCTTTCAAGCGAGAATGGGATTGTGACTATTCCGACCACGATTGCACCGTTTTCCTTTGCAATCTGCGCAACAACTGGCGCAGCTCCTGTTCCTGTTCCTCCTCCCATTCCTGCCGTGAGGAAGAGCAGGTTTGTGTCCCTGAGAAGTATGTCAATCTCGCTTCGCGAGAGCTGCGCAGCCTTCTCCCCCATGTCCGGGAATCCTCCCGCCCCAAGCCCATGTGTTAGTGAATATCCAAGCGCAACCTTCTTTATGTTCGGGTGGAGAGTCTGTAGCTGCTTTCCGTCGGTGTTGAATGCGAAGAGCTGCGCGCCCTTTATGTCGAGGGTGCTGAGCCTCTGTACTGTGTTGTTTCCTCCTCCTCCAACCCCTGCAACCGCTATTCTAGGCTTGAAAAGTTCTGCCTCATTCATGTCAAAGTTTGCAGCGTTTACGAATTCCTCCATGCCTACACCACTTAGTTATCGACAAATAGGCTAAAATACTTTTCTATCAACTCGCTCTCGTATCCAACCCGTTTTTGGCCAAACTTTCCCTCCAAAACCCCATACCTCCCTTAAAAACAAACACTGGATTAACCTTTATATTCCCCGAAAATAAATCGAGATTAGTGTTAAGATGGCATCGCAGTTAATCGCGGAAAAGAGGTTTGCGATCAAGCTTGCAGAGGAGGCAGGCAAGATCATACGCGAGAATTTCTTTTCTGGGATAAAGCACGGCATGAAGACCAGGCAAAAGGCCGACAAGACTCTTGTGACGAAGACTGATACTGACATAAATGACATGGTAATAAAAGCCGTCAGAAAGGAGTTTCCTAACCATGGTGTACTCGGGGAGGAGAAAAGCGACATTCGCAAGAGAGGCAGATACACATGGGTCGTGGACCCGCTTGACGGAACAACTGTCTTCACGCTGGGGATACCGGTGTCGGTTTTCTCACTGGCACTCACAAGGGACGGAATCCCAGTTACCGGTGTTGTGTACGACCCATTTCTTCAAAGGCTTTTCTCTGCAGAGATATACGGTGGCGCATTCTTAAACGGTAACCCAATAAACGTCTCCACAAACAACAAACTAGAGCACTCCACCGTGGGGCTCGGATACTGGAGAAAAGCGGAATTTGACCTCAAGCCTCTTCAGCACAAGCTTCAAAACGCGGGAGTGAATGTGCTTCAACTGGGATCATTGGCGTACATGGGGGCCTTGGTCGCAAACGGCTCATTTATCGCTTTGATACATCCGGCAAGCATGACTTACGATAGCGCGGCGCTG
>JAGWHA010000067.1 GCA_028867095.1 Microcaldota archaeon | reverse complement strand
ATAGACATCAATAGAATGTCGAAATGAAGTGATGATTTGGGAATAATAGAAAAAATAGCGGGACCTCTTGTGGTTGCAAGCGGAATGATGGGCAGCAACATGTACGACGTGGTTAAGGTCGGGAAGCTGAAGCTGATCGGAGAGATCATCCAGCTAAAGAAGGAGAAGGCAGTCATACAGGTATACGAAGACACTGGAGGACTTAGGCCAGGGGAGACAGTGGTCTCGACAGGACTTCCTCTTGCAGTGGAGCTCGCTCCAGGAATACTCGGAAAGATCTACGATGGGGTGCAGAGGCCGCTTGACTCAATCGAGAAGATATCAGGAAGCTTCATCGGAAGGGGAATCGACGTCGCACCACTTGACAAGAAGAAGAAATGGAAGTTTGTCGCGCAGATAAAGAGGGGCGCGAGGGTCAGCGAGGGGGCAATCCTTGGATTCGTCCAGGAGACCCAGCTGCTAAAGCACTACATCATGGTTCCAAAGGGAATATCCGGAACCGTTGAGAAGATCAAGGAAGGAAACTTCACAATCGAGGATGAAATCGCAGTCGTAAAAAGCAACGGAAAGATGGTAAGCCTCAACATGATTCAGAAGAGATCTGTCCGAACGCCAGGAGAGTACAAGAGCAAGTTCGCATCGGCCGAGCCCCTTGTGACGGGCCAGAGAGTAGTCGATACTTTCTTCCCGGTCGCAATGGGAGGAACCGCAGCGCTTCCAGGGCCGTTTGGATCCGGAAAGACCGTTCACCAGCACCAGCTCGCCAAGTTCTCAAACGCAGACATAGTTCTCTATGTCGGATGCGGAGAGCGAGGCAACGAGATGACGGAGGTGCTAGTCGAGTTCCCTGAGCTGCTCGACCCAAAGACAAACAGGCCACTTATGGAACGAACCGTTCTGATTGCAAACACAAGCAATATGCCTGTCGCAGCAAGAGAGGCGAGCATTTACACAGGAATCACAATCGCGGAATACTTCAGGGACATGGGATACAACATAGCGCTCATGGCCGACTCCACATCAAGATGGGCTGAGGCAATGCGAGAGATGTCCGCAAGGCTTGAGGAGATGCCTGGAGAGGAAGCATACCCAGCATATCTGCCAAAGAGGCTCGCTGAATTTTACGAGAGGGCAGGAAAGGTGGAGAGCTTAAACGACAAGATAGGTTCAATCACAATTATCGGCGCAGTCTCACCGGCTGGAGGAGACATCTCAGAGCCGGTGTCACAGGGAACACTTAGGGTCACAAAAACCTTCTGGGCACTTGACGCATCACTTGCGAACTCAAGGCACTTCCCATCGATAAACTGGCTAAACAGCTACTCGCTCTACCTTAACGCACTAAACGACTGGTACGTGAAGAACATCGGAGAGAGCTTCCCTGACAACCGCAAGACGGCAATGACACTACTCCAGAGGGAAGGAGAACTAAAGGACATCGTACAGCTCGTAGGAGCGGATGCACTTCCTGATACGGAGAGAATAGTCCTTGAGGTCGGAAGGATAATCAGGGAGGATTTCCTCAGGCAGAACGCATACGACTTTGTGGACGCATTCACGGGAATGGAGAAGCAGAAGAAGATGCTTGAACTCATACTCTACTTTGGAACTAGGGCAAACGACGCTGTGAAGCTGGGCGTGCCAAGCGACAAGATAGTGACGATGAAGATAAGGGCTGACATCTCCAGAATGAAGGAGTGGAAGGAGGAGGATGTTGCAGCAGCCTCAAAGAAGCTAAAGGGCGAGATAGACTCCGCCTTCGATGCCCTGATAAAGGAGGAGGCAGTATCGGCAAGAAATTAGTGATAACATGAAGTTCGAAATAGAATACAAGACAATTGAAAGCGTTGCAGGGCCACTGGTGGTTGTAAAGAACGTGAGGAACGCCTCTTACAACGAGATCGTGAGAATTAACATGGCAAACGGCGAGTCTAGGCTCGGCCAGGTTCTCGAAACAGGATCCGGATACGCAGTGGTACAGGTATTCGGAGCGACAAGCGGAATGAACATCGACAAGACATCGGTAACGTTCCTTGGCGACACGTTCAGGTACGGAGTATCAGAGGACATGTTCGGAAGGATCTTTGACGGACAGGGAAGGCCAATTGATGTCAAGGCGAGCGTTAAGTACGAGGAAAAGTTCGACGTCAACGGAGAGCCAATCAATCCAGTCTCAAGGGCGATGCCAAGCGATTTCATCGAGACAGGAATTTCATCCATTGACGGACTGATAACTCTGGTCAGAGGGCAAAAGCTCCCAATCTTCTCGGCATCCGGACTTCCGCACAATGAGCTCACAGCGCAGATTGCAAAGCAGGCAACCGTGAAGGGAAGCGAGTCATTTGCAGTAGTGTTCGCGGCAATCGGAATAACATATGATGACGCAACATACTTCATAAACGAGTTCAAGAAGGCGGGATCACTCTCAAGGACGGTCGCATTCATCAACCTTGCAGACGACCCAAGCATCGAGAGAATCTTAACCCCTAGAATCGCGCTGACAACTGCAGAGTATCTCGCATACGAAAAGGGATACCACGTGCTTGTCATTCTAAACGACATGACAAACTACGCTGAGGCTCTCAGAGAGCTTGCAAGCGCAAGGGAAGAGGTTCCTGGAAGAAGAGGGTACCCAGGATACATGTACACCGACCTTGCAGGAATCTACGAGAGGGCAGGAATAATCAAGGGAAAGAAGGGAAGCATAACGCAGCTGGACGTCGTGACGATGCCTGGCGACGATGTTACCCACCCAATCCCGGACCTGACTGGATACATAACGGAGGGGCAGATATT
>JAGWHA010000066.1 GCA_028867095.1 Microcaldota archaeon | reverse complement strand
TAGCTCCAAAAGGCTTTTAATCCTGATAAGCGTCTTGAGTAGTAGGGATTGAGGATGCCTAGGAGGGAGCACGATTCTTTGGGGAAGATTGATGTCCCGTCAGATGCTTATTATGGCGCCTTCACCGCAAGGGCGATAAAGAACTTCCAGATTTCAGGGATAATGGTAAGCACAGAGTTCATCTCAGCGTACGCCATCATAAAGCGCTCAGCCGCACTATCAAACATGCGTTGCGGTAAGCTGGACAGGAGGACCGGGAACGCCATAGTTCGCGCGTGCGATGATGTGATCGCAGGCAAGTTCGGCAAGCAGTTCATGACAGACGTCTTCCAGGCAGGTGCTGGCACCAGCACCAATATGAATCTAAACGAGGTGATTGCAAACAGGGCGATCGAGATTCTCGGGGGCAAGAAGGGAGACTATGAGAAGGTCCACCCAAACGACCACGTTAACATGTCGCAGTCTTCAAACGACACCTATCCAAGCTGCATCAGGGTATCCTCATACCTTGCAATCCATTCAAAGCTGATTCCTGCGCTATCAAGGCTGCAGAAATCCCTTGATGCAAAGTCAAAAGAGTTCTCTGGAATAGTCAAGATGGGCAGGACCCACCTGCAAGACGCTGTTCCGGTGAGGCTTGGGCAGGAATTCTCCGGCTACTCATCCTCAATTCGGCACGAGATCTCGGCGATAGAGAGGGTCTCGAGGGGGCTGCTGGAGCTTCCGATCGGCGGAACGGCGACAGGCACGAGGATAAACGCTCCTGAAAAATTCCCATCGTTTGCGATATCTGAGATAAACAAGTACACAAGGCAAAAGTTCAGGGAGCCAAAAAGTATGTTCGGGTGCATGCAAAGCAGGAGCGAGGAGCTCGATGTGAGCGCATCACTGCGAAATGCAGCCGTAGCAATCTCCAAGATCGCAAATGACCTGCGGCTTATGGGATCTGGCCCTCGCGCAGGCATTGGGGAGCTGCTGCTTCCCGAGGTCCAGCCGGGCTCATCGATTATGCCTGGCAAGGTGAACCCGAGCATACCGGAGATGGTGAACATGGTCTGCTTCCAGGTGATCGGCAACGACTCTGCAATTCTGCAGGCAGCATCGGCAGGGCAGCTCGAGATAAACGTCTTCACGCCGCTTATCGCATACGACCTTCTGTTCTCGATAGGGATACTCTCCAACGCTGCTTCGACTCTTGAAAAGCTGTGCGTAAGGGGGATAAAGCCGAACATAAGGGAGATAGGCAGGCATCTTGGCGACAACCTCTCACTTGCAACCGCGCTAACCCCATACATCGGCTATGCGAAGGCCGCAAAAGTAGCAAAGCGCGCATATCTCGAGGGCAAGACAATACGGGCGGTCTGCCTTGAGATGGGGCTGCTTGATGGGGAAAAGCTGGACGAGATCCTCGACCAGGGCAAGCTTGCGGGGAGATGAGAGGATGGAGGATCTTGGGTTCGACCTAGTAATACTCGGGACAGGCCTCGCTGGATTGCGGACAGCGCTCGAGGCGGCGGTCGAGTCCGAGGGGAAGATGAGAATCGCCCTCATCTCAAAGCTGCACGCGATGCGAAGCCACTCTGTCGCTGCAGAGGGCGGGATATCCGGGGTGCTGTACGGCAGCGAGAACAAGGACTCGAAGAACCTCCATGCGTACGATACGATAAAGGGCTCCGACTACCTCGCCGACCAGGATGCGGTGGAGATGCTGGTAGAGAACGCGCCGCACGAGATACTGCTGATGGACCATCTGGGTGTGCCGTGGAACAAGGATCGCAGAAACAGGATAAACCAGCGCGCCTTCGGCGGGATGAGCATACCCAGGACCGCGTTTGCGCAGGACAAGACGGGGTTCTTCCTTATGAGCGCGCTATACAATACTGTCACGCAGTTTGAGAATGTCACGGTATTCCATGAGCACATCGCGACAAAGATGGTGATGGATGGGGGATCCTTCAGGGGGATGTGCGCAATAGACCTATCCGACAGGAGCTTCAAGTTCATAAGGGGCGGCGCAGGCGTGATCGCTACAGGCGGGTTCGGCAGGACGTATAAGACCACGACAACCTCCCATTCGAGCACTGGCGATGGCACTGCGCTTGCGTACCGCGAGGGCATACCGCTCAAGGACATGGAGTTCGTGCAGTTCCATCCCACCGCACTGATACCAAGCGGGATACTCATCACCGAGGCCGCGAGGGGCGAGGGGGGATACCTGACAAACAACAAGGGTGAGCGCTTCATGAAGGATTACGCCCCTAGCAAGATGGAGCTTGCGCCAAGGGACATAGTGTCAAGGGCGATAGTAACCGAGTTCGGCAAGGGCAACGGGTTTGTAGACAAGCTCTCAGGCATGAGCTATGTTGCCCTTGACATAAGGCACCTCGGGCCTGAGAAGATCAACACGAAGCTGCCTATGATAAGGGAGATGTCGATGAAGGCCCTTGGGATAGACCCAATCGAGCAGGTGATGCCAGTAGCCCCTGCGACGCACTTCACGATGGGCGGCATCCACACGAACATATCCGGCAAGGTGATGCTTGATGAAAAGAACCAAACTGACAATCTCTGGGCGGCGGGCGAGTGCGGGTGCGTGAGCGTCCACGGCGCCAACAGGTTGGGCAGCAACTCGCTAAGCCAGTGCCTCGTATGGGGCAGGATGGTGGGATCCGAGATCGCAAAGCTGCGCCCCAAGGCTGCGGATGCGCCGTCATCCCGCAAGGCCGCCCTCAAAGAGGAATCGAGGATAAACGAGCTGCTCGACAGGAAGGGGTCGGAGAACCCATACGAGATACGCGACGAGCTGCAGGAGGAG
>JAGWHA010000065.1 GCA_028867095.1 Microcaldota archaeon | reverse complement strand
GCTCGCCATGGGGATTACTTAGAAAGCAACATTTTTAAATGACGTTGTGGTGTTCGTCATTATGCACGGAGCGCATTTTTGATAGAATCAGTCCCCTTCTTCGGGAACATCGCGATCCCAAAAACATCCGAAGGCCCGACCACCTCTTTCTCCTCCTGCGCCCCGGCCCTCTTCATTATCGTCACGGTCTCCCTCTCGTTCTTGCGGCTCCTGCGGTTCTGCACCGAGGCCACGCTCACGCCGGTTAGTTCGGCTATCTCCCTGTCTCCCCTCTTCCCCTCCATTATCAGCCTGTCGATCTCAGCGTTTGTCGATTGCGGAATGGGCGCAAAGACGTTCGGCCGGCTCTCTGCGTTCCTCCTCACCTGCTTTCTGCGCGCCTCCTCCGCGTCCCACTTGGACGTGGCCGCGTAGGCTTTTTGGTCCCCTAGGTTCAGCAAGCCGGATATCTCATGAGAGGTCAGCCCCATCTTTCCGTGCAAAAACCTTATCACAATGTCAATGACCTCGCTGTCAATCTCCTTTATCGCGTATGTGAGCACTCCGTCCGTCAAAAGGGCGGCCTTGCGCAGGCTCTGTGCCACAAAGATCCTCTTGCCCACCTCGTCGATCACCTTCTGGTCATCGACCCCCTCCTCTCTGAGAAAGCCAGCGAGCCTCGGGACGGAGAACTGCATGTCCATCTTCCTCTCAGACAGGAATCCGCATATGCCCTCGATGGTCAGCTCGGTCTCGTTTTTTAGGCCGTGCTCCTTTCTGATCCTGTTCCTGCTCACTATCGAATGATACGCGTCTGCCACCATCTTTGCGGATGTTGCGTTGGAGTATGTGGTCACCATTTAATCCCTCTTTCCCGCCTTGATTTTCTCAAGCTGCAAGTTTATCCTGTTTAGCTCGATCAGCAGCTCCTTTCTCCTCTGCCCGTTCCTTTCCGTATTGAGGCTCCCCTCAATCTCCTTCACCTTCTCATTTAAGCGCTTCTCCCACTTGATCGCATCAAGCTTCATCTGCCTCTGCTCGAAGAGCTCGTCGATCCTGCGATATGGTATGCTGAGCAGGTTTCCGATGCGGTTTGACCCCATCGTCTCGCGCAGCCTCAGCGCAATCTCCTTTGCAACATCATCGAACTCCTGGTTTATCGTTTGGGAGGGCTCAACCCCGTGGGCCTCGAGTATCTTCATTATCTTTATCTTTATCTCGACCTCGTTTCTTGCAGCAGGTGTCTTTCTTGTGCTGGGAAGAGAGCCGTAGATCTTGTTGACCGTGTGCTCATCCGTCTTGCTGAGCTTCCAGTAGGTCTCTATCACTTCCTTTGCGGCAACGGCCGTTGACTGGACAGTTTTGTTTCCCATATCCGCTTCTACTCGAGTTTCCTTCTATAAATAGCTTTTCCAGTATTCGTATGGGAAAGATAAGATGCGAGCGCCGGGATTTGAACCCGGCTTGCTGCCTTGGCAAGGCAGCGTCCTACCAGGCTAGACTACACTCGCGCATCTGCCGCAAGCAGGATTTGAACATGCGACCTCCCCGTCTTCAGCGGGACGCTCTCCCAGGCTGAGCTATTGCGGCACAATGACGATATAGAATAGCTACAAACTAATTTATTAATATGTCCCCCACTCGAAAAGTCCCTTGAAGGCTTAATAATTTGAGCGCAGAATGCTACTGTATGCAGCAGAGCATTGACACGAGATGGTACGGCCTGCAGGGCATAACCGAGTACGTCAACCTCGAGTCCGCGGGCTTCAGGGAGTACCAGTTCAACATCGCAAGGAGGATCTTCGAGGGCAAAAACACCCTTGTAATACTCCCGACAGGCCTTGGAAAGACGCTGATTGGGGTCCTTGCGATGGGCAAGGCAATACAGGGCGGCAAGAAGGCGCTCTTCCTCTCGCCCACAAAGCCGCTCAGCGAGCAGCACTATGCGACGCTAAAGGAATATCTTAGCATAGACGAGGAGCGGATACTTCTTCTGACAGGTGCGCTTGAGCGCAAGAGGCGAAAGGAGATGGTGGGATTCGCAAAGGTGATTGTCGCGACACCGCAGACTGTCGCAAACGAGATGAAGAAGGGCGACATAGACATAGCCGACTTCGGCATCGTGATCTTCGACGAGTGCCACAAGGCGGTGGGCAAGTACGCCTACACATACATCGCAGACGAGTGCGACCTAAAGGGCGTGCAGATGCTGGGCCTCACCGCCTCGCCCGGGAGCAGCAAGGAGAAGGTCAAGGCGCTCGCGAGCGCGCTCAAGATCAGGGAGATCGAGATACGGATCAGCACGGATCCCGACGTCGCCCCATATGTGATGCCAAAGTACATGCATGTTGTTGAGGTCGACAAGTCGCCTCTTATGGTTAAGATGGCCGGGCTGCTGCGGCCGATTGCAGAGGACAGCCTCCGCAAGCTAAAGAACATGGGGCTCACGCAGTTTGGCAACTTCGAGGTGATGCCAAAGGGCAGGCTGATCGAGCTTGGGAACATGATAACAAGGATCCAGGCGCAGAACTTCAAGTTCGGTGCGCTCTACCAGTACGTGCGGCTGCTCAACATGATCCACGCCTACGACCTGCTTGAGACCGAGGGGCTCTACGCCTTCTCGCACTACATTGAGACGCTCAAGTCAAAGGAGAAGATAGGCAAGGCTGTTCAGTCCATAATCGACGACAAGAACGTGATCGCCGCAAAGCGGCTTGCTGACGAGGGCATAACGGACGGGGACGAGCACCCCAAGGCGTTCACACTTCTTGGGATACTCAAGGAGAACAATGCAAAAAGCGCGATTGTCTTCGTGCAGTACCGCTCGACAATCAAGATGATCGCGGGCCTGCTCAACGCAAACGGCATTTCCGCAAGGGCATTTGTGGGCAAGA
>JAGWHA010000064.1 GCA_028867095.1 Microcaldota archaeon | reverse complement strand
TGGGTTATGATGAATATCTGGTCGATTATCTTTGGGAGGGTCTCGTTGAACACCTTGATGAATCTGCCCATTCCCTGCGCGTCTATGTTGTGAGTAGGCTCGTCAAGTATTATCCATCTCAGGTTCGGGACCAGCACCAGCGCGAATGCAACCCTCATCGCAAGGCAGGCTATGCTCCTCTCGCCGCCGCTTGCGATTCCCTGCACTTCCTCCCATCTCTCGGGCTTTCCGCTCGCGGTCCTAACCATGAGCAGGTAGTCGTTGCTCCTGGCATCTAGCATTATGCCAGTGTAATCATCGTACGGATAGAGTTCTGGCCAGATGTTCTGCATCACTCCGTTTATCGAACCGACGAGCTTTGTTCTCATCTGGCGCTGCGTCTCCTCAAGCGCGTTCTTGAACTTGGCGAGGTTGTCGACCGCCGACTTCTTCTGGGTTATCTCGCCAAGTATCCTGTTGATCTGCCTCACCTGGTCGTTCTTCTCGTCGATTAGCTTCTGCTTGTCGCTTATGTACCTCTTGTGCGCCTCGACTTCGGATGAGATTTTTGTTGACCTTGTGCTTATCTCCACAAAGCCCTTCTGCATCGCCTCCACTGCCGCATCATCCACATTCACTGACTTTTGCTCTGCGGACTTCTTGGACGCCTCTGCATTTAATTCCAGAATCTGCTTTCTGTAGTTCTCAAGCCTCTCCACCTTGTCCTTGTTTGTTGAGAGTTCGTTGAGCTTTGAGTTTGACGACTCGTATGACTTCTTTAGCACTTCCGCCTCGGATTTTGTCTTTTCGTAAGAGCCCTTTGCGGCAATTGCCTTCTGTTCCGCCTCCCTAAGCTGAATGTCTAGACCCATGTACTCCTTGAGCTTTGCGTTTGCAAGCCTTAGGAGGTCGATTGACTGGGTTATCTTCTCCGTCTCCGACTTCTGCACCTTTATCGCAGCTTCGGTAGACTTTATCCCGGAGTCAGCGGTGGCGAGCGCATTTTTCTTTGCCTCGGTGAGCTTTGCGCGCATCTCCTCATTTAGCTCCCTCTCGCAGATGGGGCACTTGCTTAGGTGCTTTTCGAGTTCGCCTATGGATTTTCGGGTTTCCTCTCTCTGTGACTGATAAGTGGCAAGCTGTTTCTCCAGATTGTGGAGCATTTGGGTCGCTGAGTTGAGCTTTCCCTGTTCGATCTCGATGTTTCGGTCCCTGAATTCGCCATGCAGCTTGTCCCTTTCGGCGATTCTCTGTTTGACCAGCTTTATGTTAGCCTCGATTTCCGAGACCTCCTTCCCCTCTTTTCTTTCCTTCTCGCGGAGCTGCTGGTCCTTCGCCTTTATGTCGGAAAGCTGCCTGTTTATTTCGGAAATCTCCCTGTCCACCTCAGACTTTGCAGGGAGCCTGAGTTTCTCGAACTTGCCTATTTCTGATGCGAGCAGCTCGATCTTGCTCTTCACCTCTGCCAGCTCCTTTGAGAGCCTTGTCTTCTCTGCGAGCAGCTCCTTTGCCGCCTTGAGGCTTGACTCTGCCTGCTTTGCCTCCTCGCCTATCTTGAGGTGCTCCTTCTCTAGGGCCTGCCTCTTCTCCTTTAGGAGGGAAATCTCCCCCTCCAGGACCTTGAGTTCAGAGTTTAGCTTGCTTGAATCAAATGATGCAATTATCTTCTCGTGCTCTGAGATCGTGTCCTTTATCCTGTTGATTAGGCTTGTGACGTTCTCCTGCGCGGTTGCGAACTTGTCAAGGCCAAGCAACTCGTCTATCTGGCCCTTGCGGTTTGCCGAGCTGAGCTCAAGGAAATAGTCGAGCCTGTTCTGCTCCGAGTAGATTGCCCTTGAGAATAGGTCATAGTCGACCTTGAGTATCCTCGATATCTCCTCCGTGACCCTCTGTGGTTGGGACTGCAGGTACTCTCCGTCGCGCTCGAGCGTCGCCTTTGTTCCCTCCTTCATCGAGATGTCCCTTTGGACTGTGTAGGATCTGCCGTCAAGGGTGAATGAGATCCTCACGCTTCCGCTCTCCTGCTGCGTCGGCCTGCTGGTTATCAGGTCATCGACGCTCACGCGCTTGTGGTGGACCCCCGGGAACGTGCCGAAGAGGCCGTAGGAGATGGCATCCATAATCGAGCTCTTCCCCGCGCCCATCATCCCGACAAGCACGTTGGTTCCCCTGCTGAAGCTGAGCTTTGTGTCCTTGTGGGTCTTCCAGTTATGTAGCTCGATGGAAGTTATCATTCACTCATCTGTTTGTTTATCTCACGGATCTTGTTAATTGTTTGGTTTACTGAAGAGAGGTAGTCGTCATTGAGCCTCTTAAGCTCAGCAGCGTAAGTTTCGAACCCTTTCATAACTATTCGGTCAAGCTCCTCGAAACCCATCTCCTCGGAGTCCATTTTCTTCTCTGAAAGGGTTATTCCCCCTATTGACCCAACCAGATTTAGTGCGGTTAATTTTGAGATGTATTCTTTTTCCTCAAAAAGAAGCCTGTTTACCAGTTTTTCAATCTCGCTTTCCTCCTCCATATGCCCCCTAACAGATTAGTGCATTAAAAATCTTAAACGTATGGATTCTACAGAATTAGTTGGGGTTATACGAGGCTTTCCTCCATTACCTCGACTTCCCTTACGCCGTGGACCTTCCTTAGCTGCTCCTCGAGCTTGGAGCTTCCCTGCTCGTCCTCGTAGACGAACATTACCTTTAGAATCTTGATCCCGAAGGCGATCTCCTCCTCCTGCATCGCCGTTGGCTTCATCTGGTCGCTTATGTTCTTCTTTGCCTCTGACTCCATTCCGTCCTCGGCATAGACCTTAAAGAGAACCGCTACCTTTCCCATTACGGTCCCTCGTACTCACAATCCGCGCACTTGTACTTTATGAAGTTCTCCCTGCAGTGGTAGCACCGGACAATCACGCTCTTGCCGCAGCT
>JAGWHA010000013.1 GCA_028867095.1 Microcaldota archaeon | reverse complement strand
AAGAAGATCAGCGAGGTAAGGGTCAACGACGTCATAAAGAGGATCCTTGAGAACTTCTCAAAGGGAACGATCATGATCAGGCTCGATGAGCAGAAGCTTGAGGCAAACGAGCTCACGGCAAAGGGAATCGCATCGAAGATCGAGAAGCTCATCAAGGCAGAGTGCACGGCGCAGGGCAACAGCCTTCTGATAAAGACCCACACAAAGGCGGCAAAGCAGACAAGGGCAATGGCTGTACAGATAGGAAAGCTCACGGTCAACGGGATCGAGAACGCAGGAAGGGCGGTAATCAAGCAGGACAAGAAAACTGAGGAGTTCTATTTGGTCACAAACAACAGCAACATCGCAGCGATAATGCAGGTCGAGGGGGTTGACACCTCAAGGATCTACACAAACGACATCTTCGAGATGTACAGGATCTTCGGGATCGAGGCGGCAAGGAACACGATTGCAAAGGAGCTTGACATCGTGCTCAGGGAGCAGGGAATCAACGTTGATCAGAGGCACCTATACATACTCGCAGACGCCATGTCCGCAAGCGGAAGCATCAAGAACGTCGGAAGAAGGGGGCTCAGCGGCGAAAAGGAGTCGATATTCGCAAGGGCGGCGTATGAGGAAACAATCAAGCACCTTATTAATGCGGCAGCGTTCGGGGAGAGGGACGACATGAAGGGGGTCACAGAGAACGTGCTTGTGGGCAAGCAGATCGGGCTTGGAACTGGAACAGTTACGCTTGCAATCAAGAAGGAGGACATCTCGAAGATCAGCGAGAAGAAGGGAAAGAAATAATAATGCGCAAAGCGCAGCTATAATGTTTATTTATTGGTGAAGAGATGCAAGAGAGACCATTTGACCTTTTGAACAAGGCAATAGGACAGCAAGTTTTGATAAGGCTGAAGAACGGCACCGACATGAGGGGCAAGGTTACGGCATTCGACATACACATGAACATAGTGCTCGACAACGCCGAGGAGATCGAGGATGGGAACCTCAAGACCAAGCTTGGCACGATCCTGCTCAGGGGAGGAAACATACTCTTTGTTTCGCCGGCATAAGCGGGAGGATTGCTTTGAAAATAATACGATGTAGCTGTGCTTTTGTCAAGAGGACAATGTTTAATATAGACTTGGAATAAATACTTCTCTATGGGCTCCTGGCGCAACGGTAGCGCGCCTGCATGGCATGCAGGAGGTTGCGGGTTCGAATCCCGCGGAGTCCACTTTCTCTCAAATTAAGATTTAAAGGGCATTTTAGGAACAGAACACAATAAAAATAATATTAAAAATGAGGGGAATTATCCCCTAAACAGTAGAGCTGAAGATTAGCCTTAACCTCCTATCTTGAACATCTTTGTGCCACATACAGAGCAGACGCCAGACTTTGCCTGCTTCCCGTTCTTCATTGTGACTTCCTTGACG
Source organism: Microcaldota archaeon (assembly GCA_028867095.1). The sequence goes on along the minus strand of JAGWHA010000013.1, from coordinate 14,875 downwards.
TCCTTCATCTCTCTCTTCTCCTTACATTTCATACAATATGCTTCTACCATATTACCGCCAAGTATATATCTCAACTCGCTATAAAAAGGCTACTGTTTAGCGGAAGGATTCGTCCGCCTCCCTTTTTAATTGGCACCTATAAATCCATTTTGATTTAATCTAATCCGATTGATATAGGAGAGATAAATCCCGTAATTTGAGCTAAGTGATGCAGGATCTATATAATTGAGTAGACTTTCCAGGCGAATGATTAGACCGGATACGGCCAGATTTCTATTTATCTGCAAGAAGGCAGAGAGATAGATGGAGATGTTTGAAGTTAAATAAATCATCAGAAAAATTGTCGAAATCAATACTAATCCATAATAGGACATTCAATCACCAGCATAGACGCAAATAGTCTGATTGATCTCATTCTGAGAGATGGGGAAACAGGCAAATTGGGAGCCACCAGTAAGATTTCCAATTATTGTGCCGTTGACTTCCAAGGAAACTTTTTTTAGGCCTAAGACTTTGGCGTACTGGTAGAGATAAGTTCTTGCGCAGGGATAGTCCTCTTCCAAAATGCATGAGCGCAGAGCGCTATTCGAATCTATCTGCTGCGAGAGGTCATAAATGGCCGTAGAGCTTCTCAAATTCGTCAAAACAGTATATGCGCTGGATACACTTTCATTCGTTTGAAATGCGTAGAATGTGGCAAAAGATAGTGCGAGCAACAATGAAACCATAGCTTCTATGGTCGCAAATTGGATCTTCATTAGCTCACTTAGATATGATGTTTATCTCGGATCCGAGATAGGAAATGGTCTCGTTCCCCAAGTTTATTCCATCTAAAGTCGCATTTATCTGATAGGAGAAAGGGGAGCTTGCCTTACATATGTAGTTAGGATCCGAGAAGAAGCATGCAGAATTCTGCGAGCCTATGCTGTTGATCAGATTGTTTGAGGCTTTAGTGTAAGCGGAAATAGCAGACTCTATGGATGATTGAATGTCTGTAGACACATAGGACTGATTATAAAAGCTAAGAGTACTGTAAAGATTGTTTTTCGCTTGGATATATTCTGCATATGCTGCCTGATTTACTACCTGGGTCTTTCCGCCAGTTGAAAGGAAACTGGAAGTAAGAAGCGGGTCAAGATTTACCGCAGATTCGACTTCCGTACTGCCAATGATATTATTTGACAGAAATACCCCAGATGTGGAATTATTTGAAAGGTTTGCGTATAGGCTGGCAGCATTATAATTCACGGCTAATTTGAAAGAGTACTTGAGCCTATACCCTGAAGGGCCTATTGAGGACAGGCCGTAAGAGGTGTTGGTTGGAACTATGCAGGTTGTTGCGGTGTAATAGTTGCTCGTGGAGTAACAGTAACTTGAGAACACAGAATATGACCATGCATTGTCAGTGCCGCATTGCTGCGCAATTCCCGTTGGGCCAAACATACTTGCGTATGTGCAATGGCTAAATTCATTTAGGCTCTCCACCTTCCCGCCATTCACTAGCGCATAAACAACCGATTCGTTACGGTTTCCGATATATGCGGTTGGAAGCACATCTTGAACTGGCAGGTTTGATCCGATTACATAGGTTGTTAGGATTGAGGAATGATTCTGTGAAACCCCACCGCAGCTATAGGTATAATTAACATCCACAGCCCCAAATCCCTCAGCAAGGGGGGTAAAATATAGAGTTATTGTGCTTATGCCATTAACCCCGAAAGTGATTGCATTTTGGGGGAAATACAGGGATTGAGATTGCGCGGATAAGCTTACAACCCCGTTATAGCAGCCGAATGCCGCCATCTCCATCCTGTTTGGCTTGCTTAATGTTGAGTTCTCGGGAAGATAGACAAGGAGCTGAGGGTTTGCTGTGCTTGTGTTAAACAGATTGCCTTTTTCAAATGTGTTTCCAGGAATAATGTTCCCAAGAAGCTGGTCGCTTTTCCCTATGCTCCCCTTATATATGGTAATTGTGCTCAGACTAAGCAGGCTTATCGCACCCAATATGACCAAAAATTCTAGACTAGCTTGTATTTTCATTTTTTAGCACCATCAGATAGGATTTATTGTCGATTTCGACAATCCGGCACGCATGTATTCCGAAGCATGAATCAGAAGTAGCATTTGGGAGAGGGGCGACTGTCAGATTTATGCGATTTGACTCTGCAAAGTTTCTGGAGAATGTGGTTGCAGCGGTATAATTAAGATTGAGCAACTTGAGAGTCTGAATAAGAAGCTGCGATTTTGAATAAAGTTTCAGCTCGAGTGCCTGCATCTGGGCCAAAGAGCCTAGCTGCACCGCGCTACCGTGGTAGCTTTCAAATACCAGAAAAAAGGCTGCAAGGACTAATGGCAGTGAAATCATGGCGTCCAGGGAAATGAGTATTGCTTTATGGTTCAACATCTTGCGGCACCCGGGGTTATGCAATTTATGCAGGATTTAAGCAATTCTGAAGTGTATGCTGCTGAAGCGCAGGAATAATTCTTCAACGCTGGGATTGAGAGTTGCATTGAGGCGTGAAGGCTCTCCAGCCAAACAAGTGAAAAAAGGGAGACGGAGAGGGCTAGGGCCATGAGTATCATCAATTCAAAGCTTATCTGAGCGTTCATCGAGCCGCCCTGATTAGTTCAATATTACCTGCATTGTATTGAATGCTGAATTTCGCCATTTGCCCGTCAGGGCAGAACGAACCTGGAGCTACGACTATCCCACCGATAAGGCTGAATTCCCCATAATTGGTCGACAGAGTGTCCCCGCTAATCGAAGAATTGCAGATGCCTAATGGGAGAAAGCCGGAGATATCAGAGCCACTAGAGCCTGAAAGGACTGCATCGTTTATTCCTCCAATGAGCGTTGAGGTCATATAATAATCCATTGAATTTCTCAGGCCTGGGGCTGCTGCGCTCAGTATGCCGGTTGCAAAGAGCAAAGAAACCCCGGCTAGGGAGAGGTAGATGAGAAATTCCAATGAAAGCTGTCCCCTGCCCATCCTTACACGCTGTTGCTTGCTAGAGTGGCAAGTTCGTGAGAGATGGCGCCGCTTATGCTGCTGTTGCTGCCATTAACCAGCACGGTTGTCACAGCAGCTCCCTTGAGCTTTACAACCATCGCAAGAGCCACTGCGACAACCAGGCTTGCTGCCGCAAGCATCATGATGTACTCCAAAGAGCCCTGCCCCTTCATGGACTTGGCAATAGCCAAGAGGGCCTGCACCTCCACTGCAAAGTTTATTCTTGCGTTCATTTTTTTCACCTATATAGCATAAGAGGAAAATGTGTAAGCAATTGTCTGGAGCGCGCAGCCCAGGAATGCCATCGGAAGTGAGGATTTAAGAATCGCGATAAGTCCTCTGGAAGGATTCAGCAGCGAGTTTGTTATCAGTGTTGCGATAAGGACGTAACCTATCCCAATTAGCCTGAGTCCAGTTACAGTTGATGCAGCTGCAGGGCCGGTAAGTGAACTTCTGACTATGCTGGCAGTTATTCCGCTGAATAGGGGGAAGAAGAACACAATTCCAAGAAGGGAGAGTACCTGCATCCCACTCACTTTTGACCTTACCCTGTTCTCCCTTTCTATCTTGGCATCTATCCACTCAAGAAAATCCTCAAGGTTTTTTGTAATATCGGCACCAGTGGTTATACCGATATGAACAATGCCTAGTAACATATTGAGGTTTGGCTCTTCAAAATGGGCTCTTTCGATCGCAGTCAAGTTCGAAAGCAGGTATTTTCTTGACACGGCGGCAAATTTGCGGTATTTAGGATCACTTCCTGTGCTTTCCTGCAGAGATTTGAGAGCAGAATTGTTTTTCCTGTAGTTTGTAAGCAGATTGAGTGCAAAGGCGGAGATTTCAGCATCGCTAACTGAATCCTGCTTCCCTAGCTCCCTTGCTCTACAAATTAATCTAGACAATCTCTGCAATCAATCTCCTTGAGAAAATAGTACTGCTAATTGCGTAAATCGAAGGAACGACGATAAGCATCATCAAAGATATGAAAAGTAACCCAGTATTTGAGGGGGAGATTACCGAGGTGCCGACAAAGATAAACAGCAAAAATGATGGCAGCAAGGTCGATAGGAACATGTTTATTGTGGAGTTTCTCTGAAGGGAGTCAAGTATTAGGGAACTGTCTCGGTTTTTGTTTTTGGAGTATAGCGAAAGAAATTTTCTAAGTGAGTTTTGGAATCCGCCACCTTCCGAGGGATTTAGATTCACCGGTATCGAATACCTTGCAAATAATGCTTCCAAAGCTTGAATGGTGGGCCTTCCAAATTTAATTTGCCGGCTTACATTTTCAAAGCCTTTTTTTATCTCATTGACTCTGGAATTTTTGATGATGTACGAGAGGCTTTTCAGAGAAGTATTTCCCCTTGAGCTGTAGTAGAGGAATTGGAACAGAGACTCGATTAGGCTGTTTTCCTTAATTTTTTTGAAGTATATGCCTGTGAGATACTTGTTGCACAGAAAGTAGATCAGGCATGAGGTGGTCGAGACCCACATTAGCATAGCCATTGAAACAAGGTCTGTAGGCTGGTTGATGTAAAACAACAATAGTGCAAGAGAGAGTGAGGAAGTGATTGCAAAAAGTATTTTTGTGTTCATTCTACCACGCCGTAGCGGTAAAGGCTTTCTGTAAAGTCTAAGGTGGATTTAGGGGCGGAGCATATTTCCTTAAGGAACTCCGCGCGCTTTTTGAGTTCTTTGATCGCCAAGGTCTTTGTAATTTCATTGTTCCTTGCATAGTTGGCAATCACTTTGGATTCTTTCAAAAGGTTCGGATTGATTGTGGAATTTACTGCAAGAGGGTCCATCCTTACCATATCGTCCCCTACCTTGGTACCCTCTCCAAGTATTTCTGCCCGGCTTAGCCATTTGTACTCGGTAATCTCCGCGATTTCCCTGCGCTCTATCCCTTTGTTACTCATCTGTATCGAGATGTCAAGGGAGCTAATCGCCTGGGGATCGACGCTCATCGGCCTTACAAGTAGCCTTTTTATCAGTGACATTTCGGAATCGTTGCTATGCATTGTCGTAAAGAATGGGATTCCGAGATTCGCCCCTGCGAAGAGTTCCTTTGCTTCCTCTCCTCTCATCTCGCCCACAATAAGCAGATCGGGACGCATGCGTAGGGCGTTTATTACCTGTTCCTTTGTCGAGACAGAATTCTTCTGCTTTGAGCCATAGAGTGATACTATGCTCGAGAGGTTAGAATAGAATTTTAATTCGTTCACGTCCTCCTCTATTGTTATCCCCCTAAGGTATCTCGGCACAAAGGACAAAAGAGAGATCAATAGAGTAGTTTTTCCGCTTGCGGGAGCCCCTGAAATAATTATATTTGATTTATTTTCTACAGCAAGCCAAAGATAGGCAAGTTGCTCGAAATTAGTTGTTCCTCCGCCTAGGATATGGCTGAGATTCGACTCCTTTCTCCCATTCAATCTTATAGTTGCGCATGCTCCGCTCTGAGAATATGGTTTTATCTGGGCGTGGAGCCTTGATTCCCCGACCTGAGCATCAATTATAGGGGTTGATTCATTGAGTTCTTTTTCCGAATCGTAAACAAAGCGGTTTATTGTGTGCCTGAATTGCTCTTCGCTACTAAATCGGAGGTTGGTGGAACACCTTCCATATCTTGAATGGTATATTGAGATTAGACCTGTTGGGGAGTTTATCTCGATTTCTTCAATATTTACTTTGTCGTCCAGTAAAATGCTTATCGGGCCACGCCCCACAGTATCGTAAGCTACAAGGAGAGCAAGCCTTGTTGCACGATCAATAGGGAGTGATTTGCTTAATTCAGCGGTTGCGATGTCTTTTGCGGATTCAAAATCTGTGGCAGAATTGCTTTCCCTAGCACTCAACGCTTGTATGACTGAAAATTTTGCTGATTCCATTAGATCTAGGTCAAATTTTTTGATTTCCCCAAGGTCGCTGCAGACCAAATACCGGTTAATCCCATTGATCTTTGCCAAATCTCTCTTAATTGGCAGGTTTGCCTCTTCTTGCGTCACGGAATGTGGAACAAATTCGACGATAAAACTAAATGCCTCCCTTTGCCTTTGAATCTGAGGTTTTTGCCGCGGCTTCCAGAATTTAATATTTACCATATGCATCAATTGATTACTTTAGTATAAATTATATACTAAGATATACAGAACAAGATATATATACCTTCCTAAAAGATGCTCAAAAAAAGATTTTTTGTTGCTCTGCATAAACAAAATATACGTTTATAAAACTTGATGGGTTATGCATACATATGCCAGGAAAGGAGAGGGAAAAGGACGAAATCTGGAAGATAAGAAAGCTTCTCAGCAGGCCCAATTACGCAGTCCTAAAACTACTCATGGAGAAATCCCCGCGAACGACAAGGGAGCTCTACCAAAAGCTTGGGGGCAGCTTCACGCGAAAGACGCTTATAATCACGCTCAGGGACCTCTCGATGCAGCTGAACGTGCTGCAGCCCACCCACATCCGAACTGACAGGGGCTACGGGCTGGGGTACATACTCAATCCAAAGCTGAAGGAGATAATAAAGTCCGTGGAGAAGTTCGAGAAGATCGTCGAGAACCTCGGGGAGAACTGACCGCCACTAAAGCGGGTTGATTTTATGATAACAAAAAAGCCATACCTGATATCGGAGATAATTAAGGAGACTCCAGAGGTGAGCATCTTCAAGTTCAGGGCGCAGGACGGAAGCAAGCTAAGCTATGATCCTGGAATGTTCGTCATGATCTACTATAAGAACCAGGAGACTGGGGAGGAGATCGGCAGGGCGTTCTCTCTCGCATCGAAGCCGGATGAGGACACCCTCGAGTTCGCGATAAGCATGATACATGGCAGATTCACCTCCAAGCTCGATACCGCGAAGGTGGGAGACGTCTACTATGTGAGCGGGCCGCACGGGCAGTTCAAGTACGACCCGAACCAGAACAAGAAGGTTCTCTTCGTTGCTGGAGGCACGGGCGTCGCGCCGTTCCTCTCGATGCTCAGGCTCATCGCAGAGAAGAAGCTCGACACTGACATAAAGCTGCTCTACAGCATGCGATTTTCTACGGAAACGATCAGAAAGGACGAGCTTGAGGGATACAAGACGAGCCTCAAGTTCGAGATGACGAGGAGCGTCACAAGGGAGCAAAACGTGCCGGGATGGGACGGGGAGTACGGGCACATTGACGCCGCAATGATCTCAAGGCACGTTTCAGACCCTAAGGAAAGGACCTGCTATGTCTGCGGACCGCTGAAGTTCACGAAGGCGATCGAGGCTGCGCTCGTCGAGCTTGGAGTGGACAAGGCGAACATAAAGGCTGACGTGTGGGGAGAATAGCTAGGCCTCCTTTCCAGCGATGTAGAGGATTATCGCCTTCTCGATGAGCAGCTTGTTCTTTGCCTGCTCGAACGCTATGCTCTGCTTTCCGTCAAGCACGTCTCCTGTTATCTCCTCGCCCCTGTGGGCAGGCAGCGGGTGCATGACAAGAGCCTTTGGTTCAGCAATGTCTAGAACGCTCTGGTTTAGCTGGTAGGGCATGAAGAGCTTCCTTCTCAGGTCCGCTTCGGCCTCCTCCCCCATGCTGACAAATGTGTCCGTATATAAGACGTCTGCGCCCTCCGCTCCCTCCTGGACGTCATCGAATGTCTTTACAATCCCGTACTCCTTTGCCTTGGATACGAACTTTACGTTTGGGAGGTAGGATTTCGGACCGACAAGCGCGATTTCCATGCCCATCATCGTGCCGGCTATCATCAGCGAATTGAACGTGTTATTTGCAGTGTCTCCAAACAGCGCCATCTTGAGCCCCTTGAGCTTGCCCTTGCTCTCCCTTATCGTGTAGAGGTCTCCCAGTGCCTGCGTAGGGTGTTCCTGGTCGGTGAGCGCGTTTATCACTGGGACGGTCGAGCTCTTCACAATTTCCATCAGGGCATCGTGCTTGTAGAGCCTGCATATTATGAAATCGACATAATCGCTGAGCACTCTTGCGGTATCCGACCAACTCTCGCCCCTTGAAAGCTGGGTTGTGGCGGGGTTGATGAAGATGTAGTTGCCGCCAAGCTGAATCATCGCAACCTCGAATGATATTCTGGTCCTTGTGGAAGGCTTCTCAAAAAGAAGTACCGCTATTGCGCCAGGCTTTAGCGCCAGCTCGGACTTGCCCGCCTTTAGCTGGTCTGCAATCTCGAATATTTCCTCTATCTGGGACTTTGAAAAGTCTTCTGCGCTAAGGAAATTCATCATAATCTAACCAAACAGGTAACCGAATCCGCCCTCTGCCTTTTGCTGCTCCTCTGCGATGTTTGCTATGACCTTCTGCTCAATCTCCGGATCAGCCCTCACTATGCCCTCAATCTGGGCCTTTAGCTTCTTCTCCGCCTTCTCCTGGAAGTCATCGTTTGCATTTATGTATAAGTAGACTTTCTGTGCGTCGAGCCCTAGGGCTGCCCCTTCCTTTATCATGCAGTCCTGCCTTGCGAAAATCACATTTGCCATCTCGTCGGCGCGGAGCTTCTCGAGATCCTCCTCCTTTATTGCGTTGTCCAGGTAAGGGTCGTAGTTGATGAGCTTCTTTAGATCAAGCTGCTTTGAGGCGTCTGCGATGTACACTCTTGCGGGCATGCGCTCACTTGAGTAGCCTTGCGTTCACGCTGCCCTCCCTTCCTGCGCGGTTGGTGACGACTGCCTTTCCCAGCTCGGTCTCGATTATCGAGCCCTTTGTAAGAATAGTAAGCCTTGCGAAGTTGCGGTTGTCTGGTGATTCGATCACCGAGTTGATCTTTACCTTCTTGTAGCCCTCCTTTGTGAGCAGGTTTGCGAATCCGACGTACTGGAGCTTTGACTTGACGGTCCCACCCATCGTCCTGACCTTCTTGACCGCGTTCTTCTCGCCTAGCTTTGTGGCTATGAAGTATCCTCCGACCTCGTATCTTTTCTTGTCGCGGCCCCTGACCTTGCCCTTTCCGCTCCCCGAGAGCTTCCTGTGGGGCTTTGTGTGCAACTGTACTCCAAACTGACTCATCTAATCACTCAAAAATAGGCTTAAAAGAATAAGCCACATATTCTTATGTAAGGCAAGGAATTTAACCATTTGCCTCTGGGCTCTTTATGATGGAAAAACTGGCGAAAGTAGCTGCTGTGTGTTATAGGTGCAGCTCGGCGCTTGGCACCCAAGAACTGGTAAAGGAGGCGCTGAAGCTATCGAAGGGATCAGAATTCATTCAGATATTTGGATATGACAGAAAGATGGTGGACAGGCTTCTGCCCGCATACTTCAATGCGCTGATAAGATACGATGAAAAGGGGATGCGGAGCAGAGAGGCCTCAAAGGAGATGCTGATTTTGGCAGCGGGAAGGATGAACATCTCAAAGGCGATCGGGAAATGCGGGGTGAAGGACTCTTTGGACTTCCTTCTTTTCGCAACATCCAAGACTTTGGCAAAGACGGCGAAGAAAAGGCTGAGGCTAAATGGGATGAAGAACGTTCCCCTGAAGTTTGACCCTGATGGCGCAGCAAATGTGGCGATCACCCCGATAATAGATGGGTAATCACTCCTTTGCGCTTTCATAGCGAGTGTTGAGTATCTCGTATATCCTCTCTGCCTTCTTCTTCCCTATCTTGTCTATCTTCGTTAACTCCTCAACGTCAGCAATCACGATGTTCCGTATGCTCTTGAAGTGCCTTAGCATGTTCTTTGCGAGCTTTGTCCCGACGCCGGGTATGGAGCTGAGGATCAAAAGCTGCCACTCGTCCTCAGAATGGGCCTTCTTTAGCCCCGCAAGCCTTGGCTCGTGGGCTTTGTGCTCTTGTTCCCTCCGTGAGATCGCGGATAGTATGTCGGCAGTCTCAAGAGCGTCTGTGGACCAGAGGATCGGTATCCCGTAATCAACATATATTTTCAAGGCGGTCCCGAGTATCACGTTGCTTCCCAGGCGGAATCCGTTGCCCTCTATGACCATCATCGGCTTCTCGAAGCTCGCCTTGAGCCTCTCAAGCTGCTCGAAGAGCCTGCCATTCATTATCGACCCCTCGAGGTCGGAGGAGGTCTTGCGCTCGACGCAGATCCTGTCCGAGAGGATGTAGTCCCCGACTGGGAGCTGCGCGAATGTAAGCGTTACGCCGCTTTGCTCAAGCCCGTTTATTATCTCGAGGTTGCGCTCCCTGTTGTCCACTATTATCTGCGGGGGCTGCATACGCATATTTATTATGTTAAAGATAAATGCTTATCACTGGTTTAATGGCAACGCGAGTCGGGAAGAAGAAGAGGCCCAGCAGGGAGAAGCACATGCTCAGGGAGCAGCTGGTCATCGAGGAGGGCATCTTCGACCACAGGACGATAATGAAAATCGAGAAGCTCTTCACCCACAAGATAGTCAGCAGGCTGCTGTTTTTGATCGCAAAGGGGAAGGAGGCGGACGTCTACCTTGCCGAGGCTGGGGAAGAGGTTGATGGGGACTACGTGGCGGTGAAGATATTTAGGATCGAGACTTCGAGCTTCTACTCAAGGGTGGACTACATGATCGGGGATCCCAGGTTTCCGAAGATAAAGAGGAGCATCTTCTGGATAGTGAACGAGTGGTGCAAGAAGGAGTATGGGAACCTCAAGATAGCATCGCACGCGAAGGTGCACGCGCCAGAGCCCTACTACTTCAACGGGAACGTGCTTGCCATAGAGTTCATCGGGAACGGGCAGAGGGTCGCCCCGCAGCTAAAGAACATCGTGCTTGAGGAGCCGGAGAAGGTGCTCAAGGCAATACTCTCTGACGTAAGGAAGCTCTACCAGCACGAGCTGGTCCATGCGGACCTAAGCGAGTACAACATCCTGATGCACGACGGAACGCCCTACATAATAGACTTCGGGCAGGCGGTGATAGACAAGCACCCGAATGCGATGATGTTTCTGAGAAGGGACATCTACAACATCACAAACTATTTCAGGCGAAAGTACCAGATTGAGGTGGATGCCGAGGAGGTCTACAGGTACGTAATCGGAAAAGCTTCTGCGTATGGCTTATAAATCTTTCATTCACTATATCCTATGCAATCATTACGGGGACATGATTCCGCTATTCCTACCAAAGAGCAGATATATCAGCTTGTGAACAAGCTCATCCGGAACGCGACGCTCTGCACAGGGTCGGTCTATAAGACAGGGGCAGAGGCTTCTGTGGCCACGGCCTTGTACGAAAACAAGATAGGGGCGCTATATGAGCCCGCGATATTCTTCGGAGGGGGAGGGCCGGACTTTCTTACAAGGCTGTATCGCAAAAACAGGATGGTTCAGATAGAGATACACCCGATTGGATATCTCATAGACAGCAAGCCCAAGGAGGATCTGATAGCATATTTTGAGAAGCATGGCAAGCGCAAGACCAACCATCCTGAGATTTATCCCATCTTCATCTCCGATCTTGAGGCCTCGCAGATCACGGAGATATTCGGCATCGATACTAAACTCTTCTCTGAGGAGTACTGGGCCATACCCTACGCATCAAAGAAGAAGGATACGATCTCGAAGAGAATACGCGAGTTCATAGGGAATCAGGACACGCGGATCCAGGAAAATGAAAAGGAGTGGAAAACGGACATAGCGGAGATACTCGAAGTGGAAAAGAGGATCATCGCGCTGAGAAAGCACTTAAGGAATTAGGATCCCCCTGGCCTTGAGCTTCTCCTTGTCCATTATGCTGTATCGCCATACGATGTCGCCACGCTCGTTTGACTGCACGACCCACGGCTTGACCAAAACCACGTCCCCCTCCTTGACCCAGAACCTCCTCTTGAGCCTTCCAGGTATCGAGCAGACCCTTATGTTCCCATCGGAGCCGGCGACCTCGAACTTCGATGCGCCCAGCGCCCTTCGAACTGTGCCCACCACCTCGCCAGGCCTTGGCATGGGCGTGGTCTGGGGAGTATTCTGCTTTTGGTATCTCATCTAAACACTAGTAATGCTTTATCGTATATCTTGCTCCGCAAGCCTCGCAGACAATCGTGAGGAACCCCCTTGCCGAGGACTCGACGTGCGTGTCAGGCTTGTGGCACTCCTTGCAGATGACGTAGCTCTCGAAGTACTTCTTCACCTTCGCGTTGATCACATCGCTGTTGACCTTTGCGCTGATGATCAGCCTCTGCTCCTCGATGCTCACAGGGGCGGCGAGCTCCTTTGTTATGTACTTTGCGATCTCCGTCTTGTCCCTCCTTGCCACATCCGAGATCTGGCCGAAGTTCTTAAGTATCGTCTTTGCCCCCTGGATCATTGAGTCTGCCGCGGGGATCTTGAAGTCCACGTTCTCGGCGGACAGGGTAGGCAGCTTGGCGAACGCCCTATCCAGTAGCTTCTCGTAATCTGTGTCCAGAGAAAAACCCTGCAATAATATCTCTTTTAAGGTTAATAAAGTGTTCTGTGCGCCCTCTTCCGCAGAAACAAATCCTAAAAAATACTTATAAACCCTGTGGAGAGAGTACTCTGCATGGGGGATGCTGTAAGATCGAAAGGCAAGATCCAGATAGGCCAGCGGGAGCGCTGTCCGCCAGAAATGGCTGCGGGCATTGCTGCGCTTAGGGAACGGCTGAGGGGCCTGGATCCCGAAATCAAAGGCAAGCATCTGGGCAACCAAAAGGGGATGCGACTTCTGGTCGAGAAGAATCTTGAGGGCATCCTGGAGAAATATCACTCTGACGGACTCAAGCGCAAGATTGCGGGCAAGCTTTTGGAGGAGCTAAACGAGGGGAATAGGCAGTGGTCTGAGGGGAGGGCAATTAGGATGATGGAGGCGCTTGGGTACGAGGCGGTCCGAAGAGTGCTCAACAAATACCCGGAAAGGGACGCGATTGCATTGGCGGAGTCGTTCATGGAGAAGGCAAACTCGAGCGGTGTGGGGTATGCGTCTTACAGGGGATCGAACTTTTACCCGATGAAGAAGGACTCAATCGAAAAGGTTGCTCAGGTCCTCTCAGCTGACGAGGTGATGTCCCCGTTTGCGCGATACGACGCTAGAATCAGCTGGTTTATGCTGATGCAGTTCACCACCCAGCTCTTCACATTTGAGCACAAGAGTCTAAAGGAACAGGCGGCAAGCTTTGCAAAGGTGCTTTCGATGCCCAAGGTGGTCGAGAGCCTGAACAGGCTTGCTAGCGCTGACGACAAGGCGGCAATCACGGCGGTGAACAACCTCTTCATAGGTATGGGAAGGGCAATGGACACAGAGATATTCGTGGAGATAGTGAAGGTTCTTGGAGGGTGCAACCCGTACCTTGCAAGTGCCATAACCTTTGAGTTCGCCCAGGAGTTTGCGGGGCCAAAAAGGGAGACTGGGAGAATACTGAAAGTCGCAAGGCTGCTCCAGGACGGGGAGATAATTGAGAGGCTAAACTCTAAGGCCGTGATGAGCATGTTCTATTCGGCGGCCTTCGCGGTTCGCGCAGGCATGGAGTTTGGGGACAGGTCGATGATGCTCAAGGCAATAGAATTCTACGCCTCTAACGAAAAGGCGATCCGACAGATGGACGGGCAGGTTGACGGCAAGATTATATGCAAGATAATCGGGCTAGGGCTTGAGCAGGTAGCCATCACCAAACAGGGCTTAAGGAACGTGATAGCCTATGCAGCCTCAGGAGGGGCGTTCCTCAGGCCTACAAGGGAGAACCTAAAGGACTACGAGAAGGAACTGCTTGCGCACCTGAAAAAAAAGTATGGGCTCCTAAAGGACCTGACAATGGAAGAGATGGGAATGCTCTCCGGACTTGGGAGGGCGAAGATAAGAAAGGGAATCCGGATAATAAACGAGTCTGAGGACGAATCCGTCAAAAAATACTCGCTTGCCAACCAGCAGCAGCTCGCGCTCGACTATACAGTGGAGCAGCTAAGAGAGTACGCTGCGGTGGCTCTGCTGGGCTCAAAGGACGCTAAGAGGGAGGGGAAGGCGGTTGGAGTATTTTCCGAGATTGTTGGGAGAGATACGCTAAATCGCGCGCGAAACGAGATAAACACAAAGTACAGGGAGCTGAAGAAGAGCATCTTTGCAATGGCAAGGGCAGGCCCAGCAGACGCCCTGCTCTACCAGAGAATCTGCGCGATGCTTGCCGGAACCAAAAATGAGTTCATCATAGACACGCTTGATGGAGCAAACTACAGCGACATGTCAGTAAAGAATGCAGGTTTCGTCAGGGCAGCGGAGAGCAGGAACATACTCGACTACGACAGCCGCAAGCAGATGGCGTGCGTCTTCCTGCCAAGAAGCAACGACGTCTACGGCTACGCTGCGGACAAGGAGATCGTGATGGTGAAGTACGAAATAGGCAAGAAGCGCCTGGGCGGCGCGATCTGCTCGGTCACGGGCGGAAATTTCCTGGTTGATTCGGTGGAAGGGCACAGGTTCTTCAGGAAGAATGCGGTGTTTGAGATAGTGTTTAACGACCTGATTGAAAGGGCCAGGGAGAAGAATGCAGATAGGATAGTCTTCGGAAGGGACGGGGCGGGCGAGACCTCCAAGAAGTTCATCAAATACATAGAGAATAAGGGGCTTAAGGACATGACGATTGATTTCAGCATAAAGAAGAACGTCTACCTCGAGACCGAAAAGGGGAGCAGGGCGCTTGCGATGGAGCTCAGGGACTGATTGTTCCGCTAAAAACAACGTTTCTTAAATGCTCGATTGCAAGTATTATCGGCAGCAAGGCTGGGAGCCAGGGGTTCCCAATCCGCAAATCCCCTTTAGGCGGGCCGCATGCTTGCCGAGTGTTACAGAGTAGTGCAAGGCCTAGGCCGAAGCGTTGAGGTTTCGCCTCTAGTGGTAGTTGCATATTCGAACCGGGCCAGGCCGGAAGGAGCAACCCTAAGTCTATGTTTACTATGCTCTAGAGATACGGGGCTGAGTGTAGGCC
>JAGWHA010000063.1 GCA_028867095.1 Microcaldota archaeon | reverse complement strand
TAAATAACACTTTCGTGTTGAGTATTGATAAACTGATAAGTATTTAAATGATGTGCTATGTTTAACTTCTTTTTTGTAAAAATCATTTTATTCATCGTCAATTGTTGAAGTTCCATTCTATGATGGGCGAATCGCTTCGACGGAAGCCAGATTTCTGTCGTCGAGCCATTTTCAGCATATCCTGATGTTCAGGGCGAGATATGCCGCTGTCCGGCTAACTACATATTGCCCAAGAGGATTTATATAACCCAAATGCGTCTTACTTCCATCGCTTATTGACGTTGCAGATGGCAACGTTATCCCACCATGGTGAAGCAATGGAAAAGCTCTCTGTTGTCGCATTCTCAAGGAACGACTATGACAAGGCGATCCTGTTTGTCAAGGAGCTCTATCCCTACTGCGAGGAGATAGTGATAGTAGACTCAAGCGACAGGAAGGATAGGGAGCGCTTTGTTAGGGCGATGGGCAGGTACAAGAAGCTCAAGGTTTACTACGCTCTTGCCATAGGATATCCTGACCCGATATTCATGTACGGGATAAACAAGTGCTCGAATCGGTGGGTGCTCTACCTTGATACCGACGAGAGGATGTCCTCGGAGCTCGAGAGGAAGGTCCATGAGATAATCTCTGCGACAAAGGCTGATGCGATCAACATAAAGAGGTACGAGGAGGTGCAAAAGCACGGCGACATCTCGCAGAGGGGAGGCTTTTTCACCTGGCAGATACACCTCTTCAAGAAGGACATGGTGGAGTTCCAGGGCCTGATACACGAGCAGCCCAAGGTGCTCGGCAAGCTGGAGTACATTACCGAGGATGACTTGTATCTAGAACATGTTGTCCCGCTGATGGAGCACCAGACTATGGAGTACCACCGCATGGAGAAGTACGAGAGGTTCTGCTACAGGCAGTACAACTCCAGGATCGTCGACTATTTCGGCAAGGTCACCCTTGCGGGGGGAGGCAGGGCCGAGGAGAGCGCCGGAGGTAGGTTCATAAGGTCAGCGCTGCTTGCCTACGAGGCTCTTGGGGACAAGAAGCAGGAGGAGGAGGTGAGCAACCTGGACTACTGGCTGCTCTTCCTGGCAAAGAACTATGCATATGAGATAAAGGCGGGCAGCCTGAAGGGCTTTCTAGACGTCTTGCCAAGGTCAATGCGATACATGAAGAGGCTGCGCGAGTGGCAAAGCGAGCCTGAGGGGAAGGAGAACTTCCTTATCTCGAGGCTGATAAACGACATCGGGATAACAAGGTTCCTTGGGCTAGACGATGAGAGGAACATAAAGAGGATGAACAGGCTGTACACGGACAAGGAGCCGAAGGGCCTCAAGAGGCTGATGGAGCTGATGACCCAGGAGTACAGGAGACGCAAGGCAGGCAGGGGAAGGCGTATATAGTATATATTATAGGGGCCCAAGTGCAAGCCCTGTTTCTGCGCTTATAATTTCAAAATGCCTAGAATCCATTGTAAGGAACTGCGCATTGTGCGAGAGTGCCTGCGCTGCTATAAGTATGTCGATCTCATCGACCTTCTTCCCCTTTATCGTAAGCCTTGCCGCTATTTCCGCAGCCTTTGCGGCATCTGAGAAGGAAAATGGGACCGTCCCGATCCTATCGAAAAATGCTGCGGTTTCCTTAAAATGGGACCTCTGTCCCTTCTCCTCGAGATATTTTTCCCCGACCAACACCTCGTAGGCGCAGATTGAGCTCGTATAGATCTCGCTGGCCTCGGCGACCTGCTGCACGACCTTCTTGTTGTTTCTCAGGAACTCAATTATGACAGAGGAATCGAGAAATACCTTCATGTTCTCGACCTGAAGTTCTTCCTTGCCTTCCCTGCAATCTTATGAAGCTCCGATGCCTCCTCATCCCCGAGGAGCCCGGCGAACTCCATTATGTCGGACCGATTCTTTCCCTTGAACCAATCGACAAGCTCGCTGATTACAATGGTAAAGCTCTTGTCCCCCTTAACCGAGGAGAGCTTTTTGTACGCCTCGTCGCTTACCATTATCGTCTTCATTTTCCCACACTTTCTGTAGTCTATATACAGACTATATATTTATAACTTTGTGCAGCTTTTGGTTCGCATATTAGGGACATTTAAATAAATTGATGGGGGATAATCATTGGTAGATCTAGCCTGCTCCTTAGGCTATGTTCCCTCCAAGTGAGATTATGAGAGTCAACCTGATGAACCCGGTATGCAGCCCGAAGATGGTCAGGGCTGCGGTTAGTGCGCTCAAGACCGAAAGGTTCCTCAGAGGCAAGAGCGTTGAGGAGTTCGAGAGAGAGTTTGCACAGTACGTCGGCTCAAAGCACGCAATAGCAGTAAACAACGGCACAATGGCGCTTGTCATGTCTATGGTGGCCCTTGGAATAAAGAAGGATGACCATGTGATGACAACACCTGCCTCGTTCATAGCTACTGCAAACGCGATACTCTTCGTAGGCGCAAAGCCTGTTTTCGTCGACATAGACGCGAAGACGAACAACATAGATCCCGCAAGGGTTGAGGAGGAGATACTAAAGCATGAGGGCAGGATTAAGGCGATAATGCCGGTCCACCTATACGGCCATCCGGCAGAGATGGATTCGCTATCACAGATAGCCCAAAGGCACAATGTCAAAATCATAGAGGATGCGTGCCAGGCTCACGGCGCAAGGTACAAGGGAAGGGGAGCTGGAAGCATCGGAGATGCCGGGGCGTTCTCGTTCTACCCGTCCAAGAACCTCACAGTGTGCGGGGACGGCGGCATGGTTACTACAAACAGCCAGGATGTCGCAGAGAGGGTGCAGTCGCTGAGGGAGAACGGGAGGACGAAGGACAACCAGTACCTCCACCAGTACATCGGCTTCACGGGCAGGCTGAACACAGCAAACGCCGCAATAGGCAGAGTGCAGCTCTCCGAGCTCGAGAAGTGGAACGAGAAGAGGAGGCGCAATGCAAGGAGGTACAGCCGCGGCCTGAAGG
>JAGWHA010000062.1 GCA_028867095.1 Microcaldota archaeon | reverse complement strand
CAAACTCCCCCCACTCCTTGGTCGGGGAGATTATCACCTTGCTTGCACTCAGCCTTGATATAATTGACATCGCAGCAAAAGTCTTCCCGGTGCCAGGCAATCCGGTTATTATCGCGCCGAGGTTGAGTGTGCTCTCCTCTATTCTGATTCTCGATTGGGATTCTGATACAGAGTCCTTTAGGAAATTGCCTATGTCCACCCCCTCAGATCTTTGGCGAGGCTCAATGGTCCTTATCTTTGCGCTTCTCGGTATCCTATCCGAGAAGAAAAGAAGTCGCGACAGCGAGTTATGGCTGAAGGGGATGGCATCTACCCCTTGGACCTCTCGGTATAGGTCGGATGCGTTTTTGGCCCTTAGTCCGATGGAATTTAGAATGAACGTTTTTGATTTTAGGTAACTGGACAGCAGCTTCGTATCCCCGTCGATCACGAAAAGGATTTTGTATGCGGAGCCGTTCGCCAGACTTGTCTCATTTAGCATATTAAGCAAACAGGTGAGACTGCGGCGCTCGTCAGAGCCGTAAAACAAATCGGATTGGAGTGAGTGCGATGAAGAACCGCGGCTTCCTGTGGATTTTGTGATGCGAATTTCCTTTTGGCTCAGAGCCTCCTCCACCCTTGACTTTACAAATTGCAGGTGGCTTTGATCAGCCTTTACAAGGGAGACGTATAGCCTTGCCCTCTGCCCAGCAAGCAGATTGTATATTCCGTCCAAAAGTTTAACCGGCGCGATTTCAGGATCCGGCACAGAGTTTGTTTCGGGAGGGAATATCACAAACGCAGTTGCATTTTCGACGTCGGGCAGATCTTCTTCGATGCACTCGAATCCCACCGAGCAGCTTCTCATCCTTGCGCAAAGGTCCGGGTCATCGGTTATTATCGAGGTGGTTGAATTTGAAAAGTCGTTTAGGACCATAAGCTGCGAGCCCAGGAATGCGCTGACAAGCTCTCTGTAGTCATCGCCGCTTGGAAGCGATCTTACCACGTAGCTCTTTAGCGCCATGCCCCCACGACAAAGTATCTGAATTTCCTTTCTTAAACCCTTCGAAAAAAACTTTATTTTTTAGCAAACATTTTATATCAGATCCGCCAAATCCCAAATGTGGAGGATCAAACTGAAAAAAAGAAAAGGCAGCTCAAGAAAACCTCTGAAGTGCTTGATGCGGTAGGGCGCGCCCAGGCGTATGACACACTGCAGACTCTTGCAGGGCACGACCATGCCGAGGGAGGGGACTTTGACAACATCAGGGACATGATAAGCGAGGAGTATAAGACCGCAAAAAAGAAAGAGGAAGACAGTCAGGATGAAAGGACGTAGCTACATCTCCTTTGTGCTTGAGTCGAGCGGCTTGTGCTCGTATGCGAAGACCGCCCCCTTTATCGCCCTCATTGAGAGGGTTGCGCAGTGCAGCCTTGCAGGTCCCGGATCGATCCCGATAACTTCCATCACGGTGCCCACATTCATCTTCTCGATCTCGGCGAGGCTCTTTCCCTTGATGAAATCGGTGACCATGCTTGCGCTTGCCATGCTGATCGCGCATCCATCTCCCTCGAACTTGACCTCCTCCACCTTGTCGTCCTTGAACTTGAGGTAGATCGTCATCGTGTCCCCGCAGGAGATGTTCTCCTCGTGCAGGTGCACGCTCGCGTCGCTGATCTTGCCCTTGTTGTGGGGGTTCTCGTAGTACTGTATGAGCCTCTCCGCGTAGATGTCAAGTGCCATTTGTACCGATAGGTATTCTGTGCGAATAGGTATAAAACACTTATTTTGTCCCGGGGTGCACCCTCTTTGCCCTTAGCTTTGCCTCAACAGACTGCCTTGCAACCTCCAGATTGCAGCTATCGTGCAAGGCGCACCAGGCATGGCATCGCTCTGCCAATTCCTTGCTTAGGTAGTGCAGTCCGCAGATCCCGCAGGGATATTGGTCTTCCATGGCACGGCTCACTCGGACCACTCCCTATTGAAAAGCGGGGGGAGTAGCATGTTGGCAATCCTTCCGAAAAACTTGTTTAGCCCCGTGCGGAACCTGTAGATTGCTGCAGCCACTATTAAGCTGATTACAATCCCCGCGATGACATCGGTGAGATAGTGGACCCCAAGGTACACCCTGCCGAAGAGAATCAGGGCAAGCCAGATGATGTAGAGGACCCTTAGGTAGTTGTAGTTCTTTATGAAGAAGAAAAGCCCGGTGAGGGTGGTTGCGTGGTTGCTCGGGAACCCAAATCCGCTCTCACAGAAGTTGTTTGTCCAGGAGAACTGCTCAATCTGGCAGGGCCTGGGCTCCTGCACAATCAGCTTTATTATCTCACCGATAACTACCAGGGCCACCATCGCAAAGGTGAATGCGAAGAGGTTCTTGTCCTTTTTCAAGTAAAGGTAGACTATCAGCGCTGCGAGGACTATGTAGAAGCTGTCCGCGAAGTACTGCATGAAAAAATTCAGGGCGGGGCTGGCAACCGAGCTCGCGAACTGGAATGCTGCGCTATTTAGGGCAGAGATTATGTCCATTGAAACAAACAATTAGCCAGACTCATAACTATAAATATTTTTGATTGGAAGGCAATATGATGAAACTGGCGATAGTGGACACAAGCTCGATACTCTTCGGGCTCGCAAACAAGATAGACCCATTCGAGAGGTTAAGGGAGAGCTTCCCCGACTACAAGATAGCTGTCTCGCAGGGGGTTGTTAGGGAGCTGGCAGAGATGTCTGGAAGCCGAAAGAAGCAGAAGATGCAGGCGAAGATAGGGCTTGCGCTGATAAAAAAGCACCTGGTCACAGTCCTAAAGGGGGAGGGATACGTTGACAGCTGGATACTTGCCAACGTGGGGAAATGGGACTGCATAGTGTGCACAAACGACGCCGAGCTCAGGGGAAAGCTCAAATCGATGGGGGCGAAGGCGGTAAGCCTTGCAAGGAGCGGGATGCTGCGCTGAAGAAGTAACATTTCAGGCAATATCCTAAAGACAAAGCTAATAAGACACAACTGAATATTAGATACAAAGCAGTAGATTAGGTTTATAAATAAGGATTTGCAACGATAAAATGTAAA
>JAGWHA010000012.1 GCA_028867095.1 Microcaldota archaeon | reverse complement strand
TATTCTGTCGTTATGTCCCTTCTTGCGCCGATTGGCGTCTCCGCGCTTTCGTAGTTGTCGAGCTTCACCGGATTCTGCCGCGTCCTTGCCCCCAGCAGCCTTGCAAGAAGGAGCATGCTAAGAGGGACAAAGAGCGCAAGCGCCCCGAAGAAGAAGACAACCACAAAAGTGTAGTCCATGGTTTGTATGCAGAATAAGTATTATTATACCTTATCAGGAGCGCAGAACCTTCCCGATGATTTCTGCCAGCTCGGTGTTGCAGTTGAACTCGGCAATCTCTTTGGCCCCTTGCCCCGCAAAGTTTTTCCTCTCAAAGTTCACCTTATAAGGACGCTGTGGATCCAGGTTTGCAAGAGGCCTTCCATTTTCCCTGTTATACTTATCCATCCTCTTAACAAACCAAATGTTGTCAGAGGCGCTTGCAACAAGCAGCGGGCTCTCTTTCTTGTTATTTAGCACGTCTGGATACGCCTTCCTCTCCCTGAGTGCGATCTCCGTTGCGATCCTTGTTGCAGGCATGTCCCGCTTTGCAAGGAAATGGAGTAGCGCGTAACCGTTCTCCTCTCTCATGCCTATCGTAGGTATTTTGTCCAGTATCTGCCTGACGACGCTGATCTGTACATCCTCGCTGCGCAGCTCCACAAGCTCATTGAACGCACTTTCAACGACGCCTATGGCCTTGGTTCTCTTCTCTAGGACCAGTTCTTTGACCGCCACCAAACTCCCCGATTCCTTCTGATTCTAAAAATATTTATAGCTATGCAGGCATACTATTATCGTATCTGGGTAGCGATACCCCGATCCTAATTGTTGTTGGGATGGAACTCACTATAAACGCAAGGCAGGCAATATTGCACGGCTCGATAAAGATACGCGTGAAGCGCTCTGGTATGTACCAGCAGCTTACCTTCTCTGTCAAGAAGGCGCAGATTGGCAACGTCAGCTTCGTCGAGCTGTTCACCGACAGGATAGTCGACACCTCGGAGCTCCTAAGGGTCTCAGAGGAGCTGAGACTCCCAATCGAGGCGCCTAACGGAAAGGTCTTCCCAAAAGGGACCTCAGCCCAGGACTTTTCCGAGCTCTGCAGCATGCTTCCTGCAGCAAGTGCTTAGACTCGCTGCGCGGCCCCTACTGCTTTCTGCCGAAGATGCAGGACGTGCACACGCCCCTTGTGGCGGTGTAGTGCTCGTTGCACACGTGCCTTCCGCAGATGCTGCATACATGCTTTGCCTCCCCTCCGCAGACGTGGCAGAGTGTCTTGATTTCGCTCATTTTTTCTCTCCCTTTTTTTCAACAGCACCGAAGTCTATAGCGTTTCCTATCAAGGACTTTGCCCTCTCGAGCGAGTAGGGCTTTGTCCCCTTCTTCTTTGCGTATGAGACCTGGTATCTAACATAAGCCTCTGTCACGTCAGTTTGCGGGTTTAGCCCCTTGCACTTCTCGATGTACTCCATTATTGCAGCCACGGCCTGGTCAACATCCAGATTCTTCACGTTCGCAAAGTAAGGCGCAAGAATAAGGTTAACCGCCCTGTGCCTAAAGTCCGGCAGCGGTATCTCAAGCAGCTTCTCTATCCAATCCGATGCCGGCCCGCCTTTTAGCGCGTTAGGGTTTATCTTTGGTTTTGGAATCTTTAGTTTTGCAGAGCTCTCGATTATCTCCTGCGGAAGGTACTTCTGGTCGATTGGAAGGCCCCTTAGGATGCTGCGCTTCATCGCCTCCTCAAAAATCCGCACGATCCTCTTCCGTGTGATGTATACTATTCCCTTCTCAAGTTGCTGGTTTATCAGCGCGTACTCCTTGTTTGACTTCGGCTCGACATTAACGTACTCGTAGAACGGCAACTCGAATATCTCCCCATTCACCGTGAAGTTTATCCCCAGCTCCTTCCCCAATTTCTCCATGTTCTGCATCGTATCCGCAGCGAGCGCCTCCCCACTCCTTTTCGCCTCGGCTATCGCGTACTTGTTTACAAGATAGGCTGTGGCCGGCGAGTTCCCCACCGCGCTCACAAGCATCCGCGCATAGACGTAGCTGACGAGATACACCAGCCTCATGTCAGCTACAGTGGTCTTTGTAAACGGGATCTCGGAGTCCGAAAACGCCTGCCCGATGCGTATCATCCCTGCCTTTAGGTACTTCTCGTCAACCCCTGAGCTCTCAAGCGAGGCAATGATTTCCTTAGCCTCCGCCGAAAAGGGATATCTGTAGGCAAAGTCTAGCTTTGCCTCGTCAAATTGCATGATAACTTATCTCCCTATCATCTATAAAACGCTTTTTAGGCCCTATTCCCTTTTGAAAAGCTTCATGGTCTCTTCAGAGATAGGCTTGCCGTGCTTGAAGTTAGGGCTCTTCGGATTTTCCTTTAGGGCCCTGATTATCATACTAGATATCACGGAGACTCCCACGCTCGTCCTTGCCACTGCGTCAAGGATCTCAACCTTGTGCTCCACCGTGAATCCATTCCTCCTTCCCGCCTTGCGAGCCACGTTTGCCATTAGCCCAAGCCCATGACTCACCTTCTCGGTGTAGATTATGAAATTCCTAGGGTCATCAAGCGAGAGGCACTCTGTCGGCTTGCCGCTTTGCATGTCCCTTATTTGTCCAAACACACCCCGCCCGTCTGTCTTGATCGACAATATGTAGCTGAGCTGGCTTGTGTCATTGTGCCTCCGCAGCATCGGCATAGAGATATTCCCGTCCCTGCCGATCTCTCCGAAATCCCCATTAATCCTGTAGGTGTATCCCCGCCTGTCGGTGTAGTCGAGCCTTATCGTACTTACAACCGAGCGGTTGTATTCCAGGCTGCACTCAAGCCCCTTCTCGAATTCAGAAAATTGCGCTGCGCCTAGCTTTTGCACGGTGGCCATATTCTCCCTGATTAAATAGTCGCGAAGAGGATTTTTAGGCGTTCCCTACAATTCAGCTCTCCATGTACGGGGCCAGATAGTATGTGAGCACCGCGTCCCCGATGTTGTAGCTGAGCTTTAGAGGCTCGTTGCTCTTTAGCGAGAAGTTGATCTGGTTGCCGATAGGGCAGGCCTTGATAATGTTTTCCAGGTACTCTAGGTTGAAGACCGCGTCCGCATTCGCCTTTGCGGTGAGCTTCTTGACTATGTTGCCGTCGACCTCGTGGCTCTCCTCGAGCTCTCCGCTGTCCCCCCTTGCGCTGATCATCATCTGGTCCTTTGCCGCCTTGAATGAGATGTATGAAGAGATCAGCGATGCGTCCTTGATTATGTCCTTGAGCGGCTCGCCGAGGACCTCGACGCTAACGTCAAAGTCCACGCTTGGCTCCTTCTCCACGTTCTTTCGAACGTCTATGAGCGGAAGCTTGTATCGTCTCCTGCTGTTTGCTCCGATGAACTCAAGGCTGAGCTTCCCCTCGTTCTCCTTGATCGAGAGCGCCTCGTTGTCCCTTGTCCTTGAGAGCACCTTGCTGAGGTTGTCTAAATTAAGTCCTACGCTTGCGTCCTTGTCGACCGTGAACTTGCCAAACGACTTGCTTGGCATGAAAAATGAGACCATCGAGATTCCCGAAGGGTCCATCGCCTTGAGCTTGATCCCCTCGCTTGTTATGTTGAAGGAGCCCTCGTCAACCAGGTTGACTATTGCCTCTACGCAGTCCCTCCAGTACTTGGCGTTATCAATCTTTAACTCGAACATTTCGACCCCCAATAGAAGTAATTAGATTAGGCAAGAATAATATATAAAAGCTAGCTTCTAGTCGGGATTTCTCTCTTCAAGGAACTTTCTGAGCCTCTCCATCTGCTCCGAATTGACCTTCCCTCCCTTCCGCGCGCGCTCCTCGCACATATCCATTCCCTCCTTAGTCAAAATGATCTTATCGTTGTCCGCCGCGTAGCCAAATGAGACCAGCTTGCTCACGAACCTTGAGAGGTCGTCGCAGTAGACCTAGCTTCCAGTGCGGTAGTAGAGCGCCTTGGAGGTGTTTATTCCGCTCTCCTCAAGGGCGTACATCATCTTTGCAATCTGCTCGACTGACGTCTTTGCAGCCCACTTCGGGCTTGTGAGGACTGCCGCGAATATCGTCTCCGGAGCGAGGCTCTCCACCCTAAGCTCGCTTTTGATTCCCCTTTTTGAAATGTCTTCGATTCGGTACATGCCTCTCATTCACTTCTTGTTGAGGGCGGGTGCTTTGCCCAAGTTCTTGTCGCGCCTCGCCATGAAAAGACTGATCTTAAGACCAAGATCGACTGTGATATTCTCCTTTTTCTCCCTCTTTTCCCAAGGGCTCCAGAAAGTTATTCCCATACTCTCCCCAGATACTGATGCTTTCGGGATTATTTAAAAGTTGGCATGAGTTTCGTATCGCAATAGTGGCGGCTTTCGCCGCCCCAGATTCTGGGTGCGCCGGGTGTGACCCTAGCGCATCTGATGAAAGTTTGGTAATATTTAAACCGTATAGAAAAAAATTAGTTTTTTTCGACACGTTTTTATACCGCAGCCAATTTAGTTAATCTGCACATCAATTATATCCTTGACTTGCTCAAAATCCCTATCTTGGGTTGTGAGCGGCTCATTTTTCGAGAGGGCAGTTGCAGCTATAATCACGTCAGAATCACCGAGCCTCTTTCCCTTTGACTTAATCCTGTTGTAAAGATCCGATGATGCAAGAATTATCTCCTCATCCAACCAATAAATTGAAAATGCCCTTTTTAAAAATTCCATCAACCGCAACCTTCTTTCCGAATCCTTCAGGCCTCTTATTGTTTCAAGCAATGTTATCACAGATATTGATCCACTCTTGTAAGGCGTCTTTCCATTCAACATATCTATTACAATGCTAGTGTCAAATATCATCTAAGAACAAACCCCTTCCTAAATTCCTTATAACTTTTCTCAATGCTTTTCATGTCCCCTTTCGTAAGCATTTTTCTCGCTGCCTCAAAAGCCCTCTTTCCACTTTCACTCTTCCATGCGATATAAAGCGCCTCTATAAAGGTATCCCAATCCTCCTTTCCTTTCGCCTCATCGAGTTTTCTTTTCAAACGCATATTTACAGATATCGTAGTTATCACGTTTTTCATAATTATTAATTAATAATTAATCCTATAAAAATGTTGCGTTCTTGCAATAAATATAAGGGCGGCTTTCGCCGCCCCAGATTCTGGGTGTGCCAGGTGTGACCCTAGCGCATCTAATGAAAGTTTGGTAATATTTAAACCATATAGAAAAAAAATCGGTTTTTTTTCGGCACGTTTTTATATAGCTGGGCGCAAGACTCCAACTACGGATTAAGCGTGGACCGAACGCTATACAAGAGCGGTATGGCAACGGTTGCTGCAAAGCAAAAGGGTTGTCACAGATTTTGGGTGGTGCCATGAGCCTTAGCATAAAGTATAGCAGCAGCGCGGAGAGGAAACTGAAAGGGGTTCTAAAGCAGATGGTGTCCGAGGCAGTCTGCATCGAACCAAGGGACAGGGAAGCTGAATCCCACGCGACAGAGAGGGTAGCAAACCTTGTCGGCGAAGTGGTCCAGCTCGTCGCACTGTGCAGGGAGTCGGAGTCTTCGGGAAAGCCGAAGCGTTACGACGTGCACGTGTATGCGAGCGGCAAGGGCGTGGGGTGGCAGTACTTTCAGGTGGACAGATAAGTAGCAGGGCGTTCTCGGCGCCCACTTTATGTTTTATCTATTCAAGAGCCTTAAGCAAGTCGGAGTGCCTTCTAATGAATCTCTTCATCAAGGTGACTGTCCTTTTTGACAGATTGTACTTCATTATTATCTCATTAGTCAGCTTCATCACTATCAAAGAAAATATCTTTTGCTGATATAAAAGCCTTTTCTGCCAAGTAAAAATATGCACAGTAAAGTTGGCCGTCACATCTCTGGTTCGGGGAGCATAGACAGAACAGTGGACCTTGCAAGGGCAACTGAATGCGACACCATGCAGATATTTGCAAGCAGCCCGATGCAGTGGGCTGTCAGAAAGCTAACCGATGAGGAGGCCGGAGGGTTCAGGAGAAAATGCAAAGAGCTATCGGTAGACCCTGTTGTCGTGCACATGCCGTATCTGCCGAACATGGCCTCGCCAGACAAGGAGATATACCGAAAGTCAAAGGAGACCCTGAAGATCAACATGGAGCGCTGCAACCAGCTGGGGATAAAGTATCTGGTCATGCATCTTGGCAGTACGATGGGGGAGCCAAGGCCCGCGGCACTCAAGAGAATCGCTGACGGAATCAACTCGGTGATAGACACTATGGACGGGATGCTGCTGCTTGAGGACCAGGCAGGGCAAAAAAACAGCGTTGGCTCAAGGATTGACGATCTGGTCGAGCTCTATGACCACATCTCCCATAGGAAGGTCGCCTACTGCATAGACACCTGCCACGCGTTCGGCGCAGGATACGACATAAGGAAGGCGGAGGTTTTGGATCAGCTCGACAAGCTTATGGACTGGGATAAGGTGCACATAATCCACCTAAACGACTCGAAGTTCGACCTTGGCCTGCGCAAGGACCGCCACGAGAACATAGGGAAGGGCTTCATCGGCAGGGAGGGCTTCAAAAGCTTCCTTAACCACAAGAAGATAAGGGGCAAGCCGATAATAATGGAGACCCCAACCGACAGGAAGGTTCCAGACAAGATGGAGATAGAACTTGTCAGAAGCCTGATTGGAAAGTAATCTCTCCTTCTAATTTTTCAGCTCTTTTTTCAACTGCAGTCCGCTTATCCTCAGTTTCTTCAAATTTCTAGGCGAGATCATGTTTGAACAAAAATACAGGATTGGAAGCACCATCAGAACCCTTTCACTGCCGCGCTTTATTTTTAGCGACTTTGTAAGGTGGAGATGGAGGAATAATTATTTTTCGGCATTCAACTTCGAGATCTTCAAAAGGAGCAACCCCCACATTGCGATTGTCGGGCAGAGCGGGAGCGGAAAGTCGAATCTCTGCAAGCTTCTGCTCCGCATCATAAGCCGCGAGGGCGTCTCCTTCATACTTCTCGATCCCCACAACGAGTATGTTGAGAGCGCAATGGAGCTGGGCGCAACTGTCTACGACGCCTCATTCAGCGGAATCAACATCTTCGATCTCGAGGGATTCACCGCAAGGGAGAGAACGAGCGAGATAACAAGCATGCTCAAGAGAATCTTCAGACTGGGCGACGTGCAGAGCTACATGCTCTACAAGTGCATCGCATACACCTACAAGATCGCGGAGACGCGCGGCCGCACGCCAAACATCC
Organism: Microcaldota archaeon; assembly: GCA_028867095.1. The sequence continues at coordinate 9,896 of JAGWHA010000012.1, read as the reverse complement.
ACGACCTGCTCTTCACGATAAAGGTGTTCATCCGCAACGCAAGCACTGGCGAGAAGAAGATGCTTGAGGCGCTTGAGAAGAGGCTCCTTCTCATCGACACCGGAACTTTTGCAAAGAGTGTTTCGCTCAATGAGATCATCGGCTCAAGGAGCATCTTTGCGCTCTCAAGCCTCCACACAAGCGAGGCGCAGTCAGTATACATCGAGGGGTTCCTCAAGAAGATCTACACCAAGATGCTCGGCATGGAGAAGAGCCGCAGGGTGCGACTCTACATCGTGATAGACGAGGCGGAGAAGCTGGGCGAGAGCTCGATAATCTCAAGGCTGGTCGCTGAGGGAAGGAAGTACGGAATCGGGATAATCAGCATCTCCCAGAGGGCGAAGGCGCTTGACCGCGAGCTTAGAAGCAACACCTCGCTCTTCGTCTCCTTTGCGCAGCGGGAGCCTGAGGAATTAAACTACATCGCAAACTTCATCTCTGGAGGAAACGAGCTAAACAGATACATTGAGGTTAAGAAGGCGATAAGGGGGCTTGGCAGGGGAAGGGCCATCGCACTTGAGTCGAGCAGGCACAACCCGATGATTGTCTCCTTTGACCTATTCCGAGAGGAGCACAGGGATCCGACCCACGCAATCATCACCTTGGCAAAGGGGGGGATATCAGACCCAGATTTGCACTCCAAGTTAAGCGCAGCAGGCTTTGAGGCTGTCGCAGTGAATGAGTCATTGAAGAAACTTCAGAAATCGGGGGTTGTGAAGTCCTGTGAGATTGCAGGCGGACCGCACGCAGGGACCTGGCACATCACAATGCCGCGAAACAGCGCCGAGCACGATGTGCACGTCAATCTGATAAGCAGGCATCTTGCGGCGTGCGGCACTCGCAACGTGATCTACAACAACTCGTACGGCCCTGACGTCATAGCATTCGCAAGGGGAGGCAGGATCGCCATAGAGTACGAAACCGGGCTCAACCAGTTCGATCAGGCAAGGAAGATGATACTTGAGAGGAAGCAGAAGTTTTCGGAAGTCGTTGTCGTGGTTAACGATTCCTCGTACAAGCGCTATGCTTCGATCGAAGGGGTGAGGGTCCTTGGTGCAACTGAGTTCTTCAGCGAGAAGTACCTATTTCGGGACAATCCTAAACCAGACAGCAACGCTCCTACTGACACCGACCCGTCCGGAGAAGAACCCGGATGAGTCCGCCGGGCCGCTTGTCGCGAAGTTGGCATACGGGGAGTAGAAGTATGGGGACCCCTGTATGCTGATGTTCATAATCGCAACCGTGTAGCCGCTTCCAGCGAGCAGCTGGGCCTGCGATGTAGCGTTCTCAAGCGCCGAAGTAAGAGAGCTGTTCATCAGCATCGCGGACTCCTTGTTTGAAAGCGACTGGGTGAGGCTCTGGCTTCCAACATTTGGCAGGTTGGAGATGCTTGTGAATGCGCTGCTCGCATTGTTTATGTTTGGTATCGTCACAGTGACTGTCTGCGTCGCCATGAATATGCTCTGGTTGTAGCAGCAGTAGAGGCTTGAGCCGTTGAAGATCTGCGCGCTGCAGTAGAACGGCGCAGGCAGATTTATCGTCGGTCCCTTTGTGACATTGCTGCACATCTGAATCCTTGTCTTGAAGAGGTCGTATGACTGAGTCTGTATCTTTGACAGGTTATCGTTCACGTAAGGCCCAAGCGCGTTTCCTATCGCGCTGATCGTTGCGCTCAGGTTCGAATTTGCAGCAACCGCAGTCTTTCCGGTGCCGTTGATGAACATGCTTATCGATGCCTGGTCAGGGTACCCGTATGCTATTCCGCTCGCCGTTACTGTTATCGTCCTGGCTCCCCCATTTAAGGCCCCGATCGCTAGCGCCGCAACCGCAACAATCGCAATAACCGACAGCACCAGTGAGACATTCCGGATTGCGTCCTTGTCCTTAGCCATATAACCGCTTAGCTATGGGATGGCGTATTTTTATACCTTGTTTTCAGGGCCGGTTCGGCAGCAAGAAGAACCTGGATTTCTTAAGCAGCACAGCGCCGCCTCCCTTGTAGAGGACCTTCTTGTAGTGGTTTATCTGCTCCGCCAGCTGCTTCTCGCTCTTGAAGTGCCTAAGCTTTTGCTTGTAGTGTTCAGCGAAGTAGTTATACGCATCGAGGCTGAACACAAAACGGTTGTTGTTGTGTATCCTAACAGGCATTACCATGTCAGGACTGTCCCTCGCTGCGGCAACCCTAACCGCCCACTCCTTGAAGCTTCTCATCGCTTCAACAAACCTTGCCCTATTCTCCCCATTCATCCTACTCACCCACGATATTATTATGAATGGGGCCGCTCTTAAAGCAGCTCTCCAACATAGCCAATCGTCTAACCTTGCGCCAAAAACGTTTGCTTAGGAAAACATTAAATACGCCAAAAGGGGAAGCAATTTATGCCAACATTCGAATTTAGAGTCCTTTGTGCCAGCGACGAGGCGTGCAAGCGCGTCAGGTTCGGCATGGAAACAGGGTTATATGTCAAAAAGGTGATCAAGCTCCCCGATTCGGGAACAAATCTACTTGGGACTCCATATTCCGAGCTCACCAAGCATCTAAGGAAGAGCCAGATCCTAGAAAAGTTCAGCGACTGCAAGCACGAGCTTCCCATGGCGCACTATCTCGAGGCTGAAAAGCACAAGGACCATTCCCTGCAGGTTCCCTGCCCAAGCTGCGAAACCACACTTACGCTTGTCTCGGGCAACATGGCTCTTGAAGTACGAGATCCCAAAGGCACAAGCTCAACAGGGGGCAGCGCGACGATAAAGAAGACCTTCCCAGTAATAGCAACAGTTGACTTTGAGCACTATGACGATTACCCAAAGAGCAAGGAACAGAAGATTAAAATTCTAATCAATGACCACGGATCCTTGGCACATCTCTACAAAAAGTAATCAGCTCCTCTGCCACGCTCTTTATTTATACCTTAAAAGAGAACAACTTATATGGAATCAGCAGCGACAAGCTCGTCAAGCACAATCTTCGACGCCGCATTTACCGGGGACATGGACCTTATCAGAACTCTTCTAGCCTCCGGCACTAACATTAACTCGGTTGACGAGGAGAACAACACCGCGCTCATGTATGCCTGCTACTCGACCTTGGGGGATGAGGCGCTCTCGTTTCTTATAGAAAAGGGCGCCGATGTAAACATCGCAAACAAGCAGGGCTACACCCCGCTCATCCAGGCGAGCGAGAACGGCAACATTGACGCTGTGATGCTGCTTTTGCAGAGCGGCGCGTACGTCAACGCCAAGGAGAAGAACGGATATACCTCGCTCATGCTCTCATCGGAGCGAGGGCACTTCACTGTTGTTAAATATCTGGTTGAGCATGCCGCAGACTTCAACGAGGCGGACAACAACGGCAACACGGTCTTCATGCATGCGATAATGTCGGGCAACATGGATGTCGTCTCATACATCGCGTCAAGATCCAAGGACATCCACGACGCAAACAGCTACGGACAGGACGCGCTCCTCGTCGCAGCCGAAACCAGCAACCTCCGCGTGGTGCAGCACCTTCTTGAGAGCCTTCATTTCAACGTCGACAAGAAGAACAACTTCGGCAAGACCGCTCTGATGTATGTCGCAGAGAAGGGGAAGATAGAGATCGTAATATATCTTGTCGAGCACGGAGCAAACACATTGCTCAAGGACCAGAGCGGGATGAGTGCGCTTGACTATGCGAAGAAGGCAAAGCACAATTCCATAATGGACTATCTTGTAAACCGAGCCTGATGCCATCATTCTAAAATTTTAACCTCCCCAATTAAACTGCTTAAATGCCCGCCTTCAACCAGCTCTTCATAGTCCACCAGAATACTGACAGCGAAAACCCGGCTCCGGGCAGGCACTTTGTCTGGGCATTCTCAAAAGTGTTTAAAAAGGGGGATTCAGACAAGCAGAGAGCGGTGGATTCTGCGGTCTGTGCTCTCAGGGATGCATCAAGCAAGGACCGCCCGTTTGCCAAGACGGCACTAAAGCTGCTAGTTAGAGAATATCCACAAATCGCCGAGTTCCAGAACCTGCAGCTATCGATCTAGGAAACTACCTGGTCTCGAATACCTTCTTGTACGCCTCAATGGTTCCGATGTCAACCCAGATCCCCTTGCACTTGACGCCGTGCGTCTCCTGCCTATCTACCAGCCACTTAATGAAATAGCCCATCGAGTCGTGGTTGGAGTTCCCTTTCATGTAGTCGTCAAAGAGCCCTATCATCTCCTTCGGGAAGAGATAAATCCCCATGCTCAGAAGATTGGATTTGGGCTTCGCAGGTTTCTCCTCGAATTCAGTTATAACATTTCCCTGCACGTTTAGGACCCCGGACCTTGTGAGGAGCTCCATGGAGCCTGTTTCATAGAGCCCAAGCGTCGGCTTCCTGCTCTTCTCAAAATGGTTTATCAAATCGCTCAGCTTGAAGTCGAAGTAGTTGTCCCCGGACACTATCATGATATCTGAACTCACCTTCGAGTTCTTGATCACATACTCAATCCCCTTTATCTGCCCCAGCTTCTCCCCGTTGTGCTTTGTCGGCTCAATTAGCAGCTCAATCTTCTTTGCGAAACCTGAAGCGTTCTTTAAGTTGACGTAGTACTCGAACTGGTCAGCAAACCTGCTGTTAGTGTTGACTATTATCCGCTCTACCTGCCTATAGCGCCCAAGGTCCTCCACGATGTGGTCTAGCAGCGGCCTTCCCCTAATCGGCAGGAGCGCCTTGGGTATGAACAGGCCTATCGGCTCCATCCTGGTCCCAAAGCCTCCGCATAGAACTATGACGTCCATAATCTCACATCTCTCAGGTAAAACTTGGCACGCTTACCTATAAATCTTTTCCCAATAAACTACTATTATGAAAGCAATCGGGATAGGACTAATCGCGTTTATAATTGTGATAATTATCGGAGCGGCAGCAGGCACGCTATACTATGTGAGCCTCCAGGGCTCTGCGCCCCAGCAGCTGCCAGACCTTTCGGCAAGCAGCTCGGCAGCCGTTGCCCAGCTAAAGGGCAGCATGCTATATCAGTCCCTATCTAGCGGCCAACTCACTCCGAGCATGCTCTCAGAGCCGCAGAACCAGAGCTCTCAGTTCAACGTAACATACAGCGGAAAGGCGCTGATCACCGCAAAGATCGGAGGCGTCTCAGTCCCAGTTGCCGTTCCTATGGTTATCAACAACCAGAAGTTTGGCAACGACTCAAGGATCTGGGCATCGCTCACAGGACTTCCGGTAGTGGGGGGCATCAACGCCTCAATTATCCGAATCGGGAACGTTACGTATATCTGCGCACCGAGCAACCCCCTAAACAAGAGCTCTGCGCCCCAGTGCTTCCAGAGGTGGGGCGGAGATTCTTCGACCTTGACACTCTTCAACCTCCTCTCGCTGATAACCTCAAACATGACGCTAAGCGTGAGCAGCTACTACCCAAGCGAGTACAACCAAGTCTCATGTGTCTTCACGAACTCAACGCTAGTCCTAAGCCAGGCATCCCAAGGGCTGGGAAGCAGCTCGCAGGGCTCTGGCAATTTGCAGTCGTGCATCGCGCTCGAGAACAACCTCCCGGTAACCTTCGCATTCTCCTTCAGCGCAAACAACAAGAATTCAACCGTGAGCTCGGTCATGCTCAACCTTGTGCAATCCGCAACAAGCAATGCCGTGTCAGACGCTGCGATAAGGGCGCTCCCTGCACCAGTAACAAACTCAACCCAGTGATCAGATGAACGATATAAAGGAAGTCGACCTTGAGGAGGCAAAGAAGATGATCGAGGCGAGCGGAAAGAAGTTCGTCTGGATCGGGGGCCCGACAAGGGTCGCAATCCCTGAGATACTCGATGTGAGCGATACGCAGGTGCTTGCAATCGAGGGCTCCGAAATAAGGATGTTCAGAGACGACAAGCTCAAGGTGCTAAAGGACTGCGTGATTGTCTGCCCGCACGGCAGGACCTCGCTTGCGGTTGCGAAGTTCCTTAAGGGGAAGAACATCGAGGCGTACAGCCTAAAAGGGGGAGTGGCTGCGATAATCGGTGAAAATTACTAGTGATTTTATGTTCCTAAGCGACAAAGACCTCAAGGAGATGATGAAGCGAGAGAGCAATCCGTTTGTGATCGAGCCTTACAGGGAGGCCCAGCTGACCCCAAACGGATATGACATGGCAATAGAGGTGATCGACAGGGAGGGAAAGACCGTGGCTGACAAGGTCTACGAGATAAAGCCAAACGAGCTAATAAGGGTGAAGACGATCGAGACCCTTGGCATGCCAAACGGCTACATGGCACTCATGCTGCTCAGGAGCAGATTCACAAGGCAGGGGCTTCTGGGACTGTTTGCGGTGATTGACAGCGGCTTCCACGGAAAGATAATCGCCTCGATAAAGAACCTCAGCAGCGAGACCGTCCCCATCAAGCTGGACGAGGGCGTGATCCACATGATTGTCTCAAAGATGGCATCCGGATCAGAGACTCCCTATGGGACTTCCGACAAGCACCACTGGCAGCACCAGAAGTAGAGCTATTTGGTAATCTGCCTAAAGACCTTCACGAATCTCACTCGGGCATTTCTCTCCGCATCAGACATTCCCTTGTTCCCCAGAGCCTGCTCCTGCCTTGCGTAGATGATGACGTCTATCCAGTCCGCCATCTTGACGATCTTGGACTCAACGCTCGTCTTCTTCTTTTCCTCCTTGTAGAGATTGTAGTATTTCTCGGAGAGTTTCTTGTTGTTTATCCTTCCGTATAGCTGCTTTATCACATACTCCCCAAGATTGTCCAAGCTCGACCTTAGGTCCTCTGATAGCTGACCATGGCTGTACTTAGCCACGAAGTTTATGTCCCCAGATACAACCTCATCCTTGTCGTGAGTTATTGCGATCCGCAGAACTTTCTCCGTGTCATTTTTTATCCCCTTTGCGTTAAGATAGTCTGAGAGAACCATCGCTATAAACGCCACAGATCCCTCATGCTCCATGACATTCTGCGGCTTTATTATCTGGCGGGTGTTGTACCTTTGGATTGCAGTCATCCTTCCTATTGTGTGCTGCAGGAAATCGTCTATTATTCCGTCAAAGGAGGTCTTTTGCATAATGAGATATGAGAAATCAGGCTTTTGTAGCTATCGCCCTTAGCCCTCCTCGTGTATCCTCTGCAGGAGTATGTCAAAGGAGCTTGCAAGCGAGAGGAACGGGATCTCGTCGTACTCCCTCTCGCTGTTTATCACCCTATTTTTTATCATAAATGCCATATGGATCGGCTTCGAGATCATGTATCCGAACCTGTCTATCCACCTAAGCGCTCTATCCCCGCCGTCGTGAAACTTGTAGAGCTCATTGTCGTATGCCAACAGGAGTCTCTTTTGGGCATCAAGCTTGTCATGGATCTGACGTTCGCTGAACAGGCCTATGGTCGCAAGCAAATCCCCCACCTCATCAAGGTATGTCACTATCGAGATTGCAGCCTCAATTCCCATCCAGATCTGAAGGGCGGTGTGCGTCTTTTGGAAACGCTCAACTCCCTCATAATTTGCAAGTATCTGGGGAAACATCCTTGCAATCTTATTTATTGCCTCGTTCCTGCTTTCCTCCGCCGTCTCCTCCTTGTAGGCTCTCATCTCGGCCTCAATCGCTATGTTTCCGAAGTAGTTTGAATCCAACGTCGCCTTCAAAAAGAGCGCGAACTGGCTTTTCCTTGCAAGCTCGTTGAGAGCGCCAATTCCGTTTTTATTCAGGAACTTATTTATCCGGCCAGCCGCCTCGTCTGGGTCCTTGCGTATCACCCTACCTATAAGAATTTCAAGCGGCTCTGTTCTAATCCCGTTGTCGGGCAGCCCGGAATAATTAACCCCATTCTTGAATATTTCATCAACCTGTATTTCTCCCACTATCCCCTTATTGCGGGGAGGCCAAGCGCAAGGACGAGTTCGTCGCCTTTTACGGCAATCTCTATCCCATACTCCTCGGAAGCGTATTTTTTGACTGATTCCTGCGCGGAGACAATCTTCCTTCTAATTTCATCCTGCTCCTCAACAAGCTCTTCGACCTGCTTTGCCGCTGCCAGCATCGGCTCGCGTACCCTCTCTATCGCCGCATCAAGACCTTTTATCAGCTTCTCCTTGCCATCTATGTACCTCGCAAGCCCCTCCTCCTTTTTAATCAGGCCATACAAGTCAATCTGCCCCCCAACACCGTCTTCAGCCTGCTCACCGCCGTGGCCTCTTTTGGCCTTGAGGCTAACATCCTCGTCTCCACACATCTTTAGTATCTTCTCGGCCGCTGCCAATGCCCCCTGTTCGAGCTTTTCGTTCAGATCCAGCTTGTGCGCAAGGAGCATCCCCCTTAGGCTCCTTACCTTTGCAACAAAGATGTCAAAATGCTCAAGTATCTCCTTGTTGTTTCGTATGAAGTTTCCGATTGAATGCTTGTCAAACCTGAATTCGTAATCATATTTCTCCGAAACCCTTCCATTTATGGGCTTAAAGAGTCTCTCCAATTCGCCTTGGACGAGCTTGAGGGAATCTCCGGCACGCTTCCGATCCGAAGCTATTTTATTTACCGACTCCTTGGCCTTTTTTATTCCTTCCGTGTCCCCTTCATCTGCAGCCTGCTTTGCCCTACGTATTTTGGCCGAGAGTTCGTCCATCAAGACATATCTTCCCCGCAACTTTTCTACAAGGCTCCTAAATTTTCTGTCCCTTTCCTCATTTCTGTCCCAACATTCCGTTATCGATCCCGTTACCTCAACTAGCTCCCTAAAATTATTATCAAGGTTTATGCCAAACACTGTGTCTTTTCTGAGTTCCAATTTGATTGCCCCGCTATTTCTATCAACCTTCTTAAAAAACTCATCGATGATCCCGACGTTTATCGCGCAGGTTTCATATTTGGAGTAATTGGCGTGTTCGAGTATCTCCACTAGCTGCTCATACTCTGTTATGTGCATTTTCAGATCGTAGATCCAGGTTCTGTCTCTTCCGTTTCTGACCAGATTCACCTCCTTTTCCACCTCCTCGTCTACGAGGGAGTGCATGGACTCGATGGCTCCCTTGAAGGATCCAAAATAAGTTCCGAGTTCCTCCGCCGTGCCTTTTCGGATCATTCCCTGATTCCTGACCTCTTTGAAGAAGAGCTCTAGGTCCCGCTGGCCAAAGACCCTCTGCATCATTGGTCCCGACTCACCCATCAGATTCGTATTCTCCTTTTTATTTTTTCTAAATACGTTGACCATGGATTAGCCTCACTTTTTTCTATAAATCTCTATCCCTGGGCTTTAAATATTTCAGCTCGCTGTTTGTTTCATTAGACTATCGGCTATCTCCCTTCAAAGGAATTGTCAAAGAGTGTGTCGAGCGCGAACCTGACTCTTGCGACAAGCATGTGCCCAAAGCTTCCGAGCATTCCCACAGCGCCTCCAATTGCTGAATACGCCCATCCCTCACCTCCTCCCCTCGCCATCTCCGCTACGGAGATCAGCGTCACCGCCGTTGCCGCAAGGAAAACAGGTACATCCTTCCTCATAGCAGCTTTCAAGGCGATTTCTGGGCTATCCTGCTTCACAGTATTCTTATCTTTCTTCCCCGCGTATTCACCGAATCCCGGTTCCCTTCCACCCACATCATCACCAATCCTGTTAGTATCGTCCTATTTAAATACCTCCGCCAACGTTTCGTTTTTCTGCGGCGGCTAAAAATGGCGCAAACTGCCAGAAATTGCGCTCCGCTAGGCATTCTTGAAAACAAGAAAAATTGAGAAGTGAGCTTGTGATGTTAGGATTTAGTAGCGGTGCGCTCGCATGTCGCCGAAGCTTCATGCTTACACGCCCGCCCTATCAAAGTCGTGTAATACGACCACCCTAAGTCTCTCGTTTCGGGTGCGGCTTCGACCTT
>JAGWHA010000061.1 GCA_028867095.1 Microcaldota archaeon | reverse complement strand
ATCTTGTACTTAACACCAATGAGATGAGGTGAAACTATGGCAAAGAGTTACGTAAAATTCGAAGTGTCCAAGGAAGTTTCGGACAAAGCACTAGAAGCTGTCAGACTTGCAAAGCAGAAGAATGCTGTGCGCAAGGGGGTCAACGAGACCACAAAGAGCATAGAGCGCGGACTATCCGTCCTCGTCGTTCTTGCTGAGGACGTTGAGCCTGAGGAGGTTGTAATGCACATACCTATGCTTTGCGAGCAGAAGAAGGCGCACATAGTTTTCGTTCCTACAAAGCTCGCACTCGGCGCTGCGGCGGGGCTAAAGGTCCCATGCGCATCGGTTGCGATCGAAAAGAACTCTGATTCTGAGGCAACAATCAAGGATATCGTCTCGAAGATCTCCGGAAAGTCTGCAGCCGCAGCAAAGCCTGCGCACGCAGAGGCCCCGAAGGCAGAGAAGCACGAGAAGCAGGCAGCAAAGCCGAAGGAGGCAGAGTAATCCTAAGTGAGCACCATGTCCGCCGACCAGCCAGCAAAATCTGACAAGCCCCAGCCGCCGGCAGCGGCTGCACAGGCGCAGGGCGCTCAGAAGGCAGACAAGCCTTTTGACGGATACCTCGCACAGGTGGTGGAGGTAGTTAAGGTCAGGACAGGGATCTACGGCGAGGTCAGGCAGATAATGGCAAAGATCCTTGAAGGGAACGACAAGGGAAGAGTCATCAGGAGAAACATCGCGGGACGAATAAAGGTCGGCGACCACGTGAGACTCCCGGACACGACAAGGGAGGCAAAGCAAATAAGGGTAAGATGATAATATGAACTGCTCTCACTGCACAAGGGAAATCGAGAAGGGAACCGGCATGATGTATGTCAAGAAGGCGGGCACCATCAGATACTTCTGCTCAAAGAGATGCTACAAGTTCGAGGTAAAGCTGAAGAAGAAGCCGAACGCCAAGGAAGTGAAGGAGATCCAGAAGATGGCGGCAAAGAAGTAGAGGTTCTGATCCCATGTTTTCAAAGATCGCCATTCTCCGGTTTTCCATTGCGATATTCGCGCTCCTAAATGCCGCTGCCCATCTTTTTCCAAGCCCAAGCGGCAGCATGGCTGGCCAGTTCTGGTTCAATCTCGAGGTTGTGGCATACACGCTGATTGCGATTATGTGCCTGCTCGGGCTTAAGAGATGGTATCCGATATTCATCGCGTATTCGGTGCTCAACATTACGCTGTTTTTCCTGGCAGGGGTAATTGCGATGCCTGGCATCACGCAGGCGCCGCTTAGCGCAAACCTAAATTTCATGAGCTATGACATCAGCAGGCTTTTCTCCGTGGCGTCCTACCTCTACCTCATCGTAGTGGGGTCCATACTTCTAATGGTGGACAAGGGATCTAAGCTTGAGGAGCTCTACTGAGCTCCCCAAAGCAAAGGGCTTATTCTCTAATCATCCGGCAGTCACGTTGAGCGAAGCGGATGCGTCCTGCTCCCCAGTCACCACTATCCTATATGGCTGCCCAACAATAGGCGTTATCTTTATGTTCCCCTCTCCAACCGACATCGTTCCGTTGAAGGTGAACGTGACGCTCGAGTTAGCCGCAAGCGAGTAGCCGTTCTGGTCAAATTCCCCTTCGGCAAACGGAAGGGCAAGGGTGCTGCTGTTGCTTTGGACAATGAAGTTTATCGTCCTGAGCATCTCAATCGTCCTAACGACTACCGTCGTGTTCATGGCATTCTCCCCCTCGTGCTCGCTTGAGGTCTGATTGCCTCGGCCCATCTCCTCTGTCACATTTGCCGATGCGTGGGATGATTCTGTCCGTGCGCTCTCGTTCTCGGAGCTGTTCTCAGAAGCGTGCGTCTGCGACTCAGAGCTCGCGCCTACAGATGCGCCGCTTGCGTTTACCGAGATATTGCCGTGACCCTCAGAGGTTGTGCTTATGTTCCCAGTGCCTGTGTCGAGCACCACGGAGGCATGGCTGCTGCCTTTGCCTGCATCACCGCCGTCAAGTTTTGCATCGACCTGCGGCATCCTCTGCTGCCCGATAGCGTTTGCAGAGACATTCGACTGCGCATGCGAACTTGTCTCAGCCCTTGTCGTTATCATCGCGCTCTCGTTGCCGTAAACCAATATGTGTTTTATCTGCACGCTCTGGTTTCCCATGTTCTTGACAGTCACCGAGAAGGACGTAGTATTGCCGCTTACGCTAAATGAGGCGTCTGTGAGGTTTATCATTGCCTTTGCGGACTCTAGCGCATCACTCTCATTCCTGCTTATGCTTCTCCTTTCGCCAACCTTTGCAGTGGTATTCGACTGAGGCACCACCACCGCCTTAAGCGATGGGACCATGACGAAAATCGTGGAGTTTTGTGTGAATATCGTAGCTACCGTCGGAGAGAGGTCCAGCAGTATGCCCACAGACCCATTCACCGCCTGATTGCTGTCAAGGTGGGCTGTGACCTGCGAGCTTGGCACCGTTACGCTGTATGTCGTGCCGTTTATCACTATCTTCGCCGACTTGATCTCGAACCTAACCATGTTTATCATGGAGTTGCCTGGCAGGCTCACGTTCCCTATCGTCTGGCTGACATTGAGCAGCGAGATGAGGTTTATACTTCCGGAAGCATTTGAGCCAATCCATCCAGAGGAATTACCCGCATTGCTAAGATGCGCCTCCACAGAGGAATAGTTTATCACAAGCGCGGTTGTCCCCACAGGCACATGCGGCGGATCGGTAAGGCTTATCGGCACATGCAAGTAACCCCGCAGCCCTCCCCCAGCAGCGCTCTGCATCGATAGCACAAGAAGCGCTATTGCGGCGACTACCGCCACCCCTCCCCCGTAATACAGCAGTGTTCTATTGTTCGGCATGTTTTTCCCTTTTGAAGCAGTAATGGCTCCCTCGGCCAATCCGTAATATTTCCACTTTCTCATGTGCGTATTCTCTATCTCCCTAATTGCCCCGTCCGCCTCCAACTCGTGCAGGTGCTGGCTCACCGTAGACGGGGAGAGCCCGAGCTCCTCGCTTATCTCGCTGAGCGTCCTTTCCTTTTTTGAAATCATCCCAAGAATAGCGTTCTTTGTGCTGCCCGTCCTTCCCATCGCATCCG
>JAGWHA010000060.1 GCA_028867095.1 Microcaldota archaeon | reverse complement strand
CAGACAATCAACCAGACCCTTTCTTACATCAATCAGGTGAACCAGAGCGCTTATTTGATATTCTATCCGGATCTCTCCAAGGCCTATTCATACCTCGCCCAGGCCCAGCAGGTTTACTCCTCATCGCCCAGCAGCGCGGTAAGCTATGCGAACCAGGCCTACTCGATTGCGCAGGGGCAGTACTCGCAGATCAATTCCTACAGGTCCCTCTCAACAATTCTGCTTATCGTCATGGCGGCACTGGTGCTCTACTGGCTGCATGTCCTGATGAAGCCCGTAAAGAATGCGGAATCAAACAAGAAGAGATGAGGCTCACCCTAATTCCACAGCGCTTCCTACCTTGACGTTGTCTGCGATCACGCCCGCCTTTGACTCTATCACGTAATTTGCAAGCGCATTTGGCGTGTATACTGTGCAGTTTGCCGCATCAAAGCAGCTTGTCGCGTTTCTAACTATGTAGACTATCTTCCCAAAGCTAGCATTCCCGCTTATCCAGAACATGTCGAGGTTTGTGTAGGTGTCTAGCATCCAGAATGGGTATATGCCCTGTTTTGGAAACACAAAGAGCATCGTCGTGGAGTTGTCGATCGTTTTGTTCATCAGGCCGCTCTCCCAGCTTAATTGGTTTGTAGCAATGTATGTTATGGCAAAGCTTCTGTTGCCGATTGTAAACGAGGGGTGATTGTGTGCGGCAGGCTGCAGAAGGTAATTGTGATATAAAACAAAGACGGCTCCCAAAACAAGGACAATCAACGGCAACGCCCCCTTCATTCTCCCACTTAGTCTCTATCCAGTTATATAATTATTTATACCTGTAAGAGTATACAAAATACTTATCGGATGGTCAGATGAGGATACTTCAGCAGCACGTAGAGTTCATAGAGTACGAGCCAATAAAGAAGGAGATAGCCTCGGCCGAGGAGGCCGAAAAGAAGAAGGTGAAGTACGAGGACATAGTGGTCCTTTTCACAACCGTGGAGAGGGGGGACGATGAGCAGATTGCAAAAAATGCAATCGAGGACGTCGCAAAGTTCCTCAAGAATCTGGGTAAGAATGCAATTCTGATCTATCCCTACGCGCACCTAAGCAGCAATCTCGCAAAGCCGCAGGATGCAATCACGGAGCTCAAGTCAATGGAAGCCTGCGCAAAGGAGCTGGGCATAACTGTCCATACCTCGCCGTTTGGCTGGAACAAGCAGTACTCGCTAAAGATAAAGGGGCATCCCCTTGCAGAGCAGTCTAGAAGCTACCCCAAAACGCCGCAAGCTGCAACGGCAAAAACCGACAAAACCTCAAAGCCTGCCCCCAAGCCGGGCAGGACCTTAAGCGATGACGAGATGTTTGCAAGGATTAGGAAGAGCGACTTTGCCGGGCTGCCTGAGACCGACCACAGGATAATAGGGGAGAGGCTGGACCTCTTCAGCTTCCAGGAAGTGTCACCAGGAATGGTCTACTGGCACAATGGCGGCGTGACGCTCTTCAACACGCTCAAGAACTTCATCCGCGAGGAGCTTGCAAAGCAGGGCTACCTTGAAATCAGCACCCCCGCGCTTGCCAACACCGTGCTCTGGGGGGTGAGCGGGCACTCTGACCACTACAAAGAGGATATGTTCCTGACCAAGCTGGGCGATGAGGAGTTCGGCCTCAAGCCTATGAACTGCCCCTCCACATTTCTGGTCTACAAGTCAAGGAAGTGGAGCTACAGGGATCTTCCTGTCAAGATGTCTGACTTCGACCCTCTCTACAGAAACGAGCTCAGCGGGGTTGCGAGCGGCCTCTTCAGGGTGAAAATACTCACCCAGGACGATGCCCACATCTTCACCACCCCGGAGAAGGCGCAGGCGATCGTAAACGAGCTTCTCGAGCTTCTCGAAAGGATGTACAAGGTATTCGGGCTCTCGCACAAGCTCAAGCTCTCCACAATGCCTGAGAGCCACATGGGCAGCGAAGAGGAGTGGAAGAAGGCAACGGGCATACTTGAGGGCGCAATGAAGTCAAAGAAGCTCAAGTACGAGCTAAAGGAGAAGGAAGGATCATTCTACGGCCCGAAGATCGATGTCGACATAAAGGACTCCATGGGAAGGGAATGGCAGTGCGGCACGATACAGCTGGACATGCAGATGCCCAAGAGGTTCAGGCTCGCATACGTGGGCGAGGACGGGAAGGACCACGTTCCGATAGTGATACACCGCGCGATATACGGCTCGCTTGAGAGGTTCATCGGGATACTTATCGAGCACTACCAGGGAAAGTTCCCGACATGGCTTGCCCCCATCCAATCAAAAGTCATCTCCATATCCGAGGGCGCAAACGATTACGCCGTGAAGGTTTACGAAGAGCTCAAATCCTCGGGGATGCGGGCGGAAATCGACATTTCCGACAAGACCCTCGAGTACAAGATACGCGAGGCACAGCTAATGAAGATCCCGTACATGCTCGTCGTCGGCCAAAAAGAGGTCGAGGCGCAGACAATCGCGGTGAGGGCGCGAAGCGGAGGGCAGAAGTTTGGCGTCAAGGTTGGGGACTTCATAGAGAAGGTCAAGGCCGAGTGCGAGAAGAAGGCCCCGAGCCCGAACTAATTTATTTCTGCTTCGAAATGTTAATTGGCTGCTTTTAATGAGCATAGGAAAATCCTGAATTAAGTAATTCCTTGTAATCTATTTTGGCCTTTAAAAAACTAGACTGAGCAACCTTTAAATAATTTCTTAGGCTAGGATATGTGTTTGCATGGCAGGAATATCAACACCGCAGAACCAGGCAGGAGTCATGAGCTTCTACGACGCTCCGTCGCAGGGCCCGCAGATGAACGCAAAGCTTATTTTAATCGGAATCGCAGCTTTCGCGGTTGTGATAATGGTACTCGACCACTTCGCGGTCCTTGCATAATCTAGGCAAGGGTGAAGAAGTCTTTCCTCTTCTCGCTAACGTCCCCGCTCTCAGCGAGCAAATAGAGTATTGCGCGTATCCCGTCCTCGTCGACGCCAGTCTCCGACGCGATCTGCGAGACCCTCATGCCACCGTCTTTTAGTGCCTTTAGTATCTTCGGGCCGTGCCTGTCGAAGAACGTCCGCAGGATTATGTAGAATTTCTTGTTGAAGGACCTTGTGCCAAGCACCTGTCCCCTCCTTATGCTCCCCTCAAGCGCGAGCGAGA
>JAGWHA010000011.1 GCA_028867095.1 Microcaldota archaeon | reverse complement strand
ACAAATAGAATGCTTTTAATAATTATAGATAGAAAAAGCTATAATGAATGGGCCCGTAGCTTAGCCTGGTTTGAGCGTTCGACTGATAAGGTGTTTTATCACTCCGCAAAAATCGAAAGGTCATGAGTTCAAATCTCATCGGGCCCATTCTTACAAAAATCGGATTTTAATTCAGTCGGATTTCCTTTGGGTTTTTCTGAGCCTTGCCTGCAACTCCATTACGTGAGTGTTCTTAAGCAGCGCGTTCTGCAGCTCTACATCGTTGATCTGCCTTAGTCTCTTGAATACGCTAACATGCTCTGCGACCTTCGGCAGCTGTGCGTACTTCCTGAGCTTTTCTAGTGCATCGGTCTCCGTGTGTCCAACCTTGTCTATGAGTGAATTAAGCTCCTGCACGCTGAGGTTCGATAGCTGCGTTACGTCGAGCTTGGTGAGCTTTTTCTCGTTCCTTAGAACCTGTTCTACCATTGCCATATTAATCAAATCTCATGTCTTTTCATGCTTTAAATATTTAACTAAGTCTTCGTTTTTGCCAGATTATCACAAATAAAAAGATTGCCTACGAAGTATTAGCGGTTGGATGGCTATCTATTCTCTTGACGAGGGTACGGTGCTTGTAAAGGCAGCCAGGCACGCAATCGAGCTCTATCTCAAGTCCGCCCGCTTCGAGAGGAAGATAATAGACAGGATGGTGTCCAGGTTCACGGGGCACAACGGCATCTCGGTCTCCATAATGCACTATCCGCTCGGCGAGCCTAGGGGCTCTGCGGGTTTTGTTAAGGGGGTGAAGCCGATAAATCTTGTACTCATTGACGCGGCGATTGCCGCTGCTTCGGAGGATATGAGGTTTGTCCCAGTCTCCCACCACGAACTTGAGCACATACTTATCGAGGTAAACGTATTCTCGGAGCCACAAAAGCTAAAGAAAAATGCCAAAATAGGGAAGAAAGGCGTGATGGTCGAATATGGATTTAGAAGGGGATTCATGCTTCCTAGCGAGATAAAAAAGGGTGCGAAGACAGAGGAGATTCTTGAGGAGCTCTGCAAGAGGGCAGGGATGCAGCCCCACGATTCGCGCAGAAGCGACGTTGTATTCCATACCTTAACTGCTCAGACCTTCAGGGAGACTTCGCCCAACGGATCGGTTGAGGAAGTAAGTAAATGAAGATAATAATGCTAATTGACATGGACTACTTCTTCGCCGCGTGCGAGGAGCTGCGGCATCCCGAGTACAAGGAGAAGCCGCTTGTGGTCGGCGCGGACCCGAAGGGCGGAGTTGCAAGGGGAGTGGTAAGCACCTGCAACTACCTTGCAAGAAAGTACGGCATACACAGCGCAATGCCGATCTCTACCGCATACAAGCTAAAGAAAGACGCGATATTCCTCCCGGTCGACTACCCGTACTACGAGAAGATGTCAAACCGGGTAATGCAGATCCTAAAGTCCTTCTCAACAAAATTCGAGCAGGTGAGCATAGACGAGGCTTTCCTTGATGTCAGCGGAAAGATAGACGGGTTCGAGCAGGCAGTCGAGTACGCAAGGAAGATCAAGGGATTCATAAAAAACGAGACTGGGCTTCCCTGCTCAATCGGCATAAGCTCCAATAGGCTCATGGCCAAGATGGCGTGCGAGGCTGGGAAGCCCGATGGGATAAAGAGGGTGCTTGAGGAGGAGGCCGAGAAATTCCTTGCGCCAATGCCAGTCGGAAAGCTCTACGGCGTCGGGAAGAAGACAAAGGAGCGACTCGAATCTATGGGATACAAGACGATTGGGGATCTTGCAAGGGCGAACACCGTGAATCTGGTCAGCACCTTTGGGGTTTTCGGAGCGGAGCTCTACAGAAGCGCAAAGGGGCAGGGAGAAGATGTGCTTGTTGAGAACTATGAGATAAAATCCATAGGGAGGGAAAGGACGTTCGAGAGCGATACAACGGATAGGGAGAAGATTATTGCGCAGATCAACTCGATTGCAAAGGAGGTCCATGAGGAGTTAAAGAAAGAGAGGGTTTCATTCAAGACAGTCACTGTGAAAATAAGGTACTACGACTTCTTAGAGCACCTAAAGAGCCGCAGCCTTGGGCACTACTCTGATGAACTAAGCGATATAGTCGATAATGCGGTGAGGCTCTTTGACTCGTACGCCGAGAAGAACGAGCCTGTGAGGAAAATAGGCGTTAGGGTTTCCGGATTTTCAAAGCAGGGCGGACAGAAAAGCATGAAGGAGTTTATTGGCGCTTAGCCCTCTGCTCCTCCTCAAACTTCATCATTGAAAGATATTCCCTAACCCTAAGCGCCGCCTTGACCCCGCTTGCTGCTGCGGTGACCGCCTGCTTGTAGAACCTGTCTGCAACGTCTCCCGCAGCATAGACGCCCTCGATGTTTGTGAGCACGTCGTCCTTTGTTATGATGTATCCGTCCTTGTCAAGCTCCAGCTGCTCCTTGAAAAGAGATGTGTTTGGCTGGTGGCCGATTGCAATGAAGACCCCGTCTACTTTCATTTCTGTAATCTGATTTGTCTTGACATTTTTTACCCTTGCCCCGGTTACTTTTCTATCCCCAGTTACCTCCTCGACTACAGTATCCCAGATGACTTTTATCTTTGGATTGGCAAAAACCCTCTCCTGCATTATCTTGCTCGCCCTAAACGAGTCCTTCCTGTGGACTATGGTAACGTTGTTTGCAAACCTCGTAAGGAAGAGCGAGTCCTCCATCGCTGTATCCCCACCACCGACAACGATAACATCCTTGTTCTTGAAGAATGCCCCATCACAGTTATGCACAATGCTATTGGTTGTTACATAGGTGTTATCCCCCTCCACGGCCAGATTATACACGAAACCATCATGGCTTGGGTGCCAAACTTTTTTAATTGGCAAATGTGCATATCCATCCATAATCCAAGCGTGATAATTGTTGTGTCTCCTTGTCTTTGCCATTTCGGGGATTTCCTTGACTATTTCGCCCATGATTTTTGCCCAAGGACCTCCGATAACAATTTGATATACGTCTTTTTTGAACTCTACTTCCCGCCCGTCTATGTTACTATGTCTTAAAGTACTAAACTTACGTTTTTCAACGCCGGGTAGGACTCCCAACCTTAGTAGTATGATCTTCAATTGCTCAATCAATTCTCGAGAACTGCTTGTTATGATGAAATCCGTCTTGCGTACTGAACCGTCCCCACGCCATATTCCGTTTACAATCTCTTTTTGCAGATCACTGTTCAACAAAACGAACTTTTGTGGAAGTTTCTTTGTGTGTGAATACTTTCCAAACAACTTTTCAAATAGCATGCTCAGTATTAAGGAGGATACGGTGACCCTAATAACTGATTTTTCTAGCTTGGAAGTTGGTTTGATATGAAATGTATTTTCAATAATGCTTTTGCAATCATTTACGTAATCAATTTCATCCTTGGAAAATGCAAAAGAAACCCCGCGAGAATGCGCGAAGCCCTCAGATAGATAGTAGCCAATCAGCCTTGCAAATGGCTTAGTCAAAGGTATTTTATTTGTTATACGGTGCGAAGAATAAGTTTCATGCCCCAATTTAACACTTTGATTTTTATCTGTGGGCAAGTTTAATATTTTGCTGATTTCAAGATACTTGATCTTACGTACCTCCTTTGGAATCGGATACATTACTATATGATTATTGCCAATTTTACCTGCCGGTATCCAGAAAGGCTCAGACCAATTAAAGTTATGGTAATTTGGACCCGTACCCCTATTAAGTTCCCTAACAAGAACGGGATGGTTAGGAGTTAAAGTAGTTGGTTCAGAGCGAAAGAATCGCGTTTTGAACTTGATGACCTTGCCTTTATATCTCTGCCTTGACACTTCTATTACTTTTTTAAACCGTCCTTTATGTGTTAGCACTTTTACTCCCTTAGTAATATTTTTTATTTGCTTAACTGAAGGATTGGTAACGACTAATGATGATGGAAGCAAGCATGTTGCGCAGCTTGATACCCCCCTTCCTGTGAAGTTCTTCTCCGAAGGCAGACCAATCCACTTGGAAGACGCCCCAGTCGAGATTATGAGTGTAAGCGTCTCGATTACCGTATCGTTTACATGCAACCTTATCGGCTTTGCGCTGAGCTCGACTTTTGTGACGTCACCCTCAAGGAACCTTGTGCCGAAGCTTGTGGCCTGCTGCTCCATGAGCCTGATGAGCTCAGGACCAGCAATCTTGTCGTATCCGGGATAGTTCTCGATGTCCGTGGTCAGAAGAAGCTGTCCCCCTGCCCCGCTTCCCTTGATCAGAAGTGGGTTGAACCCCTCCCTTGCGGTGTATAGCGCCGCTGAGAGTCCTGCAGGCCCTGAGCCTATAATCACGACATTCTCCACCATTTAATCATCAAGAATTTGCAATACATAATTTGTTTGAATACCTATTTAAAGTTTGATTCTGATGTTTTAGAGGCGACCCCATGTCCATAGGAATTGACAACTATGACATTTCTTTGGACCTGGCGCATACCGTCAGCAACCTTAGCTTCGTCTCGCACGCGCACAGCGACCACACAAACCGCGCAAAGAAGGGAGCCTCGATACTTGCAAGCGTCGAGACAAAGGAGCTAATTGAGAAGCGAAAGGGCGTTGGGCTTAGGCTTGCGGAAATCCCTACAAACATAAAGCTGCTTGATTCGGGCCACATTCTCGGCTCAAAGCAGCTATACATCGATTCCCCGGAGTTTGGATACTCCGTCGTCTACACTGGGGATTACCAGATGCAGAAATCACCCACCGCAAGCCGGATCCAGATAAATCAGGCGGATGTGGCGATACTTGATTCGACATATCCGGACCCAAACATGGTGTTTGATCCGCGGGAGGAGGTAATCGACACGATTCAGTACTACGTCAACAGAAAGATAGAGAACGGAATAGTCATCTTCGGGGCTTACTCGCTTGGAAAGGCGCAGGAGCTCATAAACGTCGTCAACCAGATAGGGATAACCCCAGTTGTCAGTAAGGGGATATCAAGGCTCAATGGGGTCTATAAAAAATTCGGAATTGACCTGAAGTTCGAATCTGTTTACGACTCACAGTCAAACTTCGAGCAGCTTGTGAGAAATAATTTCGTCGGGATAGTTGAGAGCAGCAGGCTTCAGGAGTTGGGAAGGAAGCTCTCAGCAATATACAACAAGCGGGTCTTCACAGCGGTTGCGACAGGATGGGCGAAGGCATTTAGGTTCGGGACCGACGTGCAGTTCGCACTAAGCGACCATGCGGACTTTGCCCAGAGTTTAGAATATCTGCAGGCAACAGATCCTAAGATGGTCTATGCTGTCGGAAAGGAAGCGAAAATCATGGCAAACAACCTCTCCAAGGCGGGATACAGCGCAAATCCGCTCGTAACCAGCGCGGACTTTCGTTCCTTGAGCCTCTGATTCTCGTAGTGCTAAATTTAAGAGCCTTGCACACCAAATCTAATCATGGAGGAGAAGAGCAAGCGGGACAACTATTGGGAGACCCTGTTGCTGCTGATTGCCGGTTCGGCGATGCTGATATTCACTTCGGTATATTTCATACAGATCTTCTCGACGCAGTACGGGGTGGGGGCGGGCGCGATACTGCAGAGCAACGCTGACAGCACCAATGTCACGCAGAACCTGCGGTTCCTATCGGCCCAGCTTAGCGTGATAAACCAGTATGTGCTCGAATCGTATCTGGCACTGATACTTGCGCTTCTGCTGTCCCTTCTTGCGGTGGTGATCTACACCCTGAGGACAAACCGCTATGACGACGGAAACAGGAGGTACCTCTCGATGCACACTACGGTCACCGTTGTGTACATAATACTCTTTGCGATAATCTACTCAAGCTTCATACACTCGACGCTGAGCATCATGATCTATCTGGGCTTCTTCGGGATGCTGATCTGCCTGATAACCGACATCTACCTTGAGTACACCATGAGAGTCGCAAGCTCAAGGAAGGTCGGGGCAAGGAACATAACGATCAATCCTGACACGCCCTACACCAACATCCAGAACCTTAGGTCAAAGCTCTTCTCCAACCTCAAGGGGAACATAAGGATTGTGGACAAGCACTTCAACTCGGATGCGATAGGCAATCTGCACAGGCTGATCGGGGGGGACCTTGAGGGAGTGGACTCGATAAACGTGATCACATCCGGCAGCATGATAGACTCTAGGTTTGGGGACGACTACAGGGACCTGATGAGGGAGCTGGCAAACCACAGCGTCGCCTTCGAGGTAAAGGTGATGAGCGATGAGGATGCTGCTGCGCAGCACGAGAGGTTCGTGTTTGACGACGTTAACGCGTTCAAGATCCCGCCGCTCAACATCATACACAAGAAGAGCGAGCACATAACCAAGATAAACCTGCAGGAGGCGAGGAAGCGGTTTGAGCGCCTCTCGCAGAGCGCGACAAAGATAGACAACTTCCTCCTCAGGCAGGGAAAGGGGAGCGAGTCCGCAAAAAGTTAATAGATGTTTGACCATAAATTGTTACAAGGTGCTCATTTGGCAAAAATTGAGGTCGGGAAGGTATCGGAGATTCCTGTGGGAAAGATGAAGAGCGTCGCTGTTGGGGACAACCGGATACTTGTGGCAAACGTGGAGGGGACGCTCCATGCGATGCGCGCAATCTGCCACCACGAGGGTGGGCCGCTTGACGAGGGGGAGCTGGACCACAACCAGATAATCTGCCCATGGCACGGGGCGATCTGGGACGTGACCACTGGAAAGACGATCTGGTTCCCGATGAAGCTTGAGCCCGAGCCGATATATCCCGTGATCATTGAAGGGGACAACGTTTTCGTGGAGGCCTAGCCCAGTGCGTCCACGCGCTTTGCGAAGTCGAAGTCCAGGTTTGTTATCCCCCCTTCATCGTGCGTATTTATGTCCAAGGTCACCTTGTTGTAGACGTTGTAAATCTCAGGGTGGTGATTGAGCGAAGCTGCTACCTCCGCAACCTTGTTGACGAATCTCATCGCATCCTCAAAGCCCTCGAACTTGTACTCCTTGTGCAGCTTGCCCTTCGCGAGCAGCCAGTTGTTTAGAGTTCCCATCTTCCCCTTTACCTCCGAGTCGCTTAGTTTCATGGATTCACCATACGGATTAATAATTTGCGGTTTATAAATCGTATCAGTGGCTACGCCAACTGACTGATTCTATGCCGATAATAGAGACCAAAAATCTCACGAAGAAATTCGAGAAGCTGATTGCAGTCAGCAAGCTAAACCTCAAGATCCACGAGGGGGAGATATTTGGGCTTCTTGGGCCAAACGGCGCAGGGAAGACCACCACGCTCTCGATGCTGGCAACGCTCATACCGCCTACGGAGGGTTCGGCCACGGTAGGGGGATTTGACGTGATGAAGGATGCCTCTAAGGTGAGGCACAGCATAGGGTTTGTCTTCCAGGACCCGAGCTCGGACGATCTGCTCACCGGAAGGGAGAACCTCTATCTGCATGCGCTCATGTACGGGGTGGACATGCGCGACATAAACAGGAAGATGGATGACGTGCTAAGGCTCGTCGACCTCACAGCAAGGCAGCATGAGAGGATGAAGAAGTACTCAGGGGGGATGAGGAGAAGGCTTGAGCTTGCGCGCGGCCTTCTGCACGAGCCCAAGATCCTCTTCTTGGACGAGCCGACGCTGGGGCTCGACCCGCAGACAAGGGAGCACCTCTGGGGATACATAAAGAGGCTGTCGACAGAGAAGAAGGTGACCATAATAATAACCACGCACTACATGGAGGAGGCGGACCAGCTCTGCGACCGTGTTGCTATAATCGACCACGGCAAGGTGGTTGCGCTCGACACCCCAAGTAGCCTAAAGAAATCGCTTGGCGGGGACGTTGTTAGGCTTAGGATAGCAAAGCCGAATATGGCGGCGGTGAGGAAGCTAAGGTACGTCAAGAAGGCAAAGAGGGAGGATGGCTATGTCACCCTGACCGTAAACGACTCAGGCAAGCATTTGCAGGAGATACTCGCAAGGATAGGGAACGTCGAGAGCGTCGAGTCGCATTCCCCGACGCTAAACGACGTCTTTTTGCACTTCACGGGAAATGAGATCCGCGACTCAGGGGCGGAGGGCGGGTACTTCGAGAGGATGATGCACAGCGGCAACAGATGAGATGATTTTATGGGAGAATTAAGCGGATTGTATGCACTCTGGTACAGGGAGTTCAAGGTATTCACAAGGGAGCGATCGAGGATAGTGAGCTCGCTGATACAGCCCCTGATGTGGCTTGTGATCTTCGGCACAGGACTTGGCTCCAGCATCGAGCTGGGAGGCTCGGCAAGCGGCCTGGACTACCAGCAGTTCATCTACCCGGGAATACTTGCGATGACAGTGCTCTTCGGCTCGCTCTTCTTCGGGCTCTACATCATCATGGACAAGAGGGTGGATTTCCTAAAGGAGGTGCTTGTCGCGCCACTGAGCAGGACGACCATCTTCTTCGGCAAGGTGCTGGGCGGGGCGACTGACGGGGTGATACAGATAATCATGCTGATGATTCTCGGCGCGCTCTTCTTCGGGATCGGCTTCAGCGCGTACTCTGCGATAATGACTCTGGTAATAATCGGGCTGCTGATGATCTCGATAATAAGCCTTGGGCTGATCTTCGGCTCGATGATGAGCAGCCCCGAGGGATTCGGGCTGGTCTCGAGCTTTGTGATATTTCCGCTCTTCTTCCTAAGCGGCGCGCTCTTCCCTGTGAAGAGCCTTCCAAGCTGGCTATACGACTTTGTGGCGCTGAACCCGGTCTCATACGCGGTCGATGCACTCAGGACCGTGATACTTGGGGTGAGCAGCTTCGGGCTCCCGATGGATTTCGCAGTGCTGATAGGATTTGCGGCAGTT
The DNA here is from genome assembly GCA_028867095.1 of Microcaldota archaeon. Next base: position 8,867 of record JAGWHA010000011.1, on the reverse strand, counting down.
ATGATCCTGATAGGAACGTGGTCATTTAAAAGAATGAAGCTGTAATTATCTTGGGTATGTTTATGGCAAAGATCGCAACTCTTGGACAGAGGGCACTTGTTGAGGCTGTCGGTGTATTCTTCCTTGTCTTCATAGGCGCCGGGGCAGTGATTGCATCCCAGTTTGCGGGGCTTGGGGGCGCAAGCCTACTGGCGATCGCCTTTGGGAACGGGATCGCACTTGCGCTGGCAGTAACATTCGCAATGAACATATCAGGGGGGCACATCAACCCTGCGGTCACGATTGCAATGTTGGTGAACAAGGCGATAAAGCTAAAGGAAGCAGCCGTCTACATCGTCTTCCAGCTGATTGGCGCGGTGGTTGCCGGAATACTTCTTCTTGCAGTCTATCCAGCGGCTTCGGGGATAGCAGTGAATTACGGAGTCACTGCGCTTGGCGCAGGGGTCAGTGTTGTACAGGGAATAGCCTTTGAGGCGATAATGACATTCATACTGGTCTTCACGATAATGGGAACGGCAGTTGATAGGCGGGCACCCAAAGTTGCAGGATTCGGGATTGGACTTGCGGTGTTCATAGACGTGCTTGCTGGAGGACCATTCACAGGAGCTGCGATGAACCCGGCAAGGTGGTTTGGCCCAGCGCTCGCGTCCGGATTCTTTGCGAACTGGTATGTCTACCTAATCGGACCTATAGTGGGTGCAATAGTCGCGGCAGTGATCTACAAGCACCTAATCTTGAAGTAGGCAAAATTTGCTTGGAGTTTGGAATGGTGGACCCTGCGGGATTCGCACCCGCGACCTTTCCGTTGCGAACGGAACACTCTGCTAGGCTGAGCTAAGGGCCCTTTTGGGTAATAGCTTACCCGTTGATAACCACGAATTATAACGATTTATATGTGTAGGGTGTGAGGACCCAATGGCTTGCATCCATATCTTAAGATTTTTACCCCCGCGTATCTGAACATCGTCACCATGAATGTATGCAGGTAAGCCAAATCCTCTTATTACGGATTTTATATTTTTTAAAAATATGTTACTCCCGCTCGTGATTTTAAGATAGGGATATTTATAGCCTTCATCTTTGCGTGCAAATATGTGCCCATCGGTATCGAGAAGTCCCCTTAAAATTGCTGCTCTAGAACCAGTTGAGGCTTTCATTGGCTTGGTTATTCTTATCTTTTTAAGCTTTTTACCTACAGGCATTCCAAGTTTTTTGAAGAAATTGAAGATAGGTTTGCTTCTAATGGCAACAACTATTACATTCTCCTCTTCTCGAAAAGTTGGCTTTGGGCTAACATTAAATTTATCTTTAATTAAGGGTAGCAAAAAATTGGTATAATAGGCAAAATCATCAGTCATGTGCCCAGTGAAAATTATGTTGTAAGACCAACGGCCATCATAGTTTGAAAAATATTTTGATAGACAGCCATCGCCTAAACATACACCGATTAATTCCCAAACTTCGTCATCTACATTTGGTATCTTTGATGACGGTTTAAATTTTCTTACATAGATCATTCTTGATTTAATTATTTTTTTATATTTATCAACATACAATTTTCCTCCGAGTTTTTCACCCCAGTTGTCTGGTAAATTCGCCAAGATATTCTGATTTAATTCAGATCGTAAAGAAGTTGCAGACATAGTGACTAGAATCTCTAAGGTATTTTCTGGTATCAAAGAGGCACCAGAACGCCATTTTTTAATGGCAGAATAACCACAGCCTAACTGTTTGCTTAGCTGCTTTAAATTTATTGAATGCTCCAATAAAATACTCGTAAAAAGTTTTAATCGAAATTCATCCTTAAGTTTGATTCTGTTTGAAGGCAAATCATTACCTTGTATACATCGGATTATAAAATATTTATACTCTTTGGCCATGAGACCCCATCGTTTATTGATTTAAACTTAGTAGACAATAAAGGTGTATGGACCCAAGGAAAGCCGCCGTGGCGCAGAAAATCTACGCTAGGGTTTTGGAGGAGATAAGACCAAGCAAGCTTGAGGTCGAAACGACCATCGCGAACGCCAACAGGACAATGGCCAGGCTAAAGAAGATTGTGCCAAGAGATGTCACTCTTGTGGTTGCGGGTTCGATTGCGAGGAGCACGAACCTCAAGGGCGACCATGACATAGACATATTCATGCTATTTGACAAGAAGGTCTCCCACAAAAATCTCGAAAAGATGGGAATCGAGTACGCAAAGCGAATGATAGACAAGAAGAGCGGGGAGAGATTCGAGCTCAAGTACGCGCAGCACCCCTATGCCAGGCTTCACCTTGACAAGATCGACATGAAGATTGACGTTGTGCCTGCCTACAAGATAGATAACATCGAGGAGCTTGCGACTGCGGTTGACAGGACTCCCCTCCACACAAAGTTCATCAACAAGAACTTCACCGACAAGATGAGAGATGACGTTAGACTGCTAAAGTATCTGCTCAAGCAGCATAGGATCTACGGTGCCGAGGTGAAGGTGCAGGGATTCTCTGGGTATCTCTGCGAACTTCTCATCTACAACTTCGGGTCCTTTAGCAGCCTGCTTGAGAATGCGGTCAACTTCAAGATGCCGCTTTGCATAAACCCGAAAGAGAAGGGAGCAAAGGCCGACAGGGAGATATTCAACAAGTTTGGGTCCGAGTTTGTTGTTATAGATCCGGTTGACAGAAACCGGAACGTTGCCGCAGGCGTCTCCAAGGAATCGCTGGCAAGATTCGCATTCATAGCAAACAAGTTCCTTCGCAATCCAGACATAAAGATTTTCTACGGGGAGGGATTCTCCACATCGCAGGTGAAAAAGAAAATCGATTCGCTTATCAAGGGCTCAGGGCTGGAGCTATACCTGATAATCATTGGCGTTCCGGACAAAAGCGAGGACATAGTCTGGCCACAGCTCAGAAAGGCATCCGAAATAATCGACACCCAGATCAAGAAGTTTGGGTTCCACACATACCTTGAGCATGTCTGGGTAGAGAAAAGAAAGGGGTTCATCGCGTACCTTGCGCCGAAGGAGCATCTCCCAACAAGGGTCTTCCAGGGGCCGAGCATATTCTACGGGACAAAGAGCATTGAGGGATTCCTAAAATCCCACAAGAATGCGCTTGCGATAACAATTGATGGGGATAGGGTGAATGCTATCGACTCCAACAGGTATCCCACGATCGAGAGCCTGCTAAAGGATGTTGCAGGCGGAAAGCTGATTGGGAGAAGAAAGGACATATCGTTCAAGGGAGCAAAGCTTGTTGTGAACAAGATCCCAAGGGAGCATTTGGAAACGGCCTACGCCGAGCTTCACGGCAAGATGAGCATCTAGCTTAGATCGCAAACCTTCTGTCTTTTTTTATTATGCCTACAAGCTCCTCAAGCAGATTTATCGCCCCGGCGCCCTTCTTGTACTTGCCACGTATTATGGAGGCGAGCTGCCTTTGCGCCGACTTTCCGTTCATTATCTCGTAGACCTTTGAATAGTTGTCGTATGCTGCCGCGCCGCAATAGTCAAGAGCCTCGCTGACTATGTTCTCCCTTATCTTCTCTATCGGATAGCCGCGCTTTAGCAGCCTTGACTTTATGGTGAATAGGTGCTCCCTTAGTACGATGGCCTTTGCGCCCTTTACCTTTAGGTCGGAGAGGAGGTGGCCCTCAAATATTATCGTGCTTGCGCTCTCTTTTTTTGCGATCTGGTTTATTTTCTGCTCGAGCTTTTTCATTTTGACAATCTTTGCCCCGAACTTGTCCTTTCCTGAGTAGAGCTTGAACTTGTTCACAATATCCGTTGCATTGTATAGCCTGCAGCCCCTGATCGACTTCCTTAGCTGCGCGCACAGCGTCGTCTTGCCGACTCCCGGAGTTCCGGTTATCACGATGATGCTCTTCATAGGATCAGAATCTTGCGGCAACCCCGTCAATCCTGAAGTTTATCTCGTCGCGGCTTGCCTCTATGTTTAGTATCACGCTGCTTGGGGGGTTGAGCCCGAGGTTGTAGTTCTTGCTGCCCGAGAAGAGCCATGAGCCGATCGTATAGGTCTTGTATGTGGTTGATGTGTCTGCAACGTATGTCGAGGCGCCTATCAGCTTTGAGATGAGCAGCTCGATTGCGGTGTCATCCGTGGAGACGATTATGGTCTCCTCCTTTGATGCGTCCCGCTCTACCGAGACCGGCTTTATGACAGGTACGTTTGAGCTCTGCGCCTTCGCCTTTATGTGCTCGCTTATCTGGATGTAGAGTGCACTGACGGACTCTAGCTCCGCATTGAACCGCTTCGCCTCGTCCTCCAAATTCTTTAGCAGCGAGTCGAAGTACGCGTTCGCGTCTGTCTTCATCCCAGCAAGTATCTCCTTTGCATTCGGCTTCCTTGCGACTGTGTCAGGGTCTGTGATGACGTCCTGAAGGCTCACAAGGTACTTCTCGCCGATCTGCTTGTCTATCGTCTTGATGAAGCTCATCGTTTCCGCACTCATCACCTGCTCGTCCGCCATCAATACACCTAACTAGTTAAATACAGATTCTAACATATATAATTGCTTGTGGTCACTATGGAAGTCAAAGAGAGGATAGAGCTCGACATAAAGAAGTTCAACGACAGCATCAAGAAAATCGACGGCGCAAACCTTGACGAAAAGCAGGCGGAGATCGTCGAGCTCTCAAAGATGTATGCTAGCGACTGCATGGCATGGCTTGAGAAGGGGGACCTGTACACCTCCTTTTGCAGCATCGCCTACGCGCACGGGCTTTTAGACTCAATTCTCAAGATCAAGGGTTTAATCGAGTGAGGATATGCAGATTGTGAAGGAAGGCAGGGCCTCAATAGAGGTCAAAGAGGGAATATTCTACAACCCGAAGATGGCTGGCCTACGAGACCTCTCGGTCCTCTTCCTAAACTCGATGGGACTAAAGGGATATTCGCTGCTGGACACCACATCCGCAACCGGAATACGCGGGATACGATACAGACTGGAGGCCGGCGCATGGAAAGTCACATTCCTTGACATAAACAAAAAGGCGTATCTGAACACGAAGGCGAACATCAAGAGGAACAAGATCAGGGGAATGGCGCTTGACAGGAGCATACAGCAGTTCTGCAACGAAACCGAGGAGCATTTCGATGTGATAGACCTCGATCCGTTCGGCAGCGCGGCTCCGTATGTCTACGATCTGCTGAAGGCGGCAAAGGACGGGACCGTACTGATGGCCACCGGAACCGACACCGCGGTACTCTGCGGCGCAACCCCGCTTGCATGCTACAAGAACTACGGCGCCATGCCTATGCACAACGAGCTCTGCCACGAGGCTGGGATCAGGATACTTATAGGCTTCATCGCAAAGCTTGCCGCGCAGTTCAATTTCGGAATCGAGGTGAAGATGGCAGTCTCGAATTTGCACTACATGAGGGTGTTTCTTGTCCTAAGGCACGGGGCGAAGGAAGCTGTAGAAAGCGTAAGGGAGATGGGATTTGCGGGGGCGTGCGGATCCTGCAGGTCGGTGGAATATGCGCGGGGGCTTGTCCCGCGGATTGACAGTGAGTGCAAAAACTGCCGCGCGCAGATGCAGCTCTTTGGGCCGCTGTGGCTTGGGAGCATAAAGGACAAGAAAGTTCTTGCAAGGATGGCAAAGGGTGCGCCGGCTGGGATAGAGATGGGGATGGTGCGCCTTGTCGAAAGGATAAATGGCGAGCTGGATCTGCCGTTTTATTACTCGGTTCCTAAGATAACGCGCCAGCTTGGAATAGGGTCCGTGTCAAAGAGGCTTGTCATTGCCGAGCTTGGAAAAAAACACGCCGTGAGCGAGACGCACTTTGACGGCGATGCGATAAAAACAGACGCAGGCATCTTGGAGATAATAGAGGCGGTGAAGACAGCATCTAGGCAGTGACGATTGTGCAGTTCTTGAGCGCGACGGTGTCCCTTGCCCTCTTTAAATTTCCTATCGCTGCAACCCCGCCAGTGGCCTTGACGAAACTGACGCATGCCTCAACCTTGGGGCCCATGCTGCCCTGCTCGAACTGGCCCTGCCTAAGATGCCTTAGGAGGTCCTTCGCCCTTACTTTTGCAAGCCTGCTGCTTTTTTTCTTGCCGAAATCGATGTATGCCCCGTCCACATTGGTGAGTATGAAGAGCCTCTTTGCGCCAAGCGATTTTGCAAGCAGCGCCGATGTGTAGTCCTTGTCTATGACGGCATCGGCAAACTCGTATCGCTTGCCTCGGTAGGCTATTGGTATCCCGCCGCCCCCGCCTGCCACTACGATGTATCCGCGCCGCAGCAGCTCAAGTATTGTCCCTAGGTTCATTATCTCCTTTGGGCTTGGCGAGGCGACAACGCGCCTATAGCCGTGCACCAGGCGCTTTAGCGTAAACCTGCGCTCAAGGCGCCTTGCCTGCGCCTCGGTGTAGAATCTGCCGATCGGCTTGGTCGGGTTTTTGAAGGCTGCGTCCTTGGGGTCGACGCGCACCTTTGTGAGCACCACCTCCACCTTTGCCTTAGATGCTGCGCCCTTTGAGAGGCGCTTTGAGATCTCCTCGGCAAGGAAAATGCCCATCTCCGCCTCGGTCTGGGCGGTTAGGACCCCGAGGTTTAGGCCCTCAAGGTCCGAAAGCTCGCCTACCTGGGGCCCATTGCCATGGACTATGAGCAGCCCGCCTTTTTTGGCTAAAAACCCAATCGCATCCAGGAGATTCTCCAAATTCTTGGAATTATTGAGCGCATTTCCGCCAATTGAGAGCACATTTAGCATATTTTTACCCCATAAATCTGGAATTTCGGTCCAATTTTTGTACGTTTTTGCACGACTTGGACATAAGCATTAAATATGAGTTCATCTATATTTATGTTTGCAGGGGAAGGAGGGGAGACCTAATCAGGTCTAAAGGAAGGTTTCAGGGAAAGTTTGCAAAGCGATTTGCAAAGTGGTGGGGGCAAATGGGAATACAAGAAATGAGAGAGGGGATACTGGGCGAGGAGTTGCCAGTGGAATTCAACATGAAGATCTCTGCCTCCGACGGGATAAAATGCACGGTGAGCGAAGCCGAGGAGAAGGACCTCAAGAGGATGATAGAGACCAGCTGCATGCACTGCAACAGGGTGCTTGCGCGCGACGAGGTTAAGGTCGTGCCGCCACAGATGATACAGGAGCAGGACAGATACGTTTCAAGCGGGGAGGTCACGCGAAGGGTGATGTGCACCGGATGCTACGAGAGGATGGCCTCAAGCACGAGGGAGAGGGTCCGCTCTCAGTACAGAAGGGTCGGCGACTCGCTGAGGAGAAGGCTCTTCAAGGCGTTTGCAAGCGGCACGGCCGGAAGATACTGACTCATTCTTTTTCTTTTTTTCCTTAATTTCTCTTTCCGACTTTCTGAATTAGCTGATGGTAGTCGAATTCCTGGGTGGGCACAAATAATGGGAGAAGCTCCCCATATCTCTGTGCCGCGATGTCCCCTAGCTCGGTCCGCACAAAATGGGTAATTGGCGGGGAATCGCCATTGCGCTCCAGCGGCCTGACCATTCCGCATAGGGCCAAATGCCCAAGCGCGGCCTTGATTGCTGTAGCGTCCCTGCGCAGGGCAAGGGCAATGTTTGTCTGATGCGAGGGGTTGTCAAGCGCCCTTAGCGTGTCTAGGGCCAGCTTGAGATTCTTAGGATTCTCACTAAAAAGCGCCTTGAGAGCCTCTAATCTGCGCATCGCCTCTGCGCCCTTTTCCGTCTGCATGAAGACGTGCTTTGACTTGCCCAGGAGCCTGAATGTCCTTGAGACGTCATTGGATGACCGCGATTCAATCATTCCAAAGGAGCCCAGGCTCTCCAGCGCCCTTACCGCAATCGAATTTGAGACGTTGGCGATCCTTGTGATCTCCGAGATGAGCATCGGCTCTTTGCAAAGGTCTAGTATGTGGAGCTGGATTTCAAAGGGCATCCGATAGGCAATGACTCTACGTGGCAAGCGCTGCACCCTCTGGAAGCTACTGCTTCTTGTTGAAAATCTTGGAGTCGATTAGGATCATGTGGTTGTCCGTGTCGTATCCAAGCGCCTGCTTGAACGCCTCGGCGTCGATTGTTATCGTGCTGTCAGAGTACGGGTCATTTATGTAAAATGAGTCCTTCTCGTATCCCTTGACCACCACCCAGTGAGGAGATGACTCCAGATAAGGGTTGATGACCTTTGCGTCGATCAGCACAATCGGTATGTTCTTCATTGAGAGCGCCTTCTTTATCGACTGGAGGTTCACGTTTCCGATCTCCTCCGCGACGTTTGCGTTCCTTGCCTTCTCCTTGATCTCGTTGAATGAGGCGCTTAGGGTGTCGAGGTTGACGTTCTCGTAAACCGCGAGCTTCTTCTCGTATCCCTCGTCCTTTGCGTTCGTGATTATCCCAGCCTTTGCCCCCCTCTTTGAGAGCGCGTACGCGAGCCCGTACCTGGATCCGTGCCAGACGCTGCCGTTGACAGCCTCCTGCCAGATGTCGAACTCGGACTCCCTCTTAAGCTTGAAGTCGGGGTTGATGAACTTTAGTACCATCATTGCGCATGCGGCCGAGCTTGTGAACTCCTCAGTCTGCGGGTAGTGCGGTATGTCAAACATCACACTGTCCTTGATCTTTGCCTTCTTGATCTTTGCAAGAAGAACGTTCTTTGCGATAACCGGCTTCTCTGCGGCCTTCTTCCTAACCATCTTCATTGAGCTCTTTGCTGATTTCCTTGATTTTGTTTTTGCCATGTGTATCGCCTAAATGTAAAAAGTGTGCAGGGAGGGAGATTTGTTCAATTGCTTTTGAACTCCCGTAGGCCTAAGCCAACAGATCTTGAGTCTGTCGCGTTTGACCAAGCTCCGCCATCCCTGCAGCACTATTTATTATAAGATATGATATTAAAGGTTTACCA
>JAGWHA010000010.1 GCA_028867095.1 Microcaldota archaeon | reverse complement strand
GGCTATCTTGTCGACCCTGTCCTTCTCCATCTTTATGCTGCCATAGTGCTTCTCAACCTCTCGCTGTATCCTCTCCAGTTCGTCAAGGTCCTTCTTCACCTGCCCCGAGTTCTTCTTGAATGAGGCGTCAGCGGAAGAGGCGATCTTGCTGAGGTTTGAAATTCGTCTGTCGAACTCCTGCAGCACGTTCACCTGCGCCATGAGCTCCGTCTCAACTGACTGCTTTTTCGTATCTAGGGTGTTCTTGTAAGATGCGACGTCCACGTTGCTCACGGAGAGCGGCGAGACGAACATCTTGCCTATCTTGTAGGTTATCTTCACGATGCTTGCCTTCTCAAGCACGCTCGCCCAGTCCTCAATAACCTTCTCGCTCACCTTGAGCTCTTCTGCCAGCTTGCTCTCCTCAGTCTCCCCGTTCTTGTTTAGGTAGTCAACCAGCGCGTCGATGCCTGTTGTGGTTAACCCTTCCGCCGCCATTTTACCACATACCCTATGCTTTTAGCCTTTAAATATCTTACTCGGCACTTTTGCCATGAACATCGCTATCTCATTGCCCACCGCAACCTCTGGAAGTATGAGGCTGTTGATCCCGGCCCTTGTCATCCTGCCGACGTCCTCCTGCCTCTTTATCCTTGCTATTATCTTTATCGCCGGGTTGAGCTTCTTTGCCTCGATCGCAATCAGCGTGTTCATCATGTCATCCTCTCCAAGCAGCGTCAGATACGATGCCCTCTTAATTCCGGCCCTCTCAAGGGCGTCCTGCTGCGCTGCGTCAGCGTTTATCGCAAGCATCCCGTCATTTAGCAGTTTGCGCGTTGCGTGCAGGTTCGGTTCAATAACGATAAATTCCCTGCCCGCCCCCTTTAGCAGCTTTGCCATCTCCATCGCTATCCCCTCCATCGGCACTATCACAACGTGCCTTGATAGCCGAGAGATTTTGCCCTGCACAAACTTTTCGCGTAGGTTTATCCCCCCAAGCAGCTGGTAGAAAATCGTGGTGAGTACTATCGTGATGATCAGCCTGCCCTGGATGTCAAGGGCGGAGGCGATCAGCAGCAGCGGATTTGTTGGGTCAATTAGTCCCTGGTTTGGCGGGAAGTCCGCGCCGATTATGTTCATGAAGCTCCAGAACACCGATATGAACGGGGTCTGTCCCGCGGCGAGCGCCGCAGCGATGGAGAACGCAAAGATGACCAAGAGTAATAGAACGAGGAACTTTTGTATAGCGCGAAATTCAACCATTCTATCCCACCGAAAGCTTGAGCAGCTTCTCGCCTATCTCTATCCCCGAGAGATATTCCGGAAGCACGCACATGTCTACTCCCACCCTGTACATCTTGCTTCGTATCTCGTCGTTTGAGACCCTGCACATTATCTTTATTTTCTCGTTTAGCTTCTTTGCGGTTATCGCCCCGACAAGGTTGTCTATGTCGCTGCTCGCGGTGAACACTATCTCCCTCGCGCTTTCTATCGACACCTGCCTAAGTATCTCGCTCTCGGTGCACTTTCCGGTAATCGCAACAATTCCCTCTCTGTTGAGCTTCTCCTCGGTCGCCTTGTCATGGTCTATCACCGCCACCTTTATCCCCTTCTTGACAAGCTTTGTGATCAGGCCTGCAGCGACCTCGTTATATCCGCAGACAATCACGTGCCCCTTCATCCTGGAGCCCCTGAACCTGTTTATTATCTCCTCGAAGTCCGCGTACCTTATGATGTTAAGCACCGCTGCAATCACAAAGCTTATCACAAGCATGTTGCTCAGGTTGTCCAGCACCACCACCCCGACAATCGCCGAGAATTTGCCCGGGTCAGATCCGAATGCGAGTTCGGCAAGGTCAAACGATGCTGCCGTGTCTGGAGCTGCAAAGAATGTCTCTATCGTGTAGTAGGCGTCAAGGTATATATCGTGGGTCACGCTCCAGAGGACGGTTACAGAAATCGCCATGACCACCGCGCCGATGAGCATCGCTGAGACAAGAACATTTCCCGTTTCATCCTGCGGCGCGTTGGGCATCCTCTCAACCAATGTCCTTCATTATCTCCTCGAAGAGCTCCTTGCTCGCCGAGACATTCGGGGTCGCGATGAAACTCGCGCCCGCTCCCTCAAGCTTGCTCTTTAGGAACTCGTTGTTTGCCCTTGTCGCTATCACGATCTTGGGGTTGAGGCTCTTTGCGGTTATGACTGTAAAGAGGTTCTTCGCATCGTCATCCATGACGATCGCAATGGCCCGCGCGCTTGAGACGCCTGCGTCTTTGAGTATCTTTGATGATGTTGCGTCCCCCACAAGGAACTCCACACCACGTTCCTCAAGGACCTCCATCTTCTTTGCGTCCTTCTCGATAACTATGCACTTTATCTTGTTCTGTTCGAGTATCTCGACGACCCGCTCCCCCACTATTCCGTATCCGCAGACGATTATGTGGTCCTTGAGTTGTTCGCGAGCCATCGATCCACCTTTTCCAATATCAATAATGTGTAATAATCTTTAAACCCATTCTCCCGAACCGATGGGCGCGGCTAGGCACTCGAAAATACATTATAGCTCCAGCCAGATTCGAACTGGCGTCACCGCCTCCAGAGGGCGATATCCTTTTGTGGCTACTTGCGTAGCGACCACTAGACGATGGAGCTATAACAAAATAGATTTCTCAAGAGATTTTAATAAAGCTTCGCCCAGTGCCCAGAAACTCTTATAATTATTTGGCGCAAAGGAAATGTGTATGGCGGATTTTTTGAGGCAGCACCCTGTATACTCGCAGGAGATAAAGGACCTTCTGCTAGCGGATGCGGTGCTCACGGTGGGCTTCACCATAGTCTTTGGCGGAGGGACATCCGCGCTGCTCAGGTCTCCTGCCACGCTTCTTTACTTTTTGCCAATCTGCTTCATTGCTGTATCGCTCAGCTTTGTACTCCACGAACTGATGCACAAGTTCGTCGCGCAGAGATTCGGGGCAATCGCGGCCTTCAAGACCTCGATAAACGGGCTGTTCATAACGATAGTGACAAGCTTCTTCGGGTTGCTTGTAGGGATCCCCGGCGCAACTGTGATCTTCACAAACCGCCTGACGCTTAGGGAGGACGGAATAATCTCGCTTGCCGGGCCCCTTACCAATTTCGCAATATTTGGGATCTTTTTACTTGTAGGTATACTCGCATTTCCAAACTTCCTTGGAAGCATATCCTCGGTGCTCGGGCAAGTGGCTATGCAGACCGGGAACTACCTCCAAAACCTCGTGACATTTGTCCTGTTCATAAGCATACTTCTCGCCTTCTTCAACATGCTCCCAATTTTCCCTCTGGACGGAAGCAAGGTCCTCAAGTGGAACAAGGGGGTCTATTTGATGACCGAGGGGCTGATCTTCCTGATATTCGCATACCTCCTTCCGCTCTACTTCCTGCCTTACCTTGTGACCATGCTGATCTTCGCATTGGTGGTGTCATTCGTGCTCAGGGCAGTGGTACTCTGAGGGCCCTGCCGATAGAGGAATAGCTTTATATTTAAGCAAACCATATTTATTGGGGGTTAGGATATGCCAAACGGTGTGGAATTAACAGTCGCAGACGCGCTAGTAACTGACTCGGGTAGAGGCATCGCCAGAATCGATTCCAAGTCGAGAAAGCAGCTAGACGTTGTGTCTGGCGACATAATTGAGATAAAGGGCAGGATAAAGTCCACAGCGGCGATTGTCTGGCAGGCCCACCCAAGCGATGAGGGCCTGGGTTTCATAAGAATTGACGGTTATTTGAGGCAAAATGTGGGGGTCGGGATAGGCGACAAGATCCATGTAAGCAAGGCGGAGGTGAAGGACGCCGAGAAGGTGGTGATCGCTCCTCCTCCTGGGCAGAGACCCCCTCTTTCGCCTGACTTTGCAGAGTACGCGAAGAGAAAGTGGGAGAACAAGCCAATTGTCAAGGGAGACGTCATTCCAATACCGATGTTCGGATTAGTATTCAACTTCCTTGTAGTGACGGTTGCACCGCACGGAATCGCAAGGATAACAAAGAACACAAACTTTGTCGTCAAGGAGGAGCCTGTTTCTGAATCGATAGTCAGGATAGGGGAGGCTCACTACGAAGATATAGGAGGGCTCAAGACAGAGATGCAGAAGATCAGGGAGATGGTCGAGCTGCCCATAAGGTACCCTGAGCTCTTTGAGAGGCTCGGGATAGAGCCGCCGAAGGGAGTGCTGCTATACGGCGCGCCGGGAACAGGAAAGACGCTGCTCGCAAAGGCTGTTGCAAACGAGAGCGATGCAAACTTCATCTCGATATCCGGCCCAGAGCTTGTCAGCAAGTTCGTCGGGGAGAGCGAGGAGAAGCTAAGGGAGATATTCAAGGAGGCAAACGAGAAGGCTCCAACAATTATATTCATGGACGAGATTGATGCAATCGCCCCGAAGAGGGAGGAGGCGACAAACGAGGTGGAGAGAAGGATGGTCTCGCAGCTTCTAACCCTAATGGACGGAATGGCATCAAGGGGGCAGGTGATTGTACTCGCTGCGACAAACAGGCCTGACGCGATCGACCCAGCCCTTAGAAGGCCGGGAAGGTTTGACAGGGAGATCGAGATCGGCGTGCCAAGCCGAAACGCCAGGAAGGAGATACTTCAGATTCACACAAGGAACATGCCTCTTGCAAAGGATGTCAATTTAGATGAGCTTGCAAACGTCACCCACGGATACACTGGCGCGGACATAAGTGCATTCGTCAGGGAGGCGGCAATGGCGACCCTCAAGGCGATACTCCCGAAGATAATAGAAAAGCAGTCTATTCCAAGCGAGCTGCTCAATTCACTGACCGTCACCAAGGACAATTTCCTGGACGCCCTAAAGAACGTGCAGCCAAGTGCCCTTAGGGAGGTTTTCGTCGAGAGGCCGAATGTGCATTGGGGGGATGTGGGCGGACTTGAGGGAGTTAAGCAGGAGCTCAAGGAGCTGATTGAGACGCCGCTGAAGAATCCGGAGCTGTTCATCAAGATGGGAATAAGGCCGATCAGGGGAGTCCTCCTTGTCGGCCCGCCAGGGACCGGAAAGACTCTGCTCGCAAAGGCGGTTGCAACCGAGAGGGAATCAAACTTCATCTCGATAAAAGGGCCTGAGGTGCTCAGCAAGTTCGTGGGAGAGAGCGAGAAGACGGTAAGGGAGATATTCAGGAAGGCAAGGCTCGCATCGCCATGCATAATATTCATTGACGAGATCGACGCGATCGCGCACCCAAGGGGACACAGCGAGTTCGATTCGCGCGTGAGCGAGAGGGTCGTGGACACGCTCCTCACTGAGATGGACGGTCTCTCCGAGCTCAAGAACGTGGTGGTACTAGCGGCGACAAACAGGCCTGACGCGATCGACCCTGCGATACTCAGGCCTGGAAGGTTCGACAAGATAATCGAGATACCGATGCCGGACCCGGAGACGAGGCTTCACATACTCAAGGTTCACACAAAGAAGATGCCGCTCGACAAGAACGTGGACCTTGCGGAGCTCGCAAACTCCACCGACAACTACACGGGCGCGGAGATAGAGAACATCTGCAGGGAGGCGGGAATGAACGCGATACGAAACGGAAGGGAGATAGTGAAGATGGAGGACTTCCGCAAGTCGCTTATAGAGGTGAGGCCCGCAATATCAAAGGAGGTTGCGGAGCGCATCAGGCGCTTCAAGGACGAGCCGAGCTCGATGTATAGATGATTAGTGATCTTATGAAAATAGTTTATTCTGACAAGAAAACTGGAAAGACGGGACAGGTGGAAGTTGTAAAGGAGAGGGAGGCGATTCTCATGGGCAAGAAGATCGGAGAGACGATCGACGGCTTCCCTGCAGGGCTCGACGGCTTCGAGCTGCAAATAACCGGTCTGAGCGACAAGTCCGGAACGCCTTCGAGAAAGGAGGTCGACGGGACCAGGAAGGCAAGGCTGCTGCTCAGCGGCGGCGCAGGGCTCAGATACGACAAGCACGGCTTCAGGGCAAGGAGGCTCATTCGCGGAAACATGATCAGCGCAGACACGATCCAGGTCAACACGGTGATCGTGAAGATGGGATCAAAGCCCCTTGAGGAGCTCTTCAAGCCAAAGGAGAAGAAAACCGAGTGAATACTAAATGCGAGATTTGAAGCAGAGTGAGTTTAACATAGGGACCCTGGGCCACGTTGACCACGGGAAGACCACTCTCACAAAGGCGATAACGGGGGTTTGGACCGACAGGCACAGCGAGTCCCTCAAGCGAAGCATGACGATCAAGCTCGGATACGCCGACGCAATAATAAAGAAGTGCGAGGGATGCGGTGAGGACGGGCCAGGGATGTACACCGTCGGCGAATCCTGCATGGACTGCGAGAACAAGCCTGAGCCGATTAGGAGGGTCTCTCTCCTTGACTCGCCAGGTCACGAGACGCTCATGGCAACAGCCATTGCGGGGTCGAGCATAATCGACGCGGTGATGCTAGTCATCTCATCTACCGAGCCATGCCCGATGCCCCAGACAAGGGAGCATCTTATGCTCATCTCAACCTTGGGGATAAAGAAGATCATCGTCGTGCAGACAAAGATCGACATTGTCGGAAGGGAAAAGGCGAAGGCCCACTACGATCAAATCAAGAAATTCATAGGCGGAACGGTCGCGGAGCGCGCGCCGATAGTCCCTGTCATGGCAAACAAGAACATAAACGTCGATGCGGTTTTGCAGCAGATCGCTGCGATCGAGCCGCCAAAGCACGACCTCTCCTCAGATCCGCTCATGTACATCGCAAGGTCTTTTGACGTCAACAAGCCCGGAACTCCGATAAAGGACCTGGTCGGAGGAGTCGCTGGCGGATCGATAGTGCGTGGGAAGTTCAAGATCGGGGATGAGATTGAGATAAGCCCAGGAATCAACGCCGCAAAGGACAAGACAAAGAAAGAATCATACGAGCCGATAATCACAACGATAGAAAGCCTCTCATCTGGAACGGACCAGCTGCAGGAGGCGCTTCCAGGAGGGCTGATTGCATTCGGGACAACGATTGATCCCGCATTCACAAAGACCGACAGCCTTGTCGGCAACCTTGTGGGGCATGCGGGCAAGCTTCCGCAGCCGGTAAACTCGCTGACGCTCAAGTACAACATGCTAAAGAGGGAAGACATACCAAAGCAGGCATTCAAGAACGGAGAGCCAGTTATTCTCGGAATCGGAACCGCAACAACTGTGGGCTACATAAAGGTCGCAAAGAAGAGCACGCTTGAGATTGACCTCAAGAGGCCTGTGTGCGCGGACCCGAAGACAAAGATCTCGATCCTCAGGAACTTCGCGCAGAGATGGAGGCTATCCGGATTCGGGACTATAGCCTAGATGATTCCTTCCCTATTTTTTCTATCAGCTTTATCCTTCCAGCCTCGGAGCCCAGAGGATACTTCCTCAAGTCCAGTTCAAACCCTGACGCGTGAGGATGTCCGCCGCCGCCGAGCGCCGCCGCAAGCCCCGATATGTTGCTCTTGAGGCTTCTGATACTGCCCTTTCCCTGTTTTGGGTCTATCACAATTCCAACATCTCTTCCCGACTGCTTAATTACCATCCCGCATGCCTGCGTCGACTGAACACCTGTCGCAAATCCTATCGCTACCTTTCTTCCCACAAGGTGCAGGCTCTTTAGCATCTTGTTTATGCGGTTCGTGTTGAGTTTCTCAAACTTCCTTTCCTCATCCTTTATCTTTTTGTCGACAAATTTCCTGCTGGCAATCACATCGGCAATGTGGCGCAGGTGGTTTTGCATGCTTGCAGAGGACTTTGATTTCGTGAGCGATGTTATGCTAAGGGCGTATGCCTTTACGAGCTCGTAGTGCTTTTTTGTGTCCGGTTTTAGATTGAAGTCAGAGAAGTGCACCACCTTGCAGAATTCGTTCACAAAAGGCGTGTTAAGCTGAAGCTCCTGCTTTGTTATCTCTGTTGCGCAGTACTTCTCGTTCTCCCCCACAATTGCAGCGTCGCATATCCCAGCCACGTTCTTGACAGCATAATCACTCCACGGGTGATGGTCGAACCAGAATACCCTCCCTCCTTTCTGCCTGATTTCCTTTATTATCCTGATCCAAACCGGTATGGTCGGCTCATTGACACTTAGGTCGGTTACAAAAAGGACGAATCCCTTTCCGTAGAATTTTCTGAATTTGCTCTCTGCGTATAGTATGTCCTCCTTCGCGTATCCCGAGAAGAACAGTCTGCTGCTCGGCAGGCCGTACTTTATCTTAAGCAGTGAGGCTGCCCCCACTCCGTCAATGTCTGCGCAGTGCGAGAGCACCGCTATGTTCTGCATCAAATCCTATCTACCTCTCAGCATAGGAATAAATAGATTACAGAGAGCTTTAGCTGAGGGCGTAAATACCTCCAGAAATAGTATAAAGGCCTGCCTTGGGGGAAGGCAGGCCCATCTGGTTCTCACTCACTGTGGAGGTGAAATAATGAGTGTGTTGGTCGTCTTGCCAGCATCATACTTGAAATAAACCTTGTGGCCAAGCTGTATCCTGTCCAGAAGGCCGGCTCTGTGCAGCCTGTTTAGCCTTGCACATGCCGCGTTTCTTCCCTTGTAGTTCATCTGTCCCTTTATGTCATCTGCGCAGACCATTCCCTTCGCCTGCGCAATCTCAAGTATCTTTGAATCCAGGTTCGATAGCGGTATCTCCCTGTTTGAGCCCATAGGGGCCTCCATGCCCCTGTCGACCTCCTCCATCGAGGTGAGCTCCTCCTCGAGCCTCTTGAGCCTGTCGAATATCCCTCTGAGCACCTTGTCCCTCTTTGCATTCTCGTCGAGCATGTACTTTACCAGCGCCGAGACGCCGCTGTTCCCCTCGACCTCCTCTACTGCGCTGCTGGTCTTTGATAGCCTCTCCACGACCTTCTTCAGATCCTGGATTTCCTGTTCCATTTTGCTATTTTTGACCATTTTTACCATCTTTTTGATTTCGACGACAAACCGTCGAAGTTCGTGATTCCAACATCCCCTCTTCGTGAAAGAATCACGATGGAATCACATAATTGAATGGTTGTAAACGTTAAGATATTTAAAGCTTGCGCCAGTTGGGGTAACTTCCCATCAAAGAATCAGCGGGGAATCACGCGCTGCGCAAACCCCTCAAGCCTGGTTGCTCCACGTAAAGATATATAGGCATCTGGGGTGAAAGGTAGAAAATAGAGTGATTAGTGTGCAGCAAGTCTTAATCCCAGTCAAGAGGGCAAAGCTCCTATCCGACAAGAAGCTACTAGAGTCGATAGAGAAGAGGCTGAACTGCAAGATCCGCATAGAGGAGGACAACCAGGTGGTGATTGAGGGGGAGGCGTATGAGGAGTACAACGCCAAGAACATAATCTCCGCCTTCGGCAGGGGATTCGACATCAACCAGGCCTATTCCCTGCTGTCCGAGGAGTACTTTTTCACCCCGATCAACCTCAAGGAGCTCTTCCGCAACAAGGACCAGCTCATGAGGATAAAGGGAAGGATAATAGGCGAGAACGGCAAGACAAAGGAGTACATAGAGTCGGTAAGCGGAGCAAAGATGTGCATCTACGAGAGCACGGTGAGCCTGATAGGCACAATAGACCAGATAAAGATAGCAAACGTTGCGATAAATATACTCCTGGAGGGGGGAACGCATAAAAAGGCGTACAGAGTAATGGAGAAAGCAAGGCGTGAGCTGAGGTAGGCGATCATATGGCTGAGAAGAAAGGAGCTGAAGAGATATTCAAGGAGTTCAAGGAGCACTCGATATCCGAGTTCTTCAGGAAGAACCGGCAGATGCTCGGATACGCAGGAAAGGTCCGCTCGCTCACAACCGTAATCCACGAATACGTCACAAACACCCTTGACGCATGCGAGGAGGCAGGGATACTTCCGCAGGTCAGCGTTGAGATAAAGGCGACAGGGGAGGAGAGGTACCTGGTCATAATAAAGGACAACGGGCCCGGAATACCAAAGAAGATAGTGGGCAAGGCGCTTGCAAATGTCCTATCCGGCACGAAGTTCCACAGGTACATGCAACAGAGGGGGCAGCAGGGAATCGGCGCAGCAGGCTGCACGCTATTCTCCCAAATCACAACAGGCAAGCACATACACGTGAAGTCAGGCACGGGAAAGGAGGCTTACGAGTGCGACCTTGGGATCAGCATAAAGGACAACAAGCCAGTAATCGAGAACCTGGTAGAGCTTGGCAAGGACTCGGTGAGGGGGGTGATGATTGAGGCCGAGTTTGGCGGAGTGAAGTACGAGAACGGTGACCACGGCGTCTATGAGTACCTCAAGAGGACCGCTCTTGTCAATCCACACATAGGCATAAAGCTAATCGACCCTGAAAAGAAGGAGTTTGTCTTCCCGAGGTCAGTTAGCGAGATGCCAAAGAGGCCAAAGCAGATACAGCCGCACCCGCTGGGAATCGAGTCGAGCGACCTTCTTGACTTCGCTCACCTAACAGAGTCGAAGAAACTCTCCTCATTCCTTGTCGAGGCCTTCGCAAGGGTCACCCCAAACAAGGTGAACGAACTCAAAGAGCTTCTGCCAAACATGGATTTTGGAAAGGATCCGAAGGAGCTCACCTGGGATGAGGCCCAGGAGCTGGTCATCGCATTCAAGAAGATAAAGTGGATCGCCCCAGACATGGACTCCCTCTCAACGATAGGGGAGAAGCAGATCGAGGCGGCAATAAAGAACATACTAAACCCAGAGTTCCAGGCGGTAGTAGAGAGAAAGCCAAAGGTTTTCAGGGGAGGAATACCATTCGTTGTGGAAATAGGAATCGCATACGGGGGAAATGCCGGAAAGGTCACCGACAGCGGACCGAGCGGCAACATCCTGAGGTTCGCAAACAAGGTCCCGCTCCTCTTTGACGGGGGAACCTGCGCCATAACCGAATCTGCGAGAGGGCTGCAGTGGAAGAGATACAACATAGACGACTTCGAGAAGTCGCCGATAAGCATACTAGTCAGCGTCTCATCCGTCTATATCCCCTACGCCGGCGTCGGAAAGCAGTCGGTCGCTCAGGAGGAGGAGATAATCGAGGAGGTCAGGCTTGCGGTCATGGACGCGCTGAGGATACTGCAGAGATACCTCAGCGGGGTAAGGAACAGGACCACGGCAGAGACAAAGTACAAGACGATAATGAGATACGTTAGCCAGCTCTCCGCAGACTTGGGCGAGCTCACCGGGATGAAGGGCGAGGCGATCGAGCAATCGCTCAGGTCGCTGATTGACGGCAAGTACAAGAAGCTCTTCGAGGCAGAGGCACAGGAGGAGGCTGCCGCAGAAGAAAAAATGGCAAAGGAAGAAGAAGCATAATCCTATTTTTCAGAAAACAATCTGGTCCAGGTTGTTTGCGTCCACCAGCCTTATGTATCCGTACGAGATGCCGATCTTTAGCATCTCCGCCTGGTTCCCGTACGACTTGTAGAGCTTCTCGGTGAAGCTCAGCATCCTCTCCTCATCGGCAAACACGATGTATGTCTTGAAGTTTGGCGCAACCTCTATGTTCCTGATTGTCCCAAGGCTTGAGTAGATCACTATGTGGGTCTGCGCCCCGCTCTTGCTAAGGGTTATGTCCGCCGCCTCGCTTGCACCCACATCCGTGAAGAGAAGCGCGTGCCCCACGCAGTAGTCCCTTATCCTGCGGAATATGGAAAGGTACTCGATGTCGTATCCCGAGTCGCTCATCCACTTCTTCGGCGCGTAATACCCCCCTGAGGATACCACCTCCCCGTCAACTATCAGCCTGCTCATTATCAGCGCGGCGTTCTGCATCGTTATCGAGACGGGTATGTTGTTGTAGCGGATGTTGTTGCTCACCCCGCTCTTTATCTCCTCAAGCGTCAGGGGCATGTACTTCCAGTGGTAGAGGAAGTTCACCTTGTCGAAGACGTTTAGTATCTCGCTTCGGTTGATCTTCACATTCACCTTCTTTGCCTGCTGGAACTCTGGGACGTCAATGTAGTACTCGTCCCTGTTCGGCGGCTTGATGATCAGGTTGAGTATCAGCACCGCAAGGCCCACGATTATGAACTCTATGTAGATTGTGGGGATGTTCAGCACCTGCTGCGTGTTGTTTGCGATGTAGCTGTACTCGCTGTTGAAGATGTGCAAGTTGAACCTCTCGGGCCCGTATCCTATTACCGTGCCCTTGGGAAGCGCGTAGGTAATTTGGCCGTTGGTCAGTATGCCATTGTACCCGTAGGCCCCGTTTAGGTCTATCGAGTACGTGGCGTTTGTGATTGGGAAGTTGTTGCTCTGCACAAGGAAGCTAAAGGTTCCGTTTCCAAAGCCAAGGCTGATCGGCGTGAGCCTCACGCTTGTGACGTTGAAGATCGCGCTTGAGTAGTACTTGTTGAAGAAGTTTCGCAGCACCGCTATGTACGTGCCGCTTGGTATTTGGAATGCGTAGTACTTTATGATGTTTATGTTGGAGGTCGTGTTGAAAAACGGTATCGGGATCGCCGTGACAAAGCTGAGGTTCTTGTTGTAGAGGTCTATGTGCGGCACGACCAGCTGCGGGGTCGTGGAGTTTACGTTTATCGAGACCCCGATCGGCACGCTCTGCGACTGCCCGACGTAAGTTGGGAGTGAGAGGCTGCCGTTTGAGACGTAGACCATCTTGACAGGTATCTGCCTCTCAAGGAAATCATTCGCATTCGCGACAATCCCCACAAGGACCCCGTATGAGGAATTGACGCGCTCTCCTATCCCCTTTGTGTTGTTTAGGCTTGTTATGAACGCAGGAATCCCTATCGTGGTCCCTAATGAAGGAAGGTTGCTTAAGTAGCTGCCGCTTGCAAGGTCGTCCATCCAAAAGTGCAGGCTGATTGCCCTTGCGATGTCCTTCGCCACAAGCGTGCTGTTTTTCCATCCCGACTTCTGGGTGTTTGAGAAGGACACCACAGAGCCGCCGTTTAGCCCTGCGTACGAGGCAGAATCAAAGTAGCTGCCGAGATGGAACCCGAATGTCGCGTTGCTGAAGTCGAAGTAGTTGTTTGTCAGGTTCGTATTGAGGAACGGGCCTGCGTTGAATCCGAGGTTTGCGATGACTTTTGTCGTAACATCTGACGATGAGAAGATTACCCCTCCTGGCCCAGAGCTCCTGCTGAAATTATCCCCTATATAGAGTATTGTGTCGCTGTTGTTTAGAAGCGTGAGCAGATTCTTTGATCCGGCAAGCGAGAAGCCAGAGTCGGGCAGCAGGTAAACAGGTATCAGCCCTGATGGGACTATTATTATTGACCCGCCAGGAACCGATGAGAGCTGGCTAGGGTTTATGTAGAAGAGTTTGTTTGTTTGCCCCACGACCCCGTATTTTGTAAGGAAGGCTGTGACATTTGAGAAGACCGCACTGTCGCTGTAGCAGTGGTAGCAGTAGTTGGTGGTGTTGAGATAGTAGATGTTGGGCAGAGGATTCTTCGTGTATACATCGAAATACAGTCCTACCTGACTGAGGTTTGCCGACGTGTACCTTGCAATCGCATACGGCACAAGCAGCTGCCCGTTTGCGTATGTTGCGACCCCGCTGCCAGCAAGCGAGAGGTTGAAGCTTATCGCCCCTGAAATTCCAGGTGTCACCTTGGGTATAGACGCGAACGCGCTCTGGGTGTAGAGGACTATCCCCAGAACCAGAAGTATTATCGCGATCAGCGGCACCGCTATTATCGCAATCCCACGTTTTCTAGAACTCTGTGCCATCTAATCAGCCGCTATACCTCATCAGCCTTCTTTTTCTTGAGGATGTACTTGTCGACAAACCTCTCCATGAAGTCGCTGGCCGCGTTGCTGCTCTGGTTCACCCTCTTCACCACGTTGTAGACCTTCACGTACCGGAACTTCTTGTTTACCGTAGCGAGATATTTCAAATGACCACTAACCCTTCAGCTCGACGTATCCAAGCGAAACCATTTTGTCGAGTATCTGCTCGATTCTCGGGGCAGCGAGCTTGTAGTTTGCCGCAAACTCCGTGATATCTATGGAATTGTTGTGCGTGACTATCCAGTCCTGGACCATCGCCATCAGCGCCTCGTCGGAGTAGGTCTGCAGCGCCTTGAGCTGCGCCCGCAGCTGCTTGTCCTCCTCGTCCAGCTGCGTCGTCTGTATCGTCAGGTTGCGGTTCGCGGCCGAGAGCTCAAGGTTGAGCCTTCGCATCTCCCTGTACTCGGAGAGGATCGAATCGTACTTGTTGAAGAGCGTGCTGTAGCTCTGCGATAGGCTGTTTAGCACGTCGTCTATAGACGAGTCTATGTACTGGAAGAACTTCACGCTGTCGACCTGGTAGGACTCGTTTATCATGGAGAGGACTGAGGCGAGGTTCTTTATCACGTAGAGCCTCCTCATCTTCTCGCTCGTGTCTGGCGCTATTGAGTAGATCACGTGTATGCCGTCGCTCTTGATGTTTATCAAATAGAAGAGGAACGGCTTTTTCTTGATGTTGCGGCTCTCGACCTTTGCGATGCTCAGCTCGTCGCCGTTTAGCTTGACTGAGAAGAAGGGAATCGCGGAGAGCTTCTCCTTTGCCTGCTCAAGCGTGCCTGTGAGCTTGCCAGGGAAATCTATCTCCTCAACTCTTGGCACAATCTCCTCATCAGGCAACAGATCACTCTCTAGATATAGCGTATACTACCTATTAAATATATTTATTGCTTACTTTGCCCCCTTCGCAGCGATCTTCGGGGTGTAGTTTAGCAGGGAGAGCAGGTAGAGGAAGACCACAAGCGCAACAGAGACAACTACCGATGTGAGGCTTGGAGAGACGATTATGCCGAGCAGTGCGAAAACCACCCCCACTCCGACGTAGACGGCCTGCCTTGTCTCGTAGGTCTTGCGGCTCTGCTCATATCCGAGGCGCTCAACGCTGCTCTGCGAGTGCCTTCCGCTGTCCTCGAGCACCACGACCGCTCCGCCCTCGAACTTGGGGTTAATCGCTGCCCCCTTCGCCGCGTGGATGTGCCTTGGGTAGCACTCCTTGCACCACACCAGCCTGTTGTTCATAACCTTCAGGTGCAGCTTCTCCTTGACAAAGCGGATCCCGCGTATGACGCTGTCTATCTCCACCTCAAGCCCGTTCTTCTCGTTTCCGCAGCACACGCAAAAGCTCTTTTTCGCCATAATTATCACTCGATGCTAAGCACGACTATCTTGCCGAAGGTCTCGTTTATCCTCTCCTCGTCAAGCGCGTTGAATATCTCCGTTATGCTGATGTCGTCAATTCCCATCCTTCGGAACACATTTGTTATGTCCCCCTGCTTAAGCCCAACCTTCTGGAGCATCCCCGCAAAGGAGACTGCGTTGACGTGGCGGTGCAGCCTGTTGAGGCTTGCCTCCAGCTCGTCTATGCTCTTGTCGTTGACCCTGAGCATCGCCAGCATCTTCTTTAGGTCAAGCCTGTTTACTACAAATGTGGATCCTGCCAATTCATCACGTAGCGATATAAGTGAACACGCGGGTTATTATCATGTCCTGCAGCCCTATGCTCCTCATCAAAAGTATGATGTTCTGCTTGTCGACCCTGAATTCGTTTAGCACCTCGACAAACCCGCGGATGTCGAGCTGCCTGTTTCGCTCGTCAAGCCTCTTGAAGATGCTCTCTATGACCTCGATTCCGATGTTGCTCTCAATCAGCTTGCTTCGCAGGTCGATCTTCTCGAAGTAGTACTCCTTTTGTATGTCTGGGTTCTCAAGCTCGTCCTGGTTCAGTATGTCCCCGGTCGAGATCGTGTAGACGTCAAGCGGTATCTCTCCGACAACCTTGTCGATCACAAATATCTCTGGGAACTGCACTGAGGTCTGGAACGACATGTCCACTGCGGCCTGCCCGACCCCGAACTTGCTGATCTCCTTCCTTATGAAGTCGGAGAAGTTGAGCGAGCCCTGCAGGTAGTTCATGAACTTCTCGAACTTTATCCTGAGCATGATTGTCGTGCCGACGTTCGAGAAGATCGCCTCGTTGATGTCTGTCGGGTTCTGCGACGCGACAATCAGCCCGAACTGGTACTTCCTCCCCTCACGGACAATCATCACCGCATCGCTCCTCTCATCGCTTGCGACCTTCCATGCCTCGTCCAGAACTATTATTGCGCGCAGCCCCTTTGATGCGCTCCATCCCTCACTCCTCATCTTCTCTTTGAGGGACTGCAGTATGAAAAGCGCAGCAAGCGCCCTGAAGCTCTCGTCCGGAAGACCCGAGATGTCAAGGTCCACAAGCCCAGAGGAAACGAGCTTTCCCAGGTCGAGCGTGCTCTTCCTTGCGAAGTAGTCCTCCCCCTCCCTTGCGAACTGGCGCAGCCTGTAGATCGCGTTCTCGAGCTCTGCAGGGTACTCGTATGTTCCGTCCTGCAGCTTTTCCTCAAGTATTGAGATGACGCCCTTTAGCGTCGGCGCGTCCTTCTTCGGGTCGGGAACCGCCGCGAGGCTGAACCCCGCGTTGACATAAGTCTGCTCGATTGCCTCCATAGTGAGCCTCTTCTGCTCAGGGTACTGGGATATGTCGGTCAGTATCTCAAAGGAGCTGATGATCTGCTTTGCCCTGTCAAGAGGCTTCATCCCTGAGAGGTCCATGATGTTTAGGTAGTCGCCCTTTGCAAGCGAGATTACCGTTCCCCCGCTCTGCTTTACCCAGGCGCGGTATTCCCCTGCCCAGTCGATTATTATCGCGTTGGTGTTCCAGACGTAGCTTGCGCGGATCAGAAACGTCTTGACAAAGAAGCTCTTGCCCGCCCCGGTTATTCCCACGACCGCAAGGTGAGGGTTTGTAAGGTTCTGGAAGCTCCAGGAGAACGGCGCGTTGAATATCTTGGTTATCCCGACGAAGATTGAGTTTGTCGGGTCATTGAGCAGGTACTCGTGCGGCGGCTCAGGCGGCCTGCTGAGAAAGACTCGCTTTGCGAGCTCGTTGCTCATCAGGTTTTGCGCCCTTACCAATGTCATACAATACGTATAAACCTAATTAAGCAAAATATAAATAGTGTGCCGACTTTGAAGGACAAATTATTCTCGCTTGTGAGAAGAAATAATTGATTTTTTGATTATTTCAACAAATTTCGGCGCATAAAAAATCCATTTTTTCCAATTCCAAGCTTCTTCTTTCCATTCTGGATGCGCTTCGAGTTCCTTTCTATTTTTTTCAATTGCAAGTGTCACGGTTGATGCCCCA
Source organism: Microcaldota archaeon (assembly GCA_028867095.1). The sequence continues at coordinate 650 of JAGWHA010000010.1, read as the reverse complement.
ATTATCTTTTCCTCTATGAGTTCTTTTTTAATATCAGTCTTTGTTCTCCAGCCCTTCTCTCTCAAACGTTCTGCCTTGCCTAGTTCTCTTGACATCTCGATTTTAACTAGAGATACAAATTCCGGAGAATAAAAAATCGCCTTTTTGCCATTCATGATATATTCTCCTTTAAATTCAATCGAGCCGTCATTTTTCCTTTCTAGCTCAATTATCTTTTCCCTCAATAGATTTTTGCTCACCCCAAAGCCGCAAGAATACTTAATCTGAGGTTCTGTCATCCAATTGTACGGATATACTCTTTTGCTACTTTCTAAGGTTTTCTCTATAACCTTAATAAATTCTGGCGAGTAGTATGTAGTAGGTTTTGTATTTTGGCCTCCTTTTATTTTAACTGACCATTCAGGATGCTTTTTTAGTTCCGCCGAATTTTTCCTGAGCGCATTTTGCAAAGTCGAAAAACCAATTGTACTTACATGTAAGTTGTCCCTTTTACTTTTCCATAATGAATATTGTAGATTGTGTTCACTAATCCAATTCTCAGGAGCTTGTATTACACCATTTCTATAAAAAAGGTTTAAATTTAATCTTCCACCCATTTGTAATCATCTGCAAAGTTTCAAACGTATGAAATTAATCTAATTTTGGCATTT
>JAGWHA010000059.1 GCA_028867095.1 Microcaldota archaeon | reverse complement strand
GTCCTTCTCGTCGTAGAGCGGCGTTCCCCCGCTCCTTTGCACCAGCTTTAGGTAGTCGAAGTGGAGCAGCGCAATTATGTCCCTTGTCGGAGGGGTACAGTAGACCGGCCCCTCGTACCCGAACTTGAAGAGGTACGGGACGAACCCGCTGTGGTCCATGTGCGCGTGCGTTAGTATGATTGCGTCTATGTCGTTGATTGTGATGTTTGCCTGCGCAAGGTACGGGAACGCCTTGTTCTGGTCGCCGTTGTCCTTGTTCGCATCTGAACCCTTCACCGAAGGCTCTGGGCTCAGCCCGCAATCGATCAGTATCTTTGAGTGGTTGGTCTCAAGCAGAAGCGAGCTCCTTCCCACTTCCCTGAATCCCCCCAGTGCTGTTGCCTTTATCCACTCGCTCTTCATTATAGGCTTGTTTATCCTCTTGCCGACCGCCGTGAGGAACTTCTTTCGAAACGGGCTCTCCTGGAGCAGCATCTGCCTCACCCCCTTGATTATGTCGCTGTTCATCGTAGGCGTCCTAAACACCCTTGGGACCCATCTTGTCTCGATCACGATCCTCTTGAGCGTCATTCCCCCTTTTCCGATCACAAGCCCAGGCTTTAGCGCCTCGAGGAAGACCTCGCTGAACTCAGGGACGAACCTTATTCCCTCCTCGTTTAGCACTGCCTCCTTTGGGACAATCTCGATTATCCTCTGCTTTGCGGTCTCAGGGTCCATCAGCTTCGTGTTCTCGCTCCTGATGATCAGCTTCTTCTTGACTGTCGCGCTGATGCTCTTGACTATGTTCTCGTCGCTGAAGATGTGCGCGATGTCGCGGACGTAGATCGCGATGTCTGGGCCCTCGTACTCCGCCTTGATGAATCCTGCATCCTTCGGGATAAGCTCCTCTATTGTCTGAAGGATGTTCTTTGCATTATCCTGTTTTTCCTTTTGTTCTTCGCTCAAAGAATCACTAAAATCCGAAAATCATAATCCATTCTTTCCATTCTTGCCGCAGGTTCCTTTCGAACCTGTCATTATCGTGTTTTCAGCTATGTTTGAAAAAGCCATTTGGGTTCCCTGCTTGAGTAGGCAACTACTTTGCCATCTCCTCTACTTCCTCCTTTGAGTACTCCTTGTAGCCGCTCTTTGTGATTGCGATCACGTGGATCCTGTCGCCTGTTGCGGTGTCCCTCTTCATTGCGATCTTTAGCGCCTTGACTGCGTGCTTGCTCATTTCCTGCGCCGTCTTTCCAGGCCTGTAAACGTCCTCCAAATATCCAAGGGCCACGGGCGATCCGCTTCCGGTCGATGTGAACTTCGATTCTGCGATGTATCCCCCCATCAAATCGAGGCTAAACAGCTCCGGGGTCCCATTGTTCATGCCTCCCAGCAGCAGCTGCACGAAGAATGGCATCATCTTGTTTTCCTGGAGCACAAGCGAGAGAAGGGATGTTGCCGCAGTTGGTGAAAGCGGCCTGCCCTCGTTCATCTTGAAGAGCTCGTTTTGCGCCCTTAGCATCTTTACGATGTACTGCGCGTCGCCGACCCCTCCTGCAATCGTCATTCCAAGGCCCTCGTCTATCCTGTTGACCTTGACCGCCTCAGAGCTTGCGAGGAACGTGTCAGCGCTGGCCCTTGAGTCCGCGCCGAGAAGTATCCCGTCGCTGCAGACAATGCCTACCGTGGTAGTGCCTTTCAATATCTTCTCTGAATAGTCCTTATAGTCCATATGGGTCACCCTAGATTATACTAAAATAAGTAAAAAATGTAAAAAATAAACTCCCTTTAAATTATTAAACTACCATTACCTATAAAAGGCTTGCCGTCAACCGACTCGGCGTACGCGAATGTGCGGTACACCTTGGTGATCTTGACGCGATAGCTCTTTCCGATCCTGGTCTTTGTGTTCTTGATGAAGACGATCAAGTTGTTTACCTTGCCTATGCCTTCACCGTGCGGGTTCTTTGCCGCCACCTTCACATCGTATGTCTCCCCTTCGTTCAGGTTCTCTTCCATGTTTATCCACTCCCATTTTGCACACTCAAGACCCAAAAGCCCTAAGTGCGCTTCCTGAATTGTGATAAACGGGGGGAGTATTTAAAGCTGGTGTGCAAGAATGTCAAATGACGAAGGCACCTAGCTCCTTTTCCCCTTTGTCGCAAGCATGACCCCCAATTGCCTGTTTTTCGGCGTCAGAAACTCTATTTCAAAGCCGAGCGAGGAGAGTCTTTTTGACAATTCTGCGCTTCCCGCATGGTACTCCACAATTATCTGATCGAAATTCCTGAGGCCTGCGCCCAACCTATTGAAGAGGGGATACTCGCAGCCCTCGCAGTCAACCTTGAGGACGCTCGCCTTCTGTTTTACCATTGAGGGTTTGAACGGGCTTAGGTATATGGTCGCATTCCTGATAGAGTTTTTCCTCAGGTTTTCCCTGCCCAGCTCCCACCGTTGCGAATTAACCTCGAAGCCATACACGTGCTTTGCCCCCCTGAGCGAAAAATATATCGCTGTGTCCCCAATGCTAGCTCCGACGTCCACCACAACCTTCCCCTTCACATTGAGCCTTCCGTATATCTCCTTCACAAAAACCTCATTTAAGGGGTAGGCGGCCCATGGAAGGTACTTGAAGATTAGCCGCTTTCTGTTATAGGCCAAAATTAACTCATCGCCCTCATGCCTTATCCTGCCCCCGAAAATAAGTATATAGCGCGGCAGGAGGTAGTAGCCCAGAGTGCTCATGAGTTCTGCGATCATTTTTGACATATCATCATCTTTGGAAAAGGGCTACGGGTCTATCTTTGGAATGTCACATTCTTTATTCCGAAGTTGAGATACGGGTTGCCCTGGACCGCGGCTGTGTTGTTTGCAGTCACAAGGAAGAGCTGGTTTATCCCCTTGCTAAGCGAGAGCGTCGCGCTGTAGCCGTTTACATGCGCGTTTAGGTTGAATGAGGCGACCTGGTTTGTAGGCGAATTGAGGTAGAAGATCAGCGGAGCCGAGGACTGGGTGTATGAGGCTGCCGAGAAGTTCATATTAACCGTCGTGTCGTTTGCGGAGTATATGTCTATTGCCCTCACGTTGGGGCCCCACCAAAGCGATCCGAATGTGGCGTTGCATGAGAACTGGTTTGCGCACAGATTGTATCCGGATGCCCATGTCCCTGCGGTGTATGAGACTATCTGAGGGCGGAAGTGGCTTGTCGCATTTTGAGTCGAGAAGACTATCGTGGTGTTGTCCTGGTATGAAGGGAGCCCAAATACTGATACGAGGTAGCTGCCCAGCGTTGTAAGCTCTGAGGTGCTGTACGCCTGCCTTATTATGGAGACGAAAGCGGACTTGTAGTTGACCATCCAGAAGAGGGTCACGTTGGTGTAGTTCTCAATTATCGGGGAAGGATACACGAATCCCTGCCCGCTCTGCAGGTAGCTTGCCCCGACGGTCAGGGGCATCGTGAGGGACGGGAGGAGCTCGGTCTCGTTCACCCTTGATGTGTAGCCGCTTATTATCGGCTTGTGGGATGCCGTCTGGTAGTACATCGAGAGCCC
>JAGWHA010000058.1 GCA_028867095.1 Microcaldota archaeon | reverse complement strand
TGTATTCCCTTCCCGGAAGCTTCTTCATCTGCGCGCTGTTAATCTCATCCGCAAGCTTGTTTGTTGTTGTAAGGGAGATGTACTTGTCAGAGACGTTAGGGGAGAAGAACGGGTTGAAGCGGCTGTTTATCTCCTCCAGGTCCTTCTCTGTCGCGGTGTTGTTTCTGATTGCGTTGAGCAGGCCTATGAAGTGCTCATCTGTGTGGCGGTAGTTCTTCTTTAGCTCTATGTAGGTTATCGGAAGCTTCTCAAATGAGTGCGCATCGAAGAAGTACTCGCTCCTGTAGTTCTCCCGGAACATCTCAAACTCCTCGGCGGCGACTACCGGAGGGAGCTGGTAGAGATCCCCTATGAATATCATCTGCACTCCGCCGAAAGGAAGCGACCTGTCCCTCCCGTTTAGCCTCATAAACGAGTCGATGCAGTCAAGAAGGTCCGCCCTGACCATCGAGATCTCATCGATCAGTATCGCGTCGAGCTTTCTGTAGGCCGCCCTGAGGTTGGGGTAGAGGATTTTTGTCGTGTCTGGGGTGATTCCAGGCTTGAAATGGAAGAAAGAATGGATTGTCTGGCCCTTTACATTCAGCGCTGCGACGCCAGTCGGGGCGAGAACGACCACGTTCTTCTTTGTGTTGCTTTTGAAGTGGTCGATTAGCGTTGACTTGCCTGTCCCTGCCCTTCCAGTTATGAAGACGTTTTTTGTAGTCTCGTTCATCAGCGAGAGTGCCCTCTTGAAGTCGCCGTTCAGCTCTATGTGTGGGCTCTCTTCCTTCTTCTTGCTCAGGTTTGCTTGCTCTGGCGCCATGAATAGAATTTGTCAGAAACGTAATATATATCTGCTTGGTTGATGTCAAATAGGCTCAATTAAAGTATCTTTGTTTGCCTATTTTTACGGATAGAATGGACCCGATAACGATGCTAGGAGTCATTGCGCTTGGGCTTGTCGTAGGCGGCATTGTGGGGATGACAAGTGTGGGCTCAGGGGCACTTATGACCCCGATACTCTTGCTTGACTTCGGTGGGGTGATAGGCAGGGCATTTGTAGTTGGGACTGCGACAACCCAGGGGACGATAACCAAGTTTGTCGCAAGCGCAAGGAACTATTTTCGCAAGGGGCTTGGAGGGGAGTACGCATTTATGATTGCCGTGACCGGGGTTCCTCTTGCAATCTTCGGTGCGTTCTTCAGCGAGTCTTTCATAACCTGGAACCTGTTCCAGCCGCTCCTTTCCGGAGTGCTTTTGCTTGTGGGAGTGCTGATAATTGTTCAGCTAAAGACGAACAGAATGAACCACGTCGAAAATCCGAAGGTCAGCGGTAGGCTTAGGGCAAAGGGGATGCTCGTCGGGCTTGTTGTAGGAATGATTGCAGGGCTCACAGGGATATCGACGGGCTCGCTGCTTGTCTCTGCGCTGATAATACTGCTAAAGTTCCCCAACCGCACCGCGGTGAACGTAGCGATATTCGAGGGCGGGCTGATACTTCTTGCTGCTACCTTCGCGCAGATCTATCTTGGCAATGTGGATTTCCCGATAGCTGGCCTGCTTGTTGTGGGCGGGATACCCGGGATCCTGATGGGCAGCCATTTCAAGGACAAGATAAACCAGAAGCTTCTCGGATATGGAATTGCTGGGGTCATAATCCTGGAGGCGGCAAGGACGCTCTCAAGCTTCCTGTTTGGAAAGAGCTTCTTTTTCTTCTAGGACTTAAGCCTTGCTCCGCCATCAACCGGTATGACCACGCCGTTGACCCACTGCGACTCCTGAGTCATCAGCCAGACGATTACCTTGGCAAATGCATCGGGTGGGGCGCTGCCATCTCCCAGCTTCCTTGTGCTCTTGAACTCGGTGTCTGGCCTGAAATCGCCATCTATTGCAAGTGGCGCGATCCCGTTGACCCTTATGCCATTCTCCATGAGCTGGTTTGCAAGAAGCTCGACCTCCTTTGCGGTGCCTATCTTCCCAATGCTGTAGGAGAGCGGACCGTGAGCCTTGTGCATTGCCATGCTTGAGGAAACCAGTACAATTGAGGAGCCTTTCTTGAGGCTTTGGAGAGCGGCATTCACAACGTAAAGAGGTATCTTTATGTGGTTTAGGGTCATGGACTCAAGAGCCTCGAGGCCCTCGATCCTGTCTGCGACAAAGCCGCCGACCAATACCGCGAGATCGTTGATGCCCTTCATGGAATCGTAAGCCGATTTGACGAGCTTCCTTGCGCCCTCTGGGGTGGAGGCATCCCCCTTCACCTTGTAGAGCCTTTTAGGATTTGATAGGGTTAGGGAAATGCCGTCAAGGAGTTTTTGGTCTCTTGCGGAGATTGCGACTAAGGCTCCCTCTGCGAGAAGATAGCTTGCTGTAGCGGCTCCAAGTCCCTTGCTAACGCCGACTAGCAAAACCTTCCTGCCTTCAAGTCTGCCGGATGGCATCTATACGAACCTATTTGCAATTGCAAGCAGAATAAGTATCAGGGAGGGAATCTCGTTGCCAAAGTCCGCAGGGTCGCTCATCTCTATGAAGATTGCGGCAATCTGCACTGCAAGCGCGACAGCAAAAAGCAGGGTTATGACATTGTGCTGCATTATAAGCTCCTTAAAGCTGACTTTCTTCCACGATACCCCTATCACAAGAAGAACTATTACGGAAAGCGAGAGGATTGCGATATCATCAAATGCGTGCGCGAGCATGTCACTTTCCTCGCCTATTAGGCCTCCTAAGGCGAGTATGGCAAAGAGCGCCGCGAATATGAAGACTCTCCTCTTTGACAGTTCCTTTGCTACTGCTTTTGCCTGCGCGCTACTAGCCACCGCTTTTCCTTTTGCTGGCATCTTATCGATTTAAGTGAGTATCTAAGATTTAAATTCCTTGCTACGGGAAGGAAAGAGTCAAGAGCCAGGACTCGGTAGACAGGGTCAAGGCTGTGTGGGGCTGCCGTTTTTCACCATCCTGCGTGAGATGGCGGCGAGGCGATTTTATCACTCTCTTTTTGCAGAATAGAGTGTCTTCCCCATCGCAGTTAGTTTGGCCTGCGGCTGGCCAACATTTTCTATCGTGAGAATTCCCTTTATCCTCATCGCGTCAATTAGGCGGAAGGCCTCGTCCTTTGTCTTTCCCCTCCTTGCGATGTCCTCCTTGAGTTCTATAACTGGAATCGGTCCGCCCTTGGCGCCGAGTCTGTGGAGGATGTAGTTGCTGTAGCCGTCTAATTGTATTTGTTTCATGTTTACCAATCAATCATTGGGCGGAAGTTTATATAAATTTTTAGAGAAGGGCAAGAATGTGGCAAGATGGCTACGGGATTTGACGGATTGAGCATGGTCCCACGAATTGCACCCGGAAAACCGAAACAAAACCGAAACGTTGGGAAGGGTATTTAAACCTTTAATCAAACTTAATTACGGATGCGATGGGAAGGACGGGCAGCACAAAGAACGCTATTCTTGGGATGATTTCAAAAAAGGAAAGGACGCTCAGCGAGATAAGCGAGGAGCTCGGGCTCTCCCCGTCTACGGTGAGCCAGCACCTGCACGAGTTGGAGGCGGACGGG
>JAGWHA010000057.1 GCA_028867095.1 Microcaldota archaeon | reverse complement strand
TGCAGAAAAGAAAGTTCGGGGATGAGTTACGGAGCAGATTGTGGTACATGCGCAAAAAGGAGCTAAAAATTATAGACATTGTTTACAACGTACACCGATACCTGCAAATGGTGACTTTCGTCGTAATCAGAGGATTTCTACTATACGAAAGATAACAAATATTTATAAATTAGAAAATATACAACCATTTCATGCCTAAAGGCAATTCCAAAAGAAACTCCGTCCAGTTGACTTCAAGGCCCACTGGAATAATCGTGGCTCTCTTTGCTCTTACCTTTTTTGCATTTTCTTCTGTAAACGCGCAGTCCATCAACAATCAGCCACCTGTGGTCACAGTGGGCAATGTGCAGATAAACGGCTACAATGTTTCCGTATCCTGCTCCACGAGAATCACCGCCTCAGGAGCGAGCTTGAGGGAGATAGACTGGAACTGGGGCGATGGCACAACTAATACCGGCAATTGTCCGCAAATTCACCGATACGCCTATCAAAGTACCTTTCAGATAACAATTTCCGCGCAGGATTCTCAGGGTAACACCGGACAGGCGATAGCTTCCCTCAATATCTTCCCTTTCGCAAGCGGCTCTCAGATACTATCGATGCCACCTGAGATTGTGGTTGACACTCCAAATGTGCAGAGTGACGGAGCGACGGTGATTGTAAACGGCTTTGACAAGGCGCAGTCATCCTCTGCCACAATAGTTGCAGTTAGTTGGAACTGGGGCGACGGCAACACAACAATAGGGAACTTTCCACAAACACACATGTACGCGGGTTCGGGGCAGCACATAATAACTGTCACGGTCCAAGATAGTGGAGGCAACTCCAATCAGGTGCGTGTCTCCACATACACCTCAGTCACCTCTGTTAGCACACCCAATCCAAATCCTCTAATACAGGTTGGGGCCCCGACGATAAACAACTTATTGGTAAGTCTCTCAGGTTCGATAATTCCAAAGGCTGCAGGGGCTAAGATAGACTGGTCAAGGTCGACAATTGATTGGAATGACGGGACCGTTACCTCATTTTCACAGTATGCCCACAAATACACACAGTACAAAAGCTATACAATAAAACTCACAGTATACGATACACTAAACGATATAAGCACTCTGTCAATCCCGATAGTTCTCATTCCTGTAGGGGGAGGCACTAATTCATCTCCAAACACGGCTCCAAGTATAAGCTTTAGACCCATAATCAACGGACTTACAGTCACGATAACGGGCTCAGCCACCCCTAATCCCCAGGTCTATGGCGCAACAATAGCAAATCTTCTGATTGATTGGAATGATGGAAACGTCACAAATGGCTATACTGAATACACTCACACTTATGCGGACTCGGGAACATTCAACATAAAAGTGACTGCTATAGACTCCTACGGAAATAGGGCATCACTTATTGATCCTGTATCTGTGTATCCTTCTGCGGGCGGCGGAGGAGGCGGTTCTGGATCCACTCCTGGGGGAGGCGGATGCGGAAGCAGTCCTAGTGTTTCTCTCAACAAGCCTACCATAACAAGTCCGCTAACTGTTAGGATTAGTGGCACGCTAAGTGCAGGAGTTACGGGCGGAACGATAACTTGGGGCGACGGCTCGACCACCTCATTGAGCCAGTATACTCATGTCTACACCTCTGCGCGAACGTACCAAATAAATGTGACTGTGCGCGATGCCTGCAACAACGTGGGATACGGATACACCTCTGTAAACCTGGGATCGACAGGCGGCACAGGTTCAACAACCTCGATTCCATTTGTTCTGGTTAATCCGCCCAAGGTGAGCGGCTACAATGTTACCCTAAGCGGCACGATCTATGCAACCGCCCAGGGGGCGTCTATAAACTGGGGTTCATCAACCATCAACTGGGGCGACGGCACAAACACTTCTGCAACAAGCTACACCCATACATATTCAAGGCAGGGCAATTATCCAATACTCATCTCAGTGGTTGACACCAACGGGAACAGAAACAGTGCAAGCACCAGCGTGGGCGTCCCTCAAGGATCAAGCGGTGGCTCCGGCAGCATAACCTGCTCTGGTTCTCCAACTATCTCACTCAACCAGCCATCAATAACAGGGCCTCTAAGCATAAAAGTTAGCGGCAATGTGGGTGCAAGTGTAACCGGCGGATTGATCAGTTGGGGCGACGGCACAAAGAGCGCCCTCACACACTACACCCACACATATCCGTCAGCGGGCAATTATCAGATAAACGTGACTGTCTACGACAGATGCGCGAATGCGGCATATGCACAAACAGCTGTCTCCTTTAGTGGCAGCAGCTCTTCTTCGTCCTCCACAAACACATCAAGAACATCGCCACCTCTAGTATCAATAAATCCACCTGCTATTAGCGGGCTTAGCGTGTCGCTCAGCGGCAATGCAAGTCCTACCGCACCTGGCGCTGCGATAGACTGGCAAAATTCAGTCATAAAATGGGGCGACGGAATTACCACCGCGGCAGGCATGTATACCCATACTTACTCCGTAGGGGGGAACTACACCGCTACCCTCATAGTTAGAGACACCTATGGAAACGTCAACAGTGCAAGCGTTACCATCCACGTCAACTCGGTAAACTGCGGACAGAATGGATCTGTGTGCATTTAATTTCCTTCTTGGATAAAAATAGAGCTTAGCCAAGGGTCGCAAGTATCCCGTCGACAATTCCCTTAACCCCGACTCCTCCGGTGGCGCGAACCGCAATCCTGTGGCTGAGCACAGGCTTTGCAAGGAACTTGATGTCCTCCCTTGTGACCTCGGTCCTTCCCTCGATCAGCGCCTTTGCCTTCCCGCACATCATGAGCGCGATGTCCGCCCTCGGGCTTGCGCCCATAACCACGTGGATGTCGGTTCGCGTGGCGTTGACTATCCCGGTGATGTAGTTTGCTACGTCATCTGGCATCTTGATTAGCTTTGCCTGCTGCTGGTACTCGATTATGTCCTGCGTGCTGATTATCTTGCTCACTATGCTCTTCTCCTCCCGTTCCTTGATTCGAAGCATCTCCTTCTCCTCCTCCTCGCTCGGGTAGTCGACATCGATCTTCATTATGAACCTGTCCGCAAGCACCTTTGGCAGCGGCTCGGTCCCCTCTATTCGCAGCGGGTTCTGGGTTGCAAAGGCTGTGAATGGCCTCGGAAGCTGCATGTCAACCCCTCCCGCGGTTACCTGCCGCTCCTCAAGTGTCTCAAGAAGCGCGCTCATCGTCTTTGGAGGGGACCTGTTGAGCTCGTCGATAAGCAGGATGTTTGTGAATATCGGTCCCTTCTTGAAGGCGGGCGAGTTGTTGTCGTCAAGGTAGGCGTAGCCGACTATGTCCTTGGGCTCTAGGTCCGGGGTCCCCTGGATCCTCTTGAAGTCCGCCTGTATGGTTGATGCAAGCGCCTTTGTCATGGTCGTCTTTGCGACTCCCGGCACTCCCTCAAGCAGAGCGTGCCCGTTTGCAACGATTGCGATAAAGAGCAGCTCGATCGTGTCGGTCTTTCCGGATATGTGCTTTTTCATCTCGGCAAGCGTCCTTGAATAGGCCTCTTTTGCGTCCAAATTAGCACCGATAATAGTTAGTAGGGAAAGGTTTAATAATTAACTTTGCCCTATTATCCTTAAGGTGTATTAATGATAGGAAAAG
>JAGWHA010000056.1 GCA_028867095.1 Microcaldota archaeon | reverse complement strand
TTTCTACGTCGTTTAGTTCTACCATTGGATCAACTTTCTTCTAAAAATCACTTCTTGACCCGCAGCTCCCTGCTCTTGGGCCTAAGGTAAACGGAACCGCACTTTCGGCACATCTTTGCGCCTGCCTTGTTCCTTGTCTTGCACTTTCTGCACACAACTATTCTTGCTAACTGCTCGTCAGCTATTGGAAATTTGCCCATAAACACACCGATAACGAAGAATTCCTTTTACCTTATTTTATTGAATGAGAACATATTTAAACCATTTCGGCTGGGCTGGAAGACCAAAGAAAAATAAAAAGAAGGGTATGCCCCAAGGGGGCATACCGTGGTTTCAAGCCTTACTTAACTGTCAGTGTTCCCTTCATGTTGTATCCTGCGTCCGCACCGAAGTTGGACTCGTAGGTGTACACTCCCGGCGCAGGTGCCTTGAATGTGAAGAGCTGCACCTGTCCTGCCCTAAGCGAAGGTATTCCACCAGTTATTCCAGACACAAACATCAAGTTGTGCGTCTGGTGGCCTGAGTTTGTGACGTTGAAGACAACAGTGTCTCCTGATAGCACCGTTATTGCCGAAGGCGTTATTGCAAACTCGCTCTCAACCACGTTGAAAGTCTCAGTCACTGAGGTTACGCTCGTGCTGTTTGTGCCACTAGTCGAGGTGCTGTTTGTCAGGCCGGTGCTGTTGGTCGAGGTGCTGTTTGTATTTCCACCCACTGTGCCATTTGATCCCGCCGGCATAACTGTGGTCGTCGGCTGTACTGTCGTCGTCTGGTATGTGACTGCCGAGCCGTTGCCGCTGTAGAGCACTATTGCCGCTATAACGATTATTACTACTACTATTCCCCCTATTATTGCCGTCTGGTTTGCCATAAAATTCATCCTTTTTTGGATACGTTCTATTCCAAATCAGTCCTTTTATACCTTGCTGTGAGCCCAACGGGTTGCCGAAGCGATGGTATTAAAAACTTCAACATCAAAGGAAAAAGTAGGTGGAATGGCAAAAATATACAATATGTTGATGGTGTTTGCGATGATGCTCATTGCGGCATCGCCTATGCTTGTCTCAGCCCAGTACGGCTATGGCTCCGGAAGCTCAGGGTATCCGGACTGCGCTACCTGCCCTTCAGGAACTTACGTCTCAAACAATGCCCCTACCTACTGGAACTGCTACGGTTCAGGTGCACTTTGCAGCTACACGGGGGTTTCCACGACATCTTCCGTTTCAACTAGCATCGCCACGACACAGCCAACCACATCCATAAACAACACAAGTGGCGGCTTAAACTCAAACTCGACAAACCAGACTGCGGTGACAACCGTTGCAACCACTGTGCCTACAACAACAGTCCCTTCAGTGACTGGAGGAGGAATCCAGGCGCCTAACTGCAACGCCTGCCCTTCTGGGACATACGCCTCAAATAACGCCCCTACCTACTGGAACTGCTACGGAACAGGATCGCTTTGCACTTACACGGGAACATACACCGGCGGCTCATACGGCTCCCTTGGCACGTACGCCTACGGGCTGATGGGTGTAATCGCTGTCATTGCGATAATACTTCTTGCGATGATGAAGGCGATGCCAACAAGGCTTACGATAATCGGAGTGGCGCTGATCCTCATCGGAACAGTCGCATGGCTCTACGGCGACTATGCCGCGGGCCCTAACTACATAATAGCAGGCGCAATCGCAGTGGTTGTCGGATGGCTGATCTGGCTCTATGCCGACGTGAAGCTGCTAAGCGACAAGAACGTAGGAAAGATGATCGTCGCAGGAGTTGTGCTCTCGCTGATTGGAACCGCAATCTGGCTCTACGGAGATTTCTACCTAGGAATAAGCCCAACCCTGATCTGGGGAGGAGTTGCCTTGATAGTGATCGGAACATTGGTATGGCTCCTCGGAGACAGCAAGGCTGGATCATTCATAATGGGAAAGCCAAAGGCTAAGTAGAGAATTTAGAGAATTAGGAGATAATTAGAACATTATCTCTATGCTCGGCTTGAGCGGTGCAGCCCTCTCCGCCCTTGCTGATTTCGATTCCTTTTCTTTTTCCACCACCACCTCAGCCCCAAGCACGTTGCCGAAGTAGTTCTTTGACTCGGTGAGCAAATTGTATTCGTCCTCCTCGCTTATACTGATCTGATTGAGCCTATTCATCTCCTTTGCGAGCTTGCCCACGTACTTTGCGGCGCTCTCAGGGTCCACTCCCTCTTCCCTAAGCTTTGCTATCACCGTGCCTGTGTTCTTTGTCTGGGCGAGCTGGTTCACCGCGCTTCGCTTCCACTCATTTGCCACCACAAGGGTGATGCTCCTCATCCTCTTGCCCTCGTTCTTCTTTCCGACAAGCTCAGCCGCCTTCTTGACGTCCTCAAGCAGCGTTGCGACAAGCTCCTCCCCCTCCTCTATCTTGTCGTTGATCATGTCCTTCTCGGCATTCGGCCACTTCTCCTTGGAGACAAACGTGTCATTGCCTAGCCTGTGCCAGAACTCCTCTGCTATGTGGGGCGCAACAGGCTGGAGCATAAGCACAAGGTTTTGCATGTACTCCTTTATCACCATCCCATTCTCCCCGCCCCTCTCGAAGTATTTCTTTAGCTCTATTATCGAGTTGTATAGTGCCTGTGTCGAATAGTCCCTTAGCTCAATCGACTCCATGGCTGCTGTCACCGCCTCGATCTTTCTGTTGAGTTTTGAATATAACCAGTAGTCGATGTGGGTGAGCTCCCCCGATTCATACTCATCAATCTTCTCGACAATATCATTTAGATAGTCAAGTCTCTCCTTTATCCCGTTTATCGCGCTCTCGCTGTACTCCGAGTCGCTGAAGAGATCAGCGCTAGTCAGCTCGACGATCCTGAGCGGGTCTACCCCCACCCTCTCAACCGCATCCGTGAGAGGGATTATGTTTCCGAGGCTCTTGCTCATCTTCTCCCCCTCGTACATGACCATCCCGTTGACCACGACCTGCTTTGGCCAGTACTCATGGTCGAAGATTGCAACGTGGTTGAAGATCTGCATTGTGAGGTGATTGAAGATTAGGTCAGGTCCTGAGTGCCTTGAGGTGTACTGGTACCAGTACGTGAATGAGTCCCTGCACTTCTTCACTATCTCAAAGTCTATTCCCGTTGATTTTGCGACAGCCTCTGTCTCTCCCTTCCCGAGATATACAAAGTCGAAAAACTCCGGAGTGAGCTTTTCTATCGGGACGTTTCTTATCAGGTGGAGTATTGTGTAGAATGACATGTAGATGGTGGAGTCAGAAAGCGATTCGATTATGAAGTTTTTGTCTAGAGGGAACTTCGTACCGAGTCCCTGTGACCTTGCAACAGCCCTTAGGTTTATCCAATCGATCGCCGCGTTGAATCCGTTGTTGACCTTGTCGGGCAGTATCTTCATGTCCTTAAACCAGTCCTTGACCATCGCCTTCCACTTCTCGTCGCCGTAGTTTAGGAACCACTGATCGTCCATCACCTTCACGACGACATCGTAGCCGCACCTGCAGTGCACAGGTGCGTTTTGGATTATGTAGATCATCATTGCGTTCTTCTCGTCAAGCAGCTTCTTCTTTATCTTGTCTCGCGCCTCTGGCTCGCTCATTCCCTCGTATCCCTTGACAAGCATCTTACCCCAGTGCGATTCC
>JAGWHA010000055.1 GCA_028867095.1 Microcaldota archaeon | reverse complement strand
CACAGCATTCTTCTGCTTTGCAAGTCTGACAGCTTCTAGTGCTTTGTCCGAAACTTCCTTGGACACTTCGAATTTTACGTAACTCTTTGCCATAGTTTCACCTCATCTCATTGGTGTTAAGTACAAGATAAGAACAGTAACATTTACTGGGTTCTTAAGATATAAATAACTATCATCAGTCCATGAACTGCTCCGGTGTCGGAGGCTCAGGCGGGACTCCCTTTCTGGTCCTCACTTCCCTTACGACCTTTGACTGCAGCTCCCTTGGCATCTTCTCAAATCCCAGGTACTCCGTGTACCAGATTGCCTTGCCCTTTGTCGCGCTTCTCATCTCGTTTGAGAAGCCCTTGATTACCTCCGCGACAGGCATCTTTGCGATGATCGTCGCCGTCTCTCGCTCCTGCTCGATGTTTAGCACCTGTCCTCTCCTTCCCTGCAGCAGCGTGATTACTTCCGACATGTACTCCTGGGGTATTGAGACCGTGAACTTCTGCTTTGGCTCAAGGAGCGTGACTCCAGCCATGAGCATTCCTGCCCAGACCGGCCTTCTCATCGCAGGTATCACCTGCGCAGGGCCTCTGTGCACCGGGTCCTCGTGGATCGTTGCGTCCGTGATTGTGACCTTTATTCCGTAGACCTTCTCCCTTGCGAGCGGCCCGTCTCTTACCGCCTCAGTGAACCCCTCGACCAGAAGCTCCATGACCTCGTTTAGGTACTGGACCCCGTGGCTTCCGTCAATTAAGAGCGATGAATTGCAGATGTACTCTATCCCCTTTGCCTCCTCTCTTGTGAGTCCCGCCTTGATGAATTCCTCTACGTGCGTCTTGCCCTTCGGCTTTCCGTCCTTGATCGCTCCGGTCTCGAGGAGATCAATCACGGTCTGCTCGAGAGGCTCGACGTTCATGTAGAATCTTGTGTGCTTGTTTGGCGCCTTACCCTCGACGTCCTTTACGCCCTTGTCGATTGTCTCCTTGTACACGACGATAGGCTCGCTGGTCTGGATCGGGATCTTGAAGTCGTCCTTGAGCTTCGTCTCGATTACCTCCAGGTGCAGCTCTCCCATTCCGGACATTAAGTGCTCTCCCGTCTCCTGGTTGATCTCTACGACAAGCGTCTGGTCCCCTTTTGTGAGGTCCCTGAGCGCCTGAATGAGCTTCATCGTGTCCCGCGGGTCCTTCGCCTCAACAGCCTTTGTGACCACCGGCTTTGAGTAGTGGACGATCTGGTCGAATGGCTCGATCTCGTTCTCGCTGATCGTGTCCCCAATCGCAAGGTCCTTGATTCCGATTAGCGCAGCGATGTTGCCCGCAGGTATCTCATCGACAAGAACCCTCTCAGGCCCCATGTATATTCCGACCTGAGACACTCTCTGAGGCTCGGCCTTTCCTGAAATGTGAAGCAGCGTTCCCTTCTTTACCGAACCCGAGAAGATCCTTCCGATTGCAATGTCCCCGCTGTGCTGGTCCGACTGGACCCCGAATATAACACCGTTTGTCTTGCCTGCCTGGTCAACCGATGCCATCGCCTTTCCGTCCTCGCTTGCGATGTCGCCGTGCCAGAGGTACGGGATTCTGTATGCCTGGGCCTGCTTTGGATTTGGCAAATGCTCGATAATCATCGTCAGGGTTGCCTCGTCGATCGGCGCGACCCTCTGAAGCTCCTCCTCGTTGTTTGCGGCGGTGAGGGCGAAGATGTCCTTGAATGTGACCTTGTGGTTCTCCATGATCCTCTTTGAGATCGCCCACTTCTTTGCTGCGCTTCCGATGCACACGCTTCCGTTGTCGACGCTTACCTTCCACTGGTCGACGAATTCCTCAGGGACGTATGTTGCAATCAGCTTGTTTACGCTGTTGATAAGATCGAGAAGCCTCTCGAACGTCTGCTCAGGTGTGAGCCTGAGCTCGTTGAGCAGCCTGTCGACCTTGTTTATGAATAGTACCGGCTTTGCCTTCTCCTTTAGCGCCTGCCTGACGACCGTCTCCGTCTGCGGCATGATTCCCTCCACAGGGTCCACCACAAGGATGACTCCGTCGACTGCCCTCATCGACCTTGTCACGTGTCCTCCGAAGTCAACGTGACCAGGAGTGTCGATTAGGTTGATTATGAAATCCTTCTCCTTGTACTGGAAGGCAAGCGAGATGTTCGCCGACTTGATGGTCATCTTTCGGTCCTTTTCGATAGCCTCATAGTTTGTGTAGAGCGCGTCTCCTGCGACGGCCTTGGAGATGATTCCCGCCTTTGCGAGAAGCGAGTCTGTGAGCGTTGTCTTTCCGTGGTGGACGTGTGCGACGATGGCGACGTTCCTAATCCTGTCGATGTCGGTCATTATCTTTGCCGCTTCCTCTGCAGCAAATTCTCGTCTTACCATAAAAACCCACCACTATCTTGCGCTTCTCGCCATTCTCTCTGACTCGGTTCGCTTCTTTATAGCGTAGCTCACCGGGTCGTTGTTTGAAGCAAGGATCAATTCGTTTGCCAGTGCCTCAGAAAGAGTCTTCCTGTTCTTGAACGCACCTATGACGGCCGAAAAAGCGAGATTGTTGATTGCGACGTTCACCCTCCTGATCGAGCTTATGTCGACTGCGACGTTGTAGGAGATGCCACCGTATCTCACCCTTGTCGTGTCCTCGATGGGCGCAGCCCTCTCGAGCGCGTTTATAAATATCTGGAGCGGGTTCTTCTTTGTGTTCTTTGCGATGATGTCAAATGCGTCCTCGACCACGTGCATCACCTTGAGCTTCTTTCCCTGAAGCTGCCCCTTGGTTCGAATCACGTGACCGCCTACCTTGTGGCCAGTTCCTCCCCTCATGAGCTTGTTCATGAGCCTCTCTACGACGTTGACGTTGCCCTGGTGCTTTTGCCTCCCGTATACGTTAGGGTAGCTCTTTGGGACCATGTTGATGTAGTTGGCGAGGGATAGGTCGTTTATCACGACGTCCTTGTAGCTGTATTTCTCGAAGAGAAGCGCCTCCTCAATCCCCGTGTCAAAGGACTTCTTTCTGCTTGACCTTGGCTTTGACTCCGTCGCCTCGGCAGCGGCCTCGGTGGCCGCCTCTACTACAGGTGCAGCAGACTTCCTTGGCTTTGCCGGCTTCTTCTCTTGATTGTTTGCGACTATCTCATCTGCCATCTTATCATCTCTTTGGCTTCTCCTTCTTGCCCTTTATGATCTGGTAAACGTCAACCCCGTTGATCGCGACCACTCGGTACTTCATTCCTGGTATGCATCCCATCTGCCCCCTCTGTGAGCCTCCGAGACCCTGGATTGTGACCTCGTCGTGCTCATCGATGAAGTTTATCGTTCCGTCGCCAGGCACGAATGCGCCGACGACCTTTGCGTTCTTGATCAGCTGCACTCGAACGCACTTAAGCTGCCCCGAGTGAGGTTGCTTCTGACCGACTGCGAACTTTTGTAGTACGATTGCCTTTGCCCTTGGGACCGTTCCGACAGCGTCGTACTTGGCCTTGTTCTTGAAGTACTTTCTCTTCCACCACTTCTTGAGCATTCGCTGGTGCTTTCTCTTCTTGATCAGTTCTTTCGCTGCAAATTCTCCTCTTGGCAATATAACA
Organism: Microcaldota archaeon; assembly: GCA_028867095.1. The sequence goes on along the minus strand of JAGWHA010000055.1, from coordinate 122 downwards.
CCGTTAAACGTAATTCTCCTCGAGTATGTTCGAGTTCCCTGGCTCCATTATCGCTACCGCGTTGACAGAGTATGGCTTTCCGCATACTGTGCCCAGCTCGAGCGAACCCTCCTTGTAGGCTA
>JAGWHA010000054.1 GCA_028867095.1 Microcaldota archaeon | reverse complement strand
CTCGCCTATCCCGTTGATCGTTACGTGGGCGCACTGCGCCCCTGCCTGGATTCCTGCAATCGCATTCGCAACCGCAAGCCCGAAGTCGTTGTGGCAGTGCACGCTGATCGGAAGCCCGGTTGCGCTGATCGCATCGCGTGTTATCTCTGCGATGTATTGCGGCGTGGCGTAGCCTACGGTGTCGGGTATGTCCAGCCTGTCTGCCCCTGCCGACTTTGCGGCCTTGAATATCCGCTTTAGGAATTCCCTGTCGCTTCTTGTCGCGTCCTCCGCCGAGAACTCCACCATAAGGCCCCTAGACTTCGCATACTCTATCGACTCAACGGCCCTCTCCATCACCTGCTCCCTTCCCAGCTTCAGCTTGTACTGCATGTGGATGTCGGATGTTGCTATGAACGTGTGGACATTTTCGAGCCCTGCTTCTACCACAGCATCTATGTCCCTCCTGCTTGTTCTTGCAAGCCCATAGATGTCAGCTTTAAGCCCGGCCCTGGAGATCCCCCTAACAGCTTTCATCTCCCCGTCCGAGATTATGGGGAAGCCAGCCTCAATCGCATCGACCCCCAGCTCGTCGAGCTTGGTCGCTATTCCAAGCTTCTGCTCAGGGCTCAGCGCCACGCCAGGCGTCTGCTCCCCGTCTCTGAGGGTTGTATCAAAAATCCTGACCTTCACCTAACCACTTACTCTAGCTATGCGCCGAACATAATTATTATAGGTTTTGTACCAATTCTATCTCTATAGGAAAGTCAATGGCAGACCTTTTACCGGTATTTTACCTGATCTCGCTCACGCTGCTAGTTTACCGGATTGCAAGGAGCGATAAGTGGAAAGATCTGCTGCCGCTTGCGGCACTTCTTGTTCTCGGCTCGATACTTTCAATCTACCAAGGCGCAAATGCCCTGCTTTTCGCATCAATCCTTGTGATATTCGATCTGATCGCCTTTACTTACAGTTCAAAGGAAGGATTCTTCCTGGTGCTAATCGGGATAATCTACCTCTTCTTTGGCGTCCAGTACCTGAGCGTAAGCGTAGTTGCACAGGCGATGCTGCTAGGGCTCATATGCGAGTTCTCGCAAATAAAGTTCAACCGGCCCAAAGAGACTGACAATAGGGTCGAGACCAACAGGGACATCGCCCAGATAGTTTTTGGCGCAATAATTTTGCTACTCTTCTACTCGATAAAGGCCTCCCATGCGGAATTTGTCATAATATTGCTGATACTCCTCGGCTATCTTACGGTCAACTACGGCGCAGCAAACGCGCAGACAAAGGTGGCGGCATCGCTTAGGAACCTTGAGAGGAGCTACACAAAGTTCGGGCAGGGGGCCGCTTGGCTTGCAATAGGCGCGCTCGCGACGATCGGATTCGTCCAGGATGCAAGGTACGTTGTGATAATCTTCTTTGCGATCTTCATCGGGGACGCTCTTGCAACGATAATCGGGATAAGGTTCGGAAAGCGCAAGCTCCCCTACAACAAGAGGAAGAGCATCGCAGGCGCAATAGCCTACTTCCTCTCTGTCGCCATCCTTCCGTACGCCCTTTACGGGCCACTGGCAATCCCTCTGGCCGTCCTTGCTACTGTGGTGGAGACCCTCCCGATAAAGCTTGATGACAACTTCAGCGTACCAGCCGTACTGATCGCACTGTATCTGATTGCGGAATTCGTGGTGTTTTGATGGGGGAAGAAAGCAAGAGTTCACTTGGCGCACGGCGCTTTAGGCGAGTTGTTGAGAACTTTACGTGCCTAAAGTGCGGGACCGAAGTGAAGGGAAACGGCTATACCGACCATTGCCCAAACTGCCTTTGGGGCCTGCATGTCGATGTGATGCCCGGGGATCGTGCCTCGCGCTGCAGAGGCCAGCTTCAGCCGATAAACGTTGTTTACCAGGATGACGGCTATGTGATAACATACAAGTGCGTCAAGTGCAAGGCAATCAAGAACTTCAAGGCTTCAAGTGGGGATAATGTGGATGTCCTGGCGAGCCTGGCAAATGCCTCTGTCAAAGTTTGAAGAACAGAATCTAGACTCTCCTTCCCCTTCTTCCTCCTGATCTCTTTGTAGAATCCGTCGGTATTGGCGTTACGTCCTCGATGCTTCCTATCCTAAAGCCGCTTCTTGCTAGCGCCCTCACCACTGCCTGAGCTCCAGATCCCGGCGTCTTTGTGCCGTGGCCTCCTGGTGCCCTGATCTTTATGTTAATGTGGGTCACTCCCTTCTCGATCGCCTTTGCCGCGACCTTGTAGGTTGCCTGCATCGCTGCGTAGGGCATTCCCTCCTCGTGGTCGTTGTCGACCACCATTCCTCCGCTTCCGATCGCGAGGGTCTCGGCCCCAGAGAGGTCCGTGAGCGTTATGATCGTGTCATTCTTTGATGCGTATATGTGGGCGACTCCCCATCTTGTCCCCTTTGGCTTGAACTTCTGCGCAGCCGCCTGCACCTCTACCTCAAGGCTGACGTCGCTCTTCTTCTTCGTTGTCTGCTCCTGCTTCTTCTCTGCCTTTGCGGGTGCTTTCTTTGCCATGCATTCACTTTGTCTCTTCCTTCACTTCAACTGCGAGCGCCTCAGGGACCTTGGCATTCTCCGTCTTGGTCACAAGCGGCGTCTCAATCTTGAATGGTTTGTAGTATGCTATCTTGCTCTCCTCGTCTCCCGGAACCAAATATCCTGGCGCCGTGACCCGGTTTCCGTTTACTGCGATGAAGCCGTGGGTGATCAGCTGCCTTGCCTGCTTTGTTGACTTCGCCAGTCCCTTGTTTGCGACCAGGCTCTGGAGCCTCCTTCCCAGGATTGCGTCAATATTGATTATCAAAAGGTCGTCCAGCACCGCGCCGCTGCTTACGATATTGTACTTCACAAGCCTTGCGACAATTTGCCTTCCGACCTCAGGGGTTGCCTTTCCAGAGAGGACCTCTCGGACCCTTCTCCTAATCCTTCTAAGCTCTGATGCAGCAATCCAAACCTCCTTGAGCGTCTTGAGACCGAACCTCTCCTGTATCTTGTGCTCCTCGTCGATCCTCTGCTTCTCCCACATAAAGCCGGGCTTTTCGTACGTCTTCCTTAATTTCTTTGGAGCTCCCATTCTATCACTTCTTCTTCTCCTCAGCCGGCTTTGCAGGTGCCGCAGCTCCAGCTGCGCTCTTCTTCATGACCCCGATTGTGTCTCCCGTTCTGCCGGTAGACCTTGTCCTTTGTCCCCTCACTCTCTGTCCGTACTGGTGCCTGTACCCTCTCCAGGACTGCTTTCTTATCTCTGCCTCGATTTCTTGCTTCTGCTTTACAATCAAATCGCTTCCGACAAGGTGCACGTTCTGGTTTGTCTCAGGCTCCCGTTGCCTATTAAGCAAGTAAGTAGGTATTCCGTATTTTGCTGGCTCCTTTATTACCTCCTCCAGCTTGTCAATCTCCGCTTCTGTCAACGAGCCGATCTGCACGTTCTTCTTTATGTTATGGGCCCTCTCCGTGACGACCGCAATTGCGTGTGCCATGTTTAGCCCTATTCCCTTGACCTGGTTGAGCGCCTTTGGAATCGGAAATGCGCCGTTGATGTCTCGCCCTGCGATTCTAACGATGCTAAGCTCCTCCTGCTTCTTCATCATTGGCTTGCCATGTTTCTCTTCACTCATCTAAACACTTTCTTTACTCGAATACGCCAGGGTAGGGATATTCAGCATGATGCATTTGAACCCTAAAGGCCTTGCGGCCATGCGCTCACGGGAATAAATTTCCAGGCGCACGCGTTACCGGATTCTGCCACCCTGGCATGCTACTAAATATAATTCAGCACTCTTAAA
>JAGWHA010000053.1 GCA_028867095.1 Microcaldota archaeon | reverse complement strand
GGCACCCTGGTGGGAAAGAGCGCAAACGGCGCAAGGAAGGCGGCAAGGGCGGGCTTCCTCAACGGGATATACGGCTGCTTTGTCTACCTTGTCGTGATTGCGGTCATATACCTGGTGATGTTCTACAGCCTCTCGGGCTCCCAGCCTGACAACAGCTTCCTCCTCCAGTTCTGGATAGCGATCCCCTCAGGGCTCTTGATCGCCACATCGGTAATCTTCGCCTCGCTCTCGTATCTTAGGAAGATGATCTGAGGATCACTTCGCGGCGCTGACGATCTTTATGACATCACTGTCCTTCAGCTCGTACTCCCTGTTGACCCGCATCCTCCTCTTGGCGTCAATCGCGTAGAGCATATTCCTTGCGAGGTCGCTGTGGATCTTTGCAGCAAGGTCGTGGACGTTCTTTCCGCGCTCGACAAGCAGGGCATCAGGCAGAACCTCGCCGAAGTGGTTTGTGTACTTGCCCTCATCCTCCACCGGATAGACAACTATCATTTTCAGCACGTCGAAGACAACGCTGTTGAGCAGCCGCTGAACGCCTGTCCCGTTTTTCTTCACGAACGCCCTCATGTATTCAAGCGCCTTTGTCTGCTCGGGACTCAGGCTTCCGATTATCCCAAAATCCTTCTCTCCAGGATTATAATCTATTGCTCCAGCCTTTGCGGCCTTCTTGAGCGCAAGCTCTATTGCGGCCGAACACCCCACAACCGTGAATCCTTTCAGTTCCTCCCTCAGTTTTTCAAGAGCGCCAGGCGGTGCCACGTCAGCCTTGTTCGCCGCGACGACAAGGGGCTTGCTTATCCTAAGAAGCTCCCTTGAAAATGCACCGATGTCGGAATCATCCCACCCTATGTTTGAGGAGGTGAGGCTGCAGGCGCTTATTGCCTGCTCGATCTGCGATTCGCTCACCCTAAGCCCCGCAAGCATCTCATGGAGTGCCTTCGCCCCGTCCTTTCTTTTTGCAATTCCCGAAATGTGCTTCTTGATTATGCCGCAGATCCAGTGCGCAAGCTCATCGGCTATCATCCTGACGTCCTCTGCGGGATTGGCATTCTCGGCGCTGTTGCCGCTGACATCGGTCTTCCCTGAAAGGTCAACAACCTGGATCAAGACGTCCGCGCAGATCGCATCGGTCAAAAATTGGTTTCCCATTCCCTTTCCAAGATGGGCGCCAGGCACAAGGCCTGCTACGTCAACTATCTGAATCGGGATGTAGCGTGTGCCGTCCTTGCATATCCCATTTTTCGGAGTGCACCTGACCTTCAATTCCCTCTCGACGCACTCCCTTGCGACGTAAGCGACTCCATGGTTTGGCTTTATCGTCGTGAAGGGGTAGTCCGCGATCTCCGCGCTTGCCATTGTAAGGGCAGAGAAGAGCGTGCTCTTGCCCTTGTTCGGCGCCCCTATTATCCCGATGAGCATCAGATCACTTGTCGAAGAACCTGACCTTTATCACAGGCCTGTCCTTTATCTCCCTTAGGACGTAGTAGACGATCATAGCTGCAAGCGTGAGCGCAAGACCCGTGCTGATCACTCCGTTTGGGAAGGCGTAGAAGAATATCAGGATTGCGACTATCGAGATTATCGGAAGGTAGGGGTATAGCGGCATCTGGAAGATGTTCTTGAACTTCACGGTGCTTCCATCCCCGAGGATTCCGCGCTTTTCCTTGTAGTGGTTCCTTATCCGCCTTATCTTTATGAGCGCAAGCCCGGTGAGCAGGAAGCTGAAGAGTATCCCGAAGTTGCTGATCGCCGCTATTATGTAGATGTTCCCTGCAAAGAGGAACGCGATCCCGAGAACCGTGGTCAGCAAGAGCGCGTTCGCAGGGGCCCTGCGCGAATTGAGCCTGTCAAAGCTCTTCGGGAGCAGCCCGTCGACCGACATCTGGTAGAGCGTCCTTGACCCGCCCACCATCATCGAGAGGGTCGCCGAGGTGGTCGCGACTAGCGCGCCGATTGTTATCAAAACAAAGAGCCACGAGGGGGCGTGCACAGTGCTGAGCGCGTAGCTGAGCGGGTTTGCGACCAGCCCAAACTGGTTTCCTGGGACGAGCGCAAGAAGCGAGACCGTGACCCCCACGTAGAGGATCATGCTGATCACCACCGAGATTATTATCGCCTTTGCCGCGGTCCTCCCGCCGCCCTCTATGTCCGGGGTCAGCGAGGCGATGGACTGGAACCCCGCATATGCAAACAGCGCAATCACGCTGGCCGCGAAGATCCCGCCCATCCCGCCGTTGAAGAACCCGGCTATCTGGTGCGCAGTCCAGGTGCCGAAGAAGACGGCGAAGAGGATGAAGAGCGCCAGCACGAGGATCTTGAAGACCACGAGCACAAGGTCGGTGCTTGCAGTGTTCCTTATCCCCCTGTAATTTATCAGCATCAGCGCGACCATCAGCAGGATCGAGAACCCGTATGTGTAGATGGGGCTCGCCTCGCCAAGCGCAGATGAGAGGTACGTGCCGAACCCAAGGGCAATCGTCGCGACCGCAGCGACGTAGCCGAGGTAGAGCAGTATCCCGCCTATGAACCCGAGTTCGCTGCCAAACGCGTTGTAGGTGAAGGAGTATGTTGCGCCCCGCTCGTTTGGCATCTCGCTTGAGAGCTCGCCAAGCTCGAGGGCAAGTATGACCGCAACGAAACCAGTTATTATGAAGGCGACCAGTGCCCCAGACCCAGCGAGGTTGATCGTCGTGCCGCTGAGCACGAATATTCCAGCGCCTATTATCGCCCCGAGCCCGATTGCCGTTGCCCCCGCGAGTCCGATTTTCGCCATGCTTAACTCTTTCCGTGGCAATCATATAAAGCTTGCGCCATCTAAGTTAAACGAATCATCAGAAAAAGATTAAAACCCCCAAGAGCCCATCAGATAGGTGGGATTATGTTCGAGCGCTGGAGAATCAGAAAGGAGCCGAAGGGAAGCCTGGACAAAAAGCCCCCGGAGCGGGCAAACGAGACCGGGATCGGCATCAGAGGGGATGGCGGGCAGGGCGAGAAGGTGGTCGACGCCAAGCCGCGAACAGGCAGGGCGGGCCAGCAGAGCATGATCAGGGAGATAACCAACGCCAGAAACGCGCTCATAGACTCCTTTGACATACTGGGGACCCCAAACGGAGTTGCCCAGCTCAGCAGGATACTTGGCTCTTTCGATTTCACGCTATCAGCCATCTCCTCGGCAAGCGCCATCATAACGCGGCAGAATCTCAGGAAGTTCTTTGCAGTGCTCGAGTACACCGATCAGTACCTGATTGAGAAAATAGGCACCTCCACATCAGGAGAGGAGGCGTCCTGCCTGACCGCCACGGCACTGGCGATTGTGCAGTGCAGGTCCCTTGTTCTCGCAAGGGCGAGCGTGCGAAAGGACCACAGCCATGACGAGCGCTTTGTGGAGATACTGCGCCAGATTCAGGACGTGATAAGGGCGGCGGTGGAAAGGAGGATCAGGATGGGCGAGGGCAAGGAGCTCAGGTCCCTCTCAAAGGCAACCCTCTCCGGGATGGAGAAGCTAGCCAGGAAGCTGAGCGGCAAGGGGCCCCAGCGCATGAGCAACGAGGAGGAGGACGGGATAGTCCGGGAGCTCTTCAACATCAAGCTCTCTCTGAGCGTGCCAGAGAGTTCGAGCCTCTCCGCCATAGCGGACGTGACGATGGAGGAACTCGACGAGCTCTTCGTCCTTGTCTACGTCTAAAGCGTAAGCCAATTAAAGCCTTCTCCCTTAATTATACTCTAATGCGGAGGTGGCAGAGCTTGGCCAAATGCGACGGGTTCAGGGCCCGTTTTCTTTAGTGAATGCTAGGGTTCAAATCCCTA
>JAGWHA010000052.1 GCA_028867095.1 Microcaldota archaeon | reverse complement strand
TAGAAACGCCCATCCGTAGGTTAGAAGGTACTCAGTAGAAGATTGGGCGCTTTTATTTCCCATGGAACATCAAATCTATCGCATAAGGTATTTAAATAGCTTACGGGATTATCCTGCTCCTGTCCCTTGGGAACATCGAGGCCTCGCGTATGTTGTGCTGTCCCGCAAGCTTCATCGTGAATCGCTCCATGCCTATGCTCCAGCCCGCATGCGGCGGGGCGCCCTCCTTGAATGCTGTGAGGTAGAACTCGAAGTTCTTGGGGTCCATTCCCCTCTTCTCTATCGCCTGCTCGAGAAGATCCGGCAGGTGGATCCTCTGCGCTCCGCTTGAGATCTCGATTCCCTTATAGAGCATGTCGAAGCTGTTGCTTATCTCTGGGTTCTTCGCGCTCGGCATGCTGTAGAATGCCCGCAGCGCCGTGGGGTACTCCTTGATTATCAGCATCTCGCCGCAAAGCGACTGCAGCATCGCCTCGTTTTCCCTGTTGAAATCGGTGCCGAACTCTATCTTGTGGCCGTTGGCGCTCAGCTTGTCGATCGCCTTCTTGTAGGTTAGAACCGTGGCCCTTGACCTTTCAAGCCTGACCCCGAGCCTCTCAAGGTCCGCGGGGTTTTTCTTTGCCACATCGGACTCTATTGCGGATGCAACCTTGACTAGCATCTTTATCGCGTCGTTGTGGTCGGCAAACCCCATCTCGATATCCATCTGCGTGGACTCGTTTAGGTGGAAGGGGGTGTCAAACTTCTCCGCCCTGAAGACCGGAAGCACCATCATCACCCTGTCCATCCCCCCGATGACCGCGAGCTGCTTGTAGAGCTGGGGGGACTGCGCAAGATACGCGTTTTTCTCGAAGTACTTGATCGAGAAGAGCTCCGCGCCGCCCTCTGTCGCCGCGTCCACTATCGAGGGCGCCCTTATCTCCTGGAACCCCTGCTTGGCCAAAATCGTCCTGAAGCTTGAGAGGACTGTCGACTCTATGTTGAATATCGCGGTGGTCTCGAGCCTTCTAAGGTCTATGTGCCTGTGGTTTAGCCTTGTGTCAAGCTCAGCAGGAACCTTGCTTGTCACGTCGAATGGAATCCTCTCCTGCAGGGGGTTCAGGTTTGTTATCTTTTCCGGGACAATCTCAAACCCCAGCCTTGACTGGGCGTTCCTCTTCACGGTTCCTTCCACCACTATGACGCTCTCCCTCGGCATCTGGGTGCTCCTTATTATCTCCTCGCTGACCTCCCCCGACTTTGCCGTCACCTGAACTATTCCGGTGTGGTCGCGCACCTGCATGAAGGAGATCTTGCCGATGTTTCGCACCTCGTGGAGCCATCCTGCAATGCGCACGCTCCTCCCCTCCATCTCCGGCCTGATCTGGGAAACGTAGTGCGTGCGCAGCATCAAAATCAAATCTTATGGGCTAGAAAAGATTAAAAGGTTTGATTACCCAGTTTCGTGGGTAGTAATGCTCTATGTGAACTCGGTGATGCAGACGCACATTGTGGGCGTAGCAAAGAGCACCAAGCTCCAGGCGGCAATGCGGCTCATGGAGCGCAGCGCTGTCCCCCTTCTTCCAGTCCTATACGGTGGCACGCTGATAGGCACGCTCACCCGCGAGGAGATAGAGAAGGCGATAAGGTCGGGCTGCGAGATAGAGACGACGCCTGTAGAGCGCATAATGAAGAAGAACTTTAGCTATGTGGAGGCGGAGGCTGAGCTTGACGATGCCGCAAAGGTCCTAATCAAGAAGCACCTTGCGCGCGTGCCGGTGGTGAACAACTCGGAGGACATGCTCTGCGTTGGAATGCTCAGCTCAACAGAGATCCTAAACGCGAAGAATAAGAAAAAGTAGAAGCAGAAGAAAAATTATTTCGCAAGGATTATCTGGATTGCGCTGACCTTTGATGTCGTGCCGTCCTCGTTTGTTATCTCCTCGGAGCTTATGCCGATGTTCTGGACCTTTGTGTCCATCACAAACCTGTTCCTTGCAATCTCTGCGACGTCAACTGCCCTCCCTATCGTGTTGCCCCTCGCCTTTATCGTCACCGACTTGGCGCCGTTGTTGAACTGGGTCACAACTGCGAGGACGTAGTTCATAGCAGGCTTCTTGCCCACATAGACGACATTTTCCGGTATGTTTCCCTCCCTTGCGTGTTCCGAGTGCGTGTATTCCGACATTGTTTCACCAACTGAAGCGTTACTTGAAAATAATTCACTGATTATCTATTTAAACTGTTCGATATTTTATTTCGGAATTTATTCCAGAAATATTTTGTGAGCCAAATTATGAGAAAGCAATATATAGTATGAAATCGAACCTGATTTGGTAATAATATGCTTAAGATATTCGGAAGGAGGTTGGGCGAGAACAAGTCGGAAGAGCCATCACTCAACAGTGCGCACAACGCCTGCTATTGCATCTGCAGCTCAGACAGAAAGCTTATGGACAGGCGGCTGGAAGACTCTCTTGCAAAACACCTCACTCCGATAAGCTACAAAGTACTCTTCGAGGATGCTCTAGGATTCATCAACAAGAAAGAGAGAAAGCTCTACTTCGAGGCGGCCTACATGAACCTGCACAACATGATATTTGTGGGATCGGTGGAAAAGATCACTACGCCTGCGGGAAATGAGTATGCCTTCACAGCTCAGGGGCTAGCTGCATACAAAAGGGGCGCAAAGAAGAGAGACATGAACATAATGAGAAAGGAGAATGTCGAGCAGGAGTTCAGCGCTTTCATGGATTCCGCGAACTGAGGGCTATTTTCTCTTTCCCGCCTTCTTCTCGTTTATGATGTCGTGCATCGAGTACTTCTTCACGACCATCGCCTTCAGCATATCGATGTTTTCATAGCTTGTCTTGCGCGCAAGCTTCTCTGCCTGCTGGAACTTGTGAGAGTAAGAATTGTATGCGGTTAGGGCCGCGACAAGCGCGTCGCGCTCGTGGAGATTGCTGATCTTCTTTCCTGCGATCGCCTCCTCCTTTCTCTTTACGCTTATGTCCTCCCTTGGAACGAAGATTTTTGATCCGAATGCTGCGGCAAGCTTATTTATTACGTGCGTTGAGTTCTTCTTGTCGCTTGCGATTATCACGGGAGTGCCGGCGCTCTTTATCCTGTCGACAAACCAGTCGAACCCGACAAACCTTGAGTAGTCGATGTAAACCGGATTTCCCTCGAGGTCAATGCAGGCTATGGCGGCGGTCTTGCCGGGATCCACTCCTACGATTATGTGCCTCATTAAATCCTCAGCACAGGGTGCTGTTTGCGTAGCACACCGCCTGGGTTGCGGTCTGCGGTATTGACTGATAAGTGCAATCCGTCACCACCGATGGAGTGGCAGTGATGTTGTAGTACTGGGCCAAAATCACCTGCGCATTTAGGGTCGGCGTCGAAGTTGCGATGCAGCTGTTTAGCGAGCTGAGGTTTAACCTTGACTGGTTTGCAAGCTGCGCAAGGAATGAGGGAGGGACGTATGAATTTGAGAAGAACGACTGCAGGTTGGCGACGAACCTTGTGAAGTTCTGCTGCGGGGCGGCGCAGAAGATGTACTTGCCCAGCGCCTGGGTGTTGTTCACGTTCTGCTTCTCTGCGATTGCAAGCGTAGCGCTTCCCGAAACTATTTTTATGGTTGCGTTTAGGCCGCTTCCGAACCTTTGCTGTATCGAGGTTAGGTTATTGAGGCTTGCAATCGACCCGGGAGCATAAGGGTCGATGAACCAGTACTGCTGCAGCGGCTTTTGCTGAAGGCATGCAACTTTACCGCTAAGCTGCACGACGCCACGTGAGACCACATAGTTGCTGACCACCTTGGAGGTGGATACAGTCTGTATGTATGGCCTGACCAGAGTCAAATTCGAATCGTAGAGAAGAAACGATGCATAGAAGCGCTCCCCTGTTAGCGGGTTTGTGGCAGGGACTGTTGCAAGCCACTGCGCGCTCTGGGGGATGTACCATGCAGTCATGTTCTGAATTGATGAGAAATATGGCAACACCGATAGGGAGCCGTTCACAAACGCATAGCTTGC
>JAGWHA010000009.1 GCA_028867095.1 Microcaldota archaeon | reverse complement strand
TGCAGAAAAGAAAGTTTGGAGACGAGTTACGGAGCAGATTGTGGTACATGCGCAAAAAGGAGCTAAAAATTATAGACATTGTTTACAACGTACACCGATACCTGCAAATGGTGACTTTCGTCGTAATCAGAGGATTTCTACTATACGAACACTAGTTAAGCTATTTAAATCCCCCAAAAGGATTCAGAACATGGAAGTCGCAAATGTCGAGATGCCGCGTATAAAGACGTCGCACCGCTTCGCGTATTTTGACCATGTTCTAGGTGGAGTGGGGGTGGATTTAGACATCTACTTTCAGAGGGATAATGTTGTCAAGGCGATAGGCTTCAAGGCAACACCGCCGCTAACTATAACGATGAGAAACGGCAGACCCCAGGAAGATAGGCGGATGAACCTGTCCCTGGTGGACGGCTTTCTGAGCGTTTGCGATAAAAACCAGATACCAGTCGAAATCCAAATTTCAAAGATGGGCATAAGCAGCGAGGACATAAACCGCAGGCCGAAAGTCGTCCAGGTGCTTGACGATGATTTGCCACGGGATCGGCTAACCGTAAAAAAATTCGAGAATCAGATGCTGCGCTCCTCCGAATTCGTATTTTTTGGCAGCTACAGTGACTACGCACACAAGGAGCTAAGATATAGGGTGCACATACAGGCTGCAGTCGTAATCCCGGACATAGTGGAGCAGATAAAATCTCTCGAAAGACCCTGAGTTTATTGTTTTGCAATACGAAAAGCAACAATAAGTTTTTATTCTTAGCATCAATATGTATTTCGTCAAAATGTCAAGCGAAATTGCTTCTGGTAGTGCCTAATGTCGGAAATCTCGTCAAACTTAAAGCTAATAGAGGACGCCATCACACGAAACGACGTAGAAACGGTCAGCTCGCTTCTCGAGACAATAAAGAAGGAGACAAAGGGGGAAAACCTGCCAGCCCTCAAAAAGACAATCTCGAATCTCGCATACAAATCTATGGTATACGGCTCCTATCCTGTCTTCGAATTTTTCCTAAAGCAGGATAAAAAGATACTCACTACCCCGATGAATGGGAACGGGAACTGTCTTCTCCAAAATGTCGCAACAATCGGCACTTTCGACGCTTTCAAGAAGTCCCTCGAATATTACGAACAGGAAAAAATAGATCTCGCATCACTCTTCAATGCCCGAGGTTCGAACATTATCCACACGATTGTAAGTATAGGCGTGTCCCCAAAGGATCTTCCAGCCGCTGCTGATGACGCTCGAAATAGGATAAATCAGATGCTTACGATGATCTTCTCTGTAGACCCTTCCGCCTTCTTTAGGATGTGTGAGCAGGAGAACCAGGCCCTCAAGAAGCCCTTCCACATCTGCAAGGAAGAATCCACCTATTCCCACATAATAAGCATTGCAAAAAAGAATTCAAAAAACCCCAAAATGGGGGCGGCCCTGCTCAATGAAGTGAAAAGATTCGCCGATCTACAGGATGCTATTAGAAACAAGATGCTGCAGCCTACTTATGGCGCCTCCCTGCAAAATCAAGTAAAAGTCAAATAAGCCCGCTTTCGCTTAGGATTGGCATGACTGTATCCCCCAAATTTTCTAATTTTGATATCTCCTCTGGAAAGACCCACTTTATCTCGTCTATGTCGCTTGTCAGTTTCACCTCGCCTCCGACAGCCTTGGCAAGATAGAAAAATATTATCCTGTGCGTGTTGATCTTGGGGAGTATCATCTCAAACACCTTGATGAGCCTCACCGGCTTTATCTCAAGGCCTATTTCCTCCTTTATTTCCCTGATCACAGTCTGCTCCGAGCTTTCACCGTATTCTATTCCCCAACCCGGAAACACCCAGATCCCCTTCGGAAAAACTCCACGCCTTCCGAGGAGCACCCTGCCTTCCTCGTTTTGTATGACTGCCGCTGCGCCTGCCCTTACTACATTTTGCTCCCCGCCCATCGCATCACGTCTGCGCTATGAAATCGAGTATTATCTTCGCGAACTCCTCCGCATTTGTGTAGTGCGGATCGTGACCTGCGCCCTTCATCATCTTCAATTTGCTGTTCTTTATCTTCTGGTTGAAGCTTTTTGCGTACTTCGGGTCCACAGTATCATCATTCTCCCCCCACACTATCAGTGTCGGTCTCTTTATCATCGAAAGCCTCTCGTCTGTGAGCTCCTCAGACCGCGAGGATGCAAGAATCTTTCGCATTACCTGCTCGTTGTTGTTGAACATCAGCATTGTCTGTATGAACTTCTCCTTGTGGTGGTCTCTATCGTCCCTCTTTGCAAGCGCCTCTTCCTCCTCTTCAAGCCCCGCGCTATCCTCTAGCACAAAACTAAGCGCGGGATACGGATAAGATGCGTAGTATGCCGCTATCCACCCTCCGTAAGAGTGCCCTATTATGCAGCTGCTTCCGTTGTTTTGGTCGGAGACGAACTCGAGCAGCACCTGAACCTGCTCGCTTATCGTGTAGCTCGCGTTTTCAGGGGCAGCGGACTTTCCGTGCCCCAAAAGATCTATCAGAGAGATATCCAGGCTCTTCGGCATGAATTTCATCAGCTTCGCCCATGCCTTTGTCGTGCCGCCTATCCCGTGCAGAAATATAAGCTTCTTCCCATCGCCGCGGTGCCTTCTGTAGTAAATCTTGCCAAGCGACGAATCTGTGTAGCCCTCATCAAAATCCTTGTCGTAATCCATCTTATCACTTCTTCTTCGGGTAGAAGAAATGCAGCGGCCTCCCAAGCGCCGCCTCGGCCGCCTCCTGGATCGCCTCGCTGTATGTGGGGTGGGGGTGTATGGTTGCCGCAATGTCCTCAAGTGTCGCCCCCATCTCGATCGCAAGAGCAGCCTCGGATATCATTGAGCTCGCCTCATCCGATACTATCTCAACTCCCTTTACCATCTGGTGCTCATCCGAAGCTATCTTTACAAATCCACGCGTTGTGTCGAGCGCGACAGACCTTCCAAGCGCGCTGAGCGGGAACTTTGTAATCGTTATCCCCTCTTTAGGTTCCACACTTCCTGCCATTGCAATCTCCGGGTCCGAGAAGATGACTGCAGGGACAACTATGTTGTCATAAGATGAGTTTTGGCCAGCAGCAACTTCCCCTGCTATCACTCCCTGCCTCATTGCCTTGTGCGCAAGCATGGGCTCTCCCACGACATCCCCTATAGCGAAAATATTCCGATCTGTCGTTCTCATCTGATTGTCTACTTGGACGAAGCCCTTCGCATCAATCTTTACCCCTGTATTTTCAAGCCCAAGGCCCATAGTGTAAGGCTTTAGCCCGACAGCCACAACTATCAGATCCGAATCAAGTTTCTCTCCGCTGCCCAATGTCACCGAGCTGTGGTCGTGGGAAATGGGCGTGGCGTTAAGGTAAATCTTTACCCCCAGCTCCTGCATCCTTGCCTTGACCAGCGCAACCGCATCCCTGTCAAATCGAGAGAGAACGTCGGTCCTTGCGACTATCGAGACCTTCGTCCCGAACTTTGCGTAAAGCGTCCCTATTTCAACAGCGACATAGCCAGCGCCTATTATCACCATGCTCTTTGGTATGAACTCAAGGCTCAGCGCCTGCTTGTAATCTATGACGTTTCCCACAAACTCGAATCCTGGAATCGATGCCGGCTCCGATCCGGTTGCAATTAGCGCCTTCTTGAAATCAAGAGAGGTTCCATTGGTCAGCTGCAGGGTTGTGGAGTTCAGGAATGTTGCGGTGCCCTTGACAATCTCGATTTGGTTTAGGCTGCACAGCGAGTTGACCCCGTTCTCCAGCTTTGCGGAGACCTCGGTCCTCCACTTGAGCATCACTTTTGGATCGATCGTCGCTCCCTGCACGTTTATCCCGAACTTCTGGGAGTGCTGGGCGTCGTAGAATGTGTTTGCTATCTTGATTAGGGTCTTTGAGGGAATGCAGGCGTAGTTTAAGCAGTGCCCGCCCATCTTGTTCTTCTCAACGAGGGCGACATTTAGCCCTAGCTGGGAGGCGCGTATGGCCGCAACGTATCCCCCAACTCCTCCGCCTATTATCGCCAAATCAACCTGTTCTGGCAGGGAGCCCATAACCATCTAATCATCAACTAACCCTAGGCAATAAACTTATATAAAATAGGATAGATGAGCTCTACTTCGAAGATGCTCTTACAAACGCCTCAAAGCACTCCTCCGGATATCCTGGTCTGCTGCTGAACTCCGGATGGAACTGTACCCCAAGGTAGAATTTGTGCGCAGGGATCTCAAGCGCCTCCATCCTCTTCTTCCCGTCGCTGTGCGCGCTGAAAACCAGACCCTTGCTTGCAAACAGTTCCAGGTGCTTCTGGTTGAACTCGTATCTGTGGCGATGTCTCCTTGAGATTTTACCAGTCCTGTAGATTCCAAATGCGATCGTATCCTCAATGATGTTTACCTCATGCGCCCCTAGCCTCAATGAGCCGCCCTTGTTTTTTACCTCTTTCTGCTCGGGCAATAGGTCAATTATGGGATTCTTGGTCTCAGGATCAATCTCGGTCGAGTTTCCACCCTCAAGCCCGCAGACATACCTTCCAAATGCGACCGCTGCAAGCTGGAAGCCGAAGCATATTCCAAGGTATGGTATGTTTTTTTCCCTTGCAAAGTTTGCCGTCTTGATCATTCCCTCCGTGCCCCGCTCTCCAAATCCTCCAGGCACTATTATCCCCTCATAGCCTGACAGTGATTCCACATTGCCATCGAGATCCTCCGCGTCTATCCAGTCTATCTTCACGTTCCTGCCGATTTTTGCACCGGCATGCTTTAGGGCCTGATTAACGCTCACGTAGCTGTCCGCGAGCTTCACATATTTTCCGACCATTGCTATCTTTACGTTCTTTTCGTACTTTCTAAACGATCCCACAACCGAGTCCCACCCCTTCCAGTTTGCCTCCGTGTTTGTGGGAATCTCCATGGAGAGCTTCTTGAAGATTTCAGCAACTATCCCTTGGTCGTAGATCATTTTTGGAACGACCAGAATAGACTCTACGTCGTGGCATGAGAACACGTCTTTCGCAGTGATGTTTGAGAAATGGGAGATCTTTTCTCTGACGGAATCCTCAAGCGGTCTTGAGCATCGCACCATCAGCACGTCCGGCTGGATTCCGATCCTTCTTAGCTCCTGCACGCTGTGCTGCGTGGGCTTTGTCTTCTGCTCCCCGACAACGTCAAGGGATGGCGCAAGGGTCACATGCACAAATAAAACGTTCTCCTGCCCCTCCTCAAGCCTGATCTGCCTGAGCGCCTCGAGGAACGGAAGGCTCTCAATGTCCCCTACCGTTCCCCCACATTCGACAACCAGGATATCCAGATTCTCCTCGCTTCCTATCTTCCTGATCCTTCCCTTTATCGCATCAGTCACATGCGGTATTATCTGCACGCAGGCCCCAAGGTATTCCCCCTTTCTCTCGGCCTCGATTACCTGCGAATAGACCTGTGCCGTCGTTATGTTGTGGCTCTTTGTGACGTTCTGGTTTAGGAACCTCTCGTAGTTCCCTATGTCCATATCGCACTCACCGCCGTCTTCCGTCACGAATACCTCTCCATGTGCCACAGGGTTCATCGTTCCTGCATCATAGTTTAGGTAAGGATCAATCTTTACACAAGAAACCTTCTGGTTGTGGAGCTGCAGCAGCTTTGCGATAGAAGAAGAGGTAACTCCCTTACCGAGGCCCGACATCACGCCCCCTGTGACGAAAATATACTTGGTATGCTGTTGCATACCTTTTCTTGATTGCTTTAGTTTTTATTTCTTTTTGCAAAAAGCAGCGCTTCGATTATACATCCTTGAGCCCTCTACTAGACAATCTCCAGAAAGTCCGGATCCTCTAGGTACTTTATCAGCGAGTTTCCAAAGTGCACAGCCTCAGCTCCATCCACGACCCTGTGGTCGAATGAGAGCGAGAATGGCAGCTGTTTCCCGACAACCACCTTGCCGTCCTTGACCATCGCAGCGTCCCTAACTAGATGTATTCCAAGTATAGCTACCTCAGGATAGTTTATCATGGGCACTGAGAGGTAACCGCCTCCAAGGCTGCCGATGTTTGTTATCGTGAACGTGCTGTCCCTCATCTCCTCCAGCGAGATTGTGCCGTTTCGCACCTTATCCCCGAGCTCGTGTGTCTCCTTCGCAAGCTCCAGGATGCTCTTCCTGTCTGCGTCCTTTATCGAGATCACCTTGAGCCCGTCAGGAGCCTCTGCGGCAAGCCCTATGTTGTAGTATCTCTTTAGAATGATCTCAAACTTCTCGTGGTCAAAGCTGGCGTTGAACCTCTCGTTCTCCTTCTCCTTGAGAGCTGCGACAACCGCCTTTATTATGTAAGGCAGGAAGGTCAGCTTTGTCCCGAACTCCTTTAGCACCTTTGGCTTCTCCCTCTGCACTATCTCAAAGAGCGCCGTTGCGTCAATTATGTCCATATGGACAGCACGCGGTATCGTCCAGGATGCCTCCATGTTCTTTGCAATCGCCTTTCTCGTGTAGCTCATGGGCACTCTTTCGACATTATCGGAGTGCTGCTTTTCAAGCACCTCCGAGTACTTCGGAACCGGCCTTGTCTGTATTGAGGTCTCGTGTGCGATGTTTCGAATGTCATTTTCCACTATTCTGCCTTCAGGCCCGGTTCCCACAATGGCCTTAAGGTCAACCCCCATATCCCGCGCGAGTTTTCTTACTGCAGGGGTTGCAATTATCTCCTTTGGCTTTGCAGTTTCCGTGGCTGCCTTGGCGCTCTTTGCCTGAGATTGCTGAACTGCCTGGGCTTTCGGTGTAGAGGGGGCCGCTGCAACGCCTTTCAGCTCCTGCTCAGTTCCAATTGT
Source organism: Microcaldota archaeon (assembly GCA_028867095.1). The sequence continues at coordinate 15,613 of JAGWHA010000009.1, read as the reverse complement.
TGCGATTGTGTCTCCGACGTGAACTGTGGCGTCCTCACCAACAATTATCTTCACCATTCCGGAGATTGGGGATGGAATGTTAACCACTGCCTTGTCAGTCTCTATCTGGAACAGCGGCTGGTCCTCCTTCACAATATCGCCGTCCTTGACTAGCCACTTCTGAAGGTGTCCTTCTGTGATTCCCTCTCCAACATCAACAAACTTAATCTCCTTCATACGATCACACCGAAAGCAGCTTGTCTACTGCCTTTGATATCTTAAGCGCATTTGGTATGTAATAATTCTCGTATCCAGGGAATGGATAGGGGAAGCTACTCGACCCCACCCTCATTATCGGGGCATCAAGCTCGAAGATCGCCTTTTCCGCAATCCTTGCCGCAATCTCCGCCCCAGGCCCAAATCCAAGAGGCGCCTCATGTACTATGATCACCTTTCCTGTCTTCTTCACGCTCTCAAGTATGGACTTCTCATCAAGCGGGTTTATAGTCCGCAAATCGAGGACGTCTGCAGAGAGGTTCTTCTTCTCCACAACCTCGTTCACCACCCCTACCATTGTTCCGTACGTGACTATGGTCAAATCGTTTCCCTCTTTTACAAGGTTTGCCTTTCCGATCTCGACTTCGTACATCTCGTCCGGTATCTCCTGCTTGAAGAGCCTGTAGAGCTTTGTGGGCTCAAGGAAGATGACAGGGTCGCGCATGTGCAGCGCCTTTATCAGTAGCCCCTTAGCATCGTAAGGTGTCGACGGGATCACCACAATCAGCCCTCCCAGATGTGAGTAGAGCGCCTCCGGGCTGTCCGAGTGGTGCTCAAGGGTTCTGACTCCTCCGCTTATCGGGGTCCTAACTACCATCGGCACCTCAAACTTCGATCTGGTTCGGCTCCTGTATCTTGCCGCATGGTTTGCAAGCTGCCCAAATCCCATCAGCATGAATCCCGCGAACTGTATCTCGGGAACCGGATGAAGTCCCGACATTGCCATTCCTATCGAAGCGCCAAGTATTACCGACTCTGCAAGAGGTGTGTCCATAACCCTTCCCTCACCGTACTTTGCCTGCAGCCCGTCTGTCGCCCTGAAGACCCCGCCATCCTTTCCGATGTCCTCTCCAAGGAGAACCACCTCCCCCTTTTCCTGCATGGCTAGGTCAAGTGCATTGTTTATCGCGCTAACCATGTTGACTTTCATAATCATCCCTGCCAGAAATTATTCGCAGCCGAGTCGTCGAGCTCTTCCTGCAATACCTCGGGCATGTAGCTGTACACATGCTCGAACATGCTCTTTGGGTCCGGCTTGAAGGTCTCCGCCTTGGCGACCGCCTCATCAATCACCTTTAGCTGCTCCTCCCCCATCTTCGCCTCAAACTCGGGCGTCCAAAGCGCCTTCCTTGTGAGGTACTTCCTTACCCTATCTATGGGGTCGCGCGCCTTCCATATCTCAACCTCCGCAGGGTCCCTGTATTTTGTTGGGTCGTCTGCGGTTGTGTGCATGCTCATCCTGTACGTGACGCATTCCACAAGGGTCGGCCCCTCCTTAGCATTTGCAATCGCCTCGCTGATAGCCTTGTAAACAGCGACAACATCGTTTCCATCCACCTGCACGCACTTGATCCCTGCCCCGAACCCCTTCTGCGCAAGGGTCTCTGCAGCGCTCTGCTTGGATCTTGGGACAGAGATCGCCCACTGGTTGTTCTCTATTATCGCAACCATTGGGACCTTGAATACTCCCGCGAAGTTGAGGGCCTCGTAGAAATCCCCCTCCGATGTCCCTCCGTCCCCGACATATGCCACAACCGCCACATCCTTCTTGTTGTATTTCTGCGCGAACGCGATTCCTGCCGCGTGTGGCATCTGGCTCGAGACCGGGACGATGTACGGGAATCCTCCAACCTCCTTTGGTATGGCTGCACCCTCCTCAAAGCCCCTCCAGTAAAGAAACATTATCTCAAGAGGCAGTCCACGCACCAGATAAACCCCGTGCTGCCTGAAGTTCGGGACAAAGAGGTCCCCTGCGCGCATCGCCATCGCGCTTCCGATCTGCGTTGCCTCCTCTCCGATAAGTGGCGCATAGGTTACGGCTCGACCCTGCCTTTGCAGGCTCAGGCACTTTGCGTCAAGCGCCCTCGCAAAGGACATGTACTTGTACATCTCGAGGATCTTGCTGTCATCAAGCCCGCTCGGAAAAAGAGAAGCGTCGACTTCGCCGTTCTCGTCCATTATCTGGATGTTGTCTACAGCGCCCTGGAAAACTCGTTTGATCAAAAAAGCACCATATCAATGACGGCCGTACCAATTATTCGTTGCACCATAAAGGTATTTATTAGAGACGTGGGGCCCACCGGAATAATTGGCTCTCAATGATTAATCCGGGCAAGACAAGCGATAAATACCTTAACTTTCAATTTTTAATTCCCTAATTTTAGGTATTTTGATGGCTGACAAGGAAAAAGTATTGGAGCTACACAGGAGGCACAAGGGAAAGATCGAGACCGCAAGCAAGGTGCCTCTTCAGACGCAGGAGGACCTCTCTACCTACTATACCCCCGGTGTCGCATATCCGTGCCTTGAGATAAAGAACGATTGGCTGAAGGCCTACGATTACACCTCAAAGGCCAACACCATTGCGATTGTCACAGACGGCACAAGGATTCTTGGTCTTGGCAACATAGGCCCGGAGGCAGGCCTTCCGGTCATGGAGGGAAAGGCGGTTCTATTCAAGAGGTTCGGCGGTGTTGACGCGGTCCCCCTTTCGATAAGGGCCACAAACGAGGATGAGATCGTAAAGTTCGTCCAGCAGATCGAGCCAACGTTCGGGGGCATCAACATAGAGGACATAGAGTCCCCAAAGAGCTTTTACATTGTGGATAGGCTCACCGCGTCTCTAAACATCCCCGTCTTCCACGATGACCAGCAGGGGACGGCAACCGTGATACTTGCAGGCCTGCTAAATGCGCTGAAGCTTGCGGGAAAGAACATCAAGAACGTAAAGATCGTCATAAACGGAACCGGCTCCGCGGGAGTGGGCGCAGTGAGGCTTCTTAGCAGTATCGGGGCAAAGCGGATCTACTCCTTTGATTCCAAAGGAATAATCTATGAGGGCAGGGAAGACCTCACTGACATCAAGGCAGAGATAGCCGCCCTTACAAACGCCGAAAAGTTCAAGGGCAGCCTGGAGGAGGTTGTGGTCGGTGCGGATGTTTTGATAGGCCTTGCAGGGAAGGGGCACTTTGGCAGGGAGCTAATCTCAAAGATGAACGAGAAGCCGATAATCTTCGCGCTCACAAACCCCATTCCGGAGGTGGGATACGAGGAGGGCAAGTCCTACGGCGCTTTCATAATCGGGACTGGCAGCAGCGAGCTTCCAAACCAGATAAACAACCTGCTCGCATTCCCCGGCATAATGAGGGGGCTCCTTGAGACCCACGCAAGGAAGGTAAACTACGAGATACTCGTCGCAGCCGCAAAGGCAATTGCAAAAGGGGTCGGCAAGAAGCTCTCTGTGGACTACATAGTCCCGTCTATGCTTGATCAGAAACTCGCGACAAAGGTCACCGCAAGCGTCGCGGCGGCAGTTGCGCAGGCTGCCATAGACACAGGCGTTGCAAGAGTGAAGGTAAATCCTGCCGAGGTGAAGGCAGATACGGTGAATGCGATCAAGAAGGTAATCAAGGCTGAAAGGAAGCTTTGAAATTGGGATTAAAAATAGTTGTTTGCAAAGGTTAACTTATGAAAGCAGTCATACTTGCAGGGGGATTCGGGAAGCGGCTGAGGCCACTTACTGACACAACCCCAAAGCCGCTCGTATTGGTCGGGGGAAAGCCGATAATGGAGTGGCAAATTAACTGGCTTAGGCAGTACGGGTACGATTCCTTCATCATCACCGCATCCTACCTTCCGGAGAAGATCGTGGAGTTCTTCAGCCACAAGAAGCTGGGCGTTGAATCCGAGATCGTCATCGAGAAGGAGGCCCTTGGGACAGGAGGCGCCCTAAAGAACGTCGAGCATCTGCTAAAGGGGGAGCAAGAGTTCTTGATGGTCAACGGAGACAACATAACGAATCTGAACGTTGGCGAGATAAAGCTGGGCAAAAACATGGCTGCCTTGGCCCTGACACAGCTGCGAAGCCCATACGGGATAATAAACGCCCAAGGCGGTGAGATAACGAGCTTTGTGGAAAAGCCGCTGCTCGAAGACTGCTGGATAAACTCGGGAGTCTACAAGATGTCCCAGAAAATATTCGGCTACCTTCCAAAAAGCGGCGCGATAGAAACAGAGACCTTCCCAGAGCTTGTCAGGCACAAGCTGCTGGGCGGGGTAAAATTTTACGATTGCTACTGGCACGGGACCGACAATGTCAAGGACGTCGAGGAGATAAACAAGGACTTCACGGCAGGGAAGATCTTCTAGTTGCTAAACTTCAGGTTTCCCTGATCCCTCCCCCCTTTCCCAAACATCGCAAACAGTTTCGCGTAGCTTAGGTTACCGACCTCCCTCCCGTCTATGCCAAGCTCCTTTATTGCCTGCCTGACGGCTTTGACTGATTTCCCCTCGACCTCAACGAACTTCGGTATGAGGGGCCATCTCGCAATCGTAATCTCGGTCCCTTTGTACACCCATATCTCTACTATGTTTTCCTGCTTGTAGCTCCCAGACCACAAGCCGATCTTCGACATTATCCTCGCGGCCTTCTCAAAGTCCCCTACATGCGTCTCGAGCTCCTCGGTGTTGTCGATGCCTTTTCCCTCCCTGAACTTGTATGTGAGCGTTGAGACCTTCCCATCGGTCCTTACCCTTACGAACTCGTCGTAGTTGCCGCGGTTCCCCTTCTTGACCATGTCAAATACGTATCTCTTGAAGTGCCTCTTTGCGACGTATTTTGCCTTCTTCCTGAGTGTAGCGCGAAGCTTCTTCTCATCAAACCCGACTATCTTGGTCTCTATCTCCTTCATGCAATTAGCCGGTTCTCTTGATTATATGGTATCCGAACTGGGTCTTTACTATCTCAGAAATGCCTCCCTTCTCCAGCTTGAATGCTGCCTCCTCAAATGGCTTGACCATCATTCCCCTTCCGAACTCGCCAAGGTCCCCTCCTCGCCTCCTTGAGCCATCAATAGAGTACTGCTCTGCAAGCGCAGAGAAGTTGCCCCCCTCCTTGAGCTTCTTTAGTATCTCTTCTGCTAGCGAGAGCTTTTCCACCAGTATGTGCGAGCACCGTATCTTGTTTCCCATAAAACCCATCCTTCATCTCTAGGGCCATTCAAATTATTTAAAGGTTCCCAGCGAAAAGCCTTTTTAAGCTTGGAGCGGATAATAGCTTTATGCAGGACTTGGAATTCGATAGGCTTCTAGCAGTATGCAGGCTTAGACTCGGCGATTCGGAGAAGGCGCAGATAAAGAAGGACATCGACTCCATACTCTCCTACTTTAGCACCATCGAGTCTGTCGAGACCTCAAACCTCGAGCCATCATACCACCCGATAGAGATAGGGGAGAGGCTAAGGGAGGACAAGGTGGAGCCGTTTGAGAATCCCGACGCACTCTTGAAGGGAACCAAGACCTACCGATTCTATGTGGTGGGTCCCGAAATATGATTGTGATTTGATGGGAGGCGCAAAAGATTCAAAAAAGCAAAAGGCGGAGAAGGTAAACTATCCAAAGCTGCTCAGGGAGCTCTCAAAGCTAAACGATGAGCTCCACTTCTTCACCGTGATCAACGAAAATGTCTCAGAAGGCGTGCCGTTTAGCGTAAAGGACAACCTCTGCGTCAAGGGTTTCGAGTCAAGGGCCGGCTCAAAGATACTCAAGGGGTATTTGCCTCCGTTCAGTGCGACTCCTGTTGAGAGGATGATGGATAAGGGCTTCGGATTCCTTGGAAAGACCACAATGGACGAGTTTGGCTTCGGGAGTTTTGGCGTCAATACTGATGTCGTTGCGAGAAATCCGTTTGACGATAAGTGCGTTGCGGGCGGATCAAGCAGCGGTGCGGCGGTTGCAACCTCTGTGATGAAGAACCACGTTGCCATCGCGGAATCGACAGGCGGCTCGATCTCAAATCCCGCCTCTTTCTGCGGGGTCGTGGGATTCACGCCCACCTACGGGCTGGTTTCCAGGTACGGCCTGATAGATTATGCAAACTCGCTCGATAAGGTCGGGATAATGGCGCGAAGCAGCGCTCAGATCCGCGAGACATTCGACATAATAAAGGGCAATGACGGATACGACTCCACCTGCGTGGACAAAAAGGTCAGCGCGCTAAAGAGGAAAAAGATCGTGGTGATAGACCAGCTGATGAACGGCGTCTCAGAGGAGATAAAATCAACTTTCCAGGTGCTACTTGCAAGGCTCGAGAACCAGGGATACGCAATCAACCATGTAAGTTTTGACTTCATAGACAAGGCGATACCCGCATACTACATAATCTCAATGTCCGAGGCGTCCACAAACCTCGCAAAGTATGACGGATACAAGTATGGGATGCAATACGGGGACTTCACAAAGAAGTACAACGAGTTCTTCACAAGCGCAAGGGAGAATTTCGGCACCGAGGCGAAGAGAAGGATAGTCCTCGGCACATTCGTGAGGGGCGCAAGCGTCAAGGACAAGTACTACACAAAGGCGCTCAAGGTCAGAACCGCCCTCACAAACAAGCTCTCCAGCCTGATGAAAGACGCATTTATCCTAAGCCCGACGATGCCGATAACCGCGCCAAAGATGGAAGAGGCCATGAAGCTCTCGCCCCTGCAGACCTACGCTATGGACTCCCTCACCATTCCGCCAAACCTCTCGGGATTTCCGCACGTATCATTCCCCTACGCCTACATAAAGGGGATGCCTGTCGGAGCACAGCTTGTCACATCCCATTTCAACGATTACGCGCTTCTTGACTTTGTTTCAGAGTGGGAGGGATCATTCGAATACCAGTTCAAGCACAACCTGTGATGATTATGAAGATTGGATTAGAAGTTCATGTTGCCCTTCCGACAAAATCAAAGCTGTTTTGCGCATGCAGCACAACAGCGGAGGAACCAAACTCCTCAATCTGCCCGATCTGCCTCGGATTCCCTGGCTCAAAGCCGATGCTCAACAAGGCTGCGCTTGAATACTCGCTTGACGTGGCAAGTGCTCTCAAGTGCGTATCAAAACCAAGGACATCCTTTGTCAGAAAGGTTTACTTCTACCCGGATCTGCCAAAATCCTACCAGATAACACAGCTGCACGATGCAATCGGCGTTGAGGGGCATGTCGAGTTGGAAAAGAAGAGGGTTAGGATAAGGCGAATCCAGCTCGAGGAGGATCCCGCAAAGATAATCCGCGAGGACAACTACACTCTTGTCGACTTCAACAGGTCGGGCCTTCCCCTCCTTGAAATAGTCACGGAGCCGGACATTGCATCCGAGGAGGAGCTCCGGGAGTTTCTAAACGAGCTAAGGAGCATACTCTACTACCTGGGCGTTGACATAGAGAAGGAGCTCAAGGTGGACCTAAACATCTCGGTCTCCGACGCAAGGGTTGAGATAAAGAACGTGACCGGGATAAGAAACCTCGTTGACGCCGCAAGATACGAGATAAAGAGGCAGGAGGAGCTTGTCTCCAAGAAGCAGAAGATAGTCGCAGAGACAAGGTCATACAACGAGAAGAGCCTAAAGACCGATGCCTCAAGGGAGAAGGAGAGCGACGAGGAGTACGGATTCATCTACGAGCCAGACCTTACATTTTACAGGATAGCGGAAAAGAAGAGGGAAGAGCCAATCATCGCAAGCAAGATCGCAGAAGCGATATCTAGGAAGTACGGCTGCAGCAAGAAGACGCTGCTTGAGCTTGTGCAGTTCGATTCCAAGGCTCTTGAGCTTTTGCAGCACGCGCAGGGCAAGTGGCCTATACAGTCCATAATAAACGTCATCGAGGTGCTAAAGCGCTACGAGAGCATAAAGATAAGCAACGAGAAGTTCGCCGAGCTCCTTGAGGTCGCAAAGGGCGGGCACCAGATAACGGACCAGATAATCAAGAACGTCACCTCCGGGGCCCACGTCAAGGTCACGGTCTCGGATGTATCGCCACAAGAGGTGGACGAGGAGATACGCAAGATGATCTCCGCGAACCCAAAGATAGTGCTTGAGCACGAGAAGAATCCCAAGGCGCTAAACTTCATAGTGGGCGCAGTGGCAAAGAAGCTAAACGCAAGCCCAAGGCTCGTCTCGGAGCGGCTTGGCCTATTCCTGAAGAAAGGGTTTAAAAATTAGCTAAGACAAACCAGATTAATTCGTGAAAGAGATGGAACTTAGCTGCGGGGAGGTTAGAGAGGCGCACATCGGCAAGGAGGTCACTCTCCACGGCTGGTGCAGATACATCAGAGACCATGGGGGAAAGCTGTTCATCGACATCGCGGACAAGCATGGGGCTACGCAGCTGGTTTTCGAGGGCGACGTCAAGTCCAAGGCCGAGAGGCTCGGCAAGGAGTACGTGATAGAGGTCACAGGCAAGGTCAACAAGAGAAGCGAGGAGACAATAGACGCAAAGAACCCCACCGGAAGGATCGAGGTCCTAGTTAGCACAATGAAGCTGCTCAACGAGTCCAAGCTTCCCCCATTTGAGCTTATTGAGGAGAAGGAGAAGTTCCTTGCAAACGAGGAGATAAGGCTGCAGTACAGGTATTTGGACCTGAGAAGGCCGCAGGCGCTCAAACACATTGTGCTCAAGGACAAGATCTCAAAGATAGTCAGGCAGTACTTCTGGGACAGCGAGTTCATGGAGCTTGAGACCCCCATAATGATCAAGGACACATACGAGACGGGCGCGAGGACCTTCCTTGTCCCGTCGCGCTTTAGCAAGGGTAAGTTCTACTCCCTTCCGCAGTCACCGCAGTTCTACAAGCAGATCTGCATGGTCTCTGGCCTTGAGAGGTACTTCCAGATCGCAAAGTGCTTTCGGGACGAGGACCCGAGGGAGGACAGGCAGCCTGAGTTCACCCAGATCGATATAGAAGTGGCCTTCAAGGACGAGAAGTACATCCAGGCGCTGGTCGAGGGCATGTTCAAGAAGATCTTCAAGGAGGCGGTGGGAAAGGGCCTAAAGACTCCCTTCAAGCACCTCCCATTTGTCGAGGCGATGGGCAGGTACGGAAGCGACAAGCCCGACCTCAGATACGACAACTTCCTTGTCGACATAACAGACGAGGCGGTGAAGAGCAACTACAACATCCTAAAGAGGGTCGCGGAGAACGGCGGAAAGGTCAAGGCGATCGCGTTTGCTGGCTCGAAGTACTCAAAGGAGAGCAAGATCAACGAGAACTACATGCTAAAGACAATCGAGCTGGCAAAGAGCTTCGGCCTCAGGGGACTCACATGGCTCTATGTCAAGGGCGGTGAGCTTCGCTCCGAGCCCCAGAGCATAGCCGACTCCCTAAAGCCTGTGGAAAAGCAGCTATTAAAGAGGCTCTCTCCAAAGGATGGGGACGTCGTCATAATCGGATCGGACCTATCGGAGAGGCTGCTTCTCGACGCGCTCGGAAAGCTCAGGAAGGTCATTTCCGACCATATCGGGATCTATGGATCAGAGTTCAGCTTCCTGTGGGTTGACGAGATGCCGCTCTTTGAGGTCGATGAGGTCACAAAGAAGCTAAAGCCCGCCCACAACCCTGTTACTGCACCAACCATAGAGACAGAGAAGCTCATCGACAGCGCCCCTGAAAAGGTCATGAGCAGGCAGTACGATCTTGTGCTAAACGGATACGAGCTCGGCAGCGGATCAATAAGGATAATCGACCCCAAGTTCCAAAGGAAGATCCTCAAGATACTCGGGATGAGCGATAAGACCATAGAGAACTCATTTGGCTTTTTGATAGAGGCGCTCTCCTATGGCGCACCGCCTCACGGGGGAATCGGCCTTGGCCTCGACAGGATAGTCGCACTGCTCTCTGGCGAGAGCAACATAAGGGACTTCATCCTCTTCCCTAAGAACAAGAAAGGGGAGCTGCTGCTCGATGGCTCCCCTGACGTGGTTGACCCAAAGAGGCTAAAGGACGATTTCGGGATCGGCCACATAGAGGTTTGAGCATGAACATCTACTTCGCCGCATCGATCCGCGCAAGCCGCGAAAAGGTTGACGACTATGCGAAGGTGATCAGGCACCTCTCGGCCCACGGCAACGTGCTCACCGAGCACATAGGCGACAAGAATAAGATCCCCCTTGAGGACAGGGGGCTTTCGGAGAGCCAGATCTTCAGCAGGGACCTAAGCTTCCTTCTGCGCTCGGATGTGGTTGTCGCCGACGTCAGCATTCCCTCCCTCGGAACCGGCTGGGAGATCGCCAAGGCGGAGGAGCTGATGAAAATCATACTCTGCCTCTATCACGTCCAGGAGGGAAAGAGGCTCTCGGCAATGGTAAAGGGCAACCCCAACATAACGCTCATGGAGTACTCCACGATAAAGGAGGCCTGCGCGCATATCGACAATTTCTTCAACAATCTCAAATGAAAATTGAAAGGAGGATTCAATGAAAAAGGTATCGAAAGATGTGGATGCGTACATTGCCAGGGCGCCAAAAAATACGCGTGGCAAACTAAAGGAAATCAGGGCGGCAATCAGATCAGTCGCGCCAGGCGCCGTAGAAAGCATAAGTTACATGATGCCAAGCTATGACAAGGGCAAAGTGGCCTGGTTTGCCCTTATGAAAACCCATGTAGGGCTTTACCTGCGCCCTCCAATCATAGCGGAGCACAAAAAGGAACTGGCTACATATGTCACAACCAAATCTGCCGTTCACTTTCCTCTCGATAAAAAGCTTCCCGTCCCGCTGATAAAGAAGCTAGTGAAGGCCCGAATCAAAAAGAATTCTTCTGAAGAAAACAAAAATAAAAAAGAAAAAAGGAAAAGAAAAACCGAGGATTAGTTATTCTTCTCGAGTTCCTTTATCCTTTCCCCGACCCCCTTTGCCTCGCTCTCGAGATTCTTCTTGTACTCCTTTAGAATCTCCAGCTTCTCGTCCTTTGTGAGGAAGTTCCTCATCCCGTTTCCATTTCCACATTCGCACATTTCATCCACCATGATGCCAATATAGGACATCATATACATTATCCGGGATAAATATTTAAATATATAGCATGTCCTATACATGGCAAGTGAAAGAATGGAAAACTATGGTTGCGACATGCGCGGCATGCTCTCCTTCCAGGTACTCTGGCTCTTGTCAAGGAGGCCGATGCACGGTGAGGAGCTTGCCAAGGAGCTTGAGAAGAGGAGGGGGGACAAGCCGAAGGCAGGCACAATCTATCCCGCGCTCAAGGACCTCAAGGACAACGGGATGATAAGGGGCGAGAGGAAGGGCAAGATAATAATATATTCCTTGACACCAAAGGGTAAGAAGGGCGTGAAGCACGCTATGGATTATTTCTGCAGGTGCTTTGGCGACATCTTTGCAGACAACAAGTAAACAACGTGGCTAAATGGAAGAACAAACTTACGACAAGAGCTATGCAAAAAAGTCCCTTTTTCTCTTTGCGCTTTTTGTCGTAATGGTCATGTACATCGAGACGATGCTTATTCCTTCGCTGCCTTCAATCTCACGGCAGTTTGGGATCAATGCTGCTGAGGTGAGCCTTGTGCTGTCGATGTATCTGGTCTCGGGAGTCGCGTTAAATCCGATAGTCGGAAAGCTTGGCGACATCTACGGCAAGAAGAAGGTGCTTGTCAGGGTGATGGCGATCTATACGATTGCGGTCGCGATGACCGGCTTTGCACCCAGCTTCCCGGCGCTTTTGCTGCTGAGGACCATACAAGGGGTCGGACTCACGATCTTTCCGCTTGCGGTGAGCCTGATTCAGGAGCAGTTCCCAAGGGAGAAGGTCCCCCAGGCTCTTGGGATAGTCGGTGCGATGTTCGGTGCGGGAGCCGCAATAGGACTTCCGCTTGGCTCTCTTGTCTCAAACAACTTTGGATGGCAGACGACATATCACACCGCGCTTCCGTTTGTGGCACTATTCTCGATATTAATCTACCTGTTCATACGCGAATCAAAGCATACCATGCCTAACGTGAAGATTGATTATGTCGGGGCAATCTTCCTTGCAATCTTCCTCGCCATGCTGGTATTTGGCCTCTCTGAAGGAGCAACGCTTGGCTGGGTCTCGCCGATCATACTGTTCCTGATAACAGGTTCGCTGATAGGCTTTGTGCTGCTTGACCGGTTCGAGCGAAAGACAGACCACGCAATACTGGACATGAAGCTGCTCAGGATAAAGAACGTGCTAAACGCGAATCTGATCGTGCTTGTCATAGGTCTCGGATTCTTCCTGGCGTACCAGACATTCGCCTATGAGTTTGAGACGGCTGTGCCGATAGGATACGGCGAGAGCATTTTCATGACAGGGCTATCTATGGTTCCCTTTGCGATAATGATGCTCATCACAGCCCCACTTGTCGGCAGATGGGTCGGCAGGTACGGCACAAAGCCTTTCTACATAATAGGCTCCGCAGTGGCAATCTCGGGCTTTGCCCTTGCGGCTCTATCAGCCAATTTGACGGAGCTGATAGTCTCAACCGCAATCGTTGGCGCAGGGCTTGCATCGCTCAACATCCCAAACACAAACTCACTCATACTTAGCATAGACAGAAGGACAACAGGCCTCGCCACCTCGATGAATGCGGTCTTCAGGTTCCTTGGAAGCGCCCTTGGAGCGCCGATAGCCGGAATCTTCATAGCCGCATTCGGCAATGCGCTCTCCTTCCAGTATTCGTTCTTCTTTGCGATACTCGCCTTCCTCCTTGTGGCAATAATATCGGTCTTCTCGGAGGAGGTTCTGGGGCCTAAGACCCACATAAAGCACCAGCAGTACCAAGTGATAAAGGAGGCCTAATTGCCTCTTAAGAACAAGAAAATGGGCCCGAGGAGAATCGGACTCCTGTCTTTACCGTGTGAGGGTAACGTCTTACCACTGGACCACGAGCCCACTCTTCTAAATTGAATCAAATAAATATAAATAAACAAAATAAGCAGCTTATCTGATGTGATGACCACATATTACACCGGGAAGGGGGACAAGGGGTCGACTTCCATAATGGGAGGCGCATCGCTTCCAAAGGGAGACATACTAATCGAGGCGATTGGGGACGTCGACGAGCTAAACAGCGCAATAGGCGTAGCGCTTTTCTACACAAGGGACGACGAACTGCGCCTTGAGCTCAAATCCATACAAAACGAGCTCTTTAGTATAGGCGCGCTTCTCTCCTCGGCTGAGACAAAGGAGTTTGGGAAGGCAAAGATCGAGAAGAAGCAAATAGAGCGCCTTGAGAAATCAATACAGAAGATGGGGGGCATGATGCCTGAGCTGACCAAGTTTGTCCTTCCCGCAGGCTCCGAGGAAGCCTCGCATCTGCACCTTGCACGCTCAATCGCAAGGCGGGCCGAGAGACATGTCGCATCCGCCTCGCAGAAATACAAGATTGACCCAGACGTCTTGGCGTACCTAAACAGGCTCTCTTCTTTCCTCTTCGCATCCGCACTGTATCTCAACCACAAAAGCGGCATAAGCGAAAACAATCCCGTATATTAATTTTTGCAATGAATTGATGTTTATGGCAGCCAACAGGGAAAACTGGGGATTCTCCGTACTGATACTCGGTGCCGTTATCCTTGTTGTCGCAGGAATCCTGGCGTATCAAACATCCCATCAGATTGTCTGTACGCTTCTGTGCGTGATCGGAAGCGCATCATGCTGTGAGATGAGGGGCGCGTTCCTCACACCTGTCGCAGAGTTCTCGCTCACTCTTGGCGTAATAACTCTCATACTTTCGCTTCTGACAAGGTTCACTCCGAAGAGGAGGCTGGGCGCATGCCTGACGGTTATTTTCGGAATCCTTTCATTCCTCTCGCTCCTTTTGGGCACGCTCTCCTACACGATGATGTACCCCAACGTGCAGATGTTCCATCAGAGCGATGTGATTGTGCTTATACTATCGCTTGTAGGGATGGCGGTGTGCGCAATAGGGATGGCGGAGATAGTGGAGGCAAAGCCAGATCAAAGGAAGAAACCTGCAAGGAAGAGATGAGGCTCAGACGTTGAAGTACTCCTTGAACTTGGTTGTCGTGTTTATCCTCTTGCTTCTGCCGCTTTTTTTGGCCTCGATAAACTCCTTCTCAACAAGCTCTTTCATGTACTCGTAGGTTGACCCGCCGAATATCTTCACGACTGCGCTCTGCAGAACGTTCGGATTCTTGTTCACGTATGCAAGAAGCCTCAGAGCCCCTCGCGTGAGGTCCGGACCTATTGCAAGGTTGCTCACCTTTGATGCGTACGGCTCCTTTAGCGCAAACATGTACTTCCCGCCGATCTCTATTAGCTGCAGCGATGTGTCGCGCGTATTATACTCTGTAATCAGCTCCCTAAGCAGCTCCTGTATCTTCCCCGGTGACATAATGCCTGTGGACGTCACAAGCTCGTTGACCCCCATCGCGCTCTGCGACATGAAGAGTGCCGCCTCGATCAGTTTCTTGTTGTCTATCTGCTCATCCATGCAATCACTTCAGACAAGCGCCACTATGATCTCGTCGAAGAACCTCTCCTGTATCAGAACGACCTTGTTCTTGTGCGAGAGGAAGAGTAGCGGTATGAAAACCCCAAGGAGCGCCTCTTCGACCCCCCTTCCTTGCGATAGTATCGAGAACGTGGTCATCTTGGACTTGTCAACGCTTTTCTTGACAAGCTTGTAGACATTCTCTATCTCTGCTTCGATGTCCACCGGGCTAATGTTTAGCTGGATTGGGATGGGAGCCTCCTTGGACACATTTTCCTTAATCTCCTTTAGCTTCATCGCCTCCTCAAGCGCTGTAATGAGCTCTGGAAGCGTCATCTTCCTCTTCGGCGGGATCCTCAGCCTAAAGCTGAGCTGGTCCACAGTGACCATCGGCCTCTCCTCAGGGGGAAGCGACTCGTCAACCTCTTCCTCTGCAAAGCCAAGCATCTCACTCTTTAGCCTAAGCAGAATCGCGGCTGCAAGGATTATGTTTGCAGGGATTCGAAGGTCCATCACCTTCATCCCCTTTATCGCCTCAATGTACTTGTCGACCACCTCAACGATGTCGACATTCCATGGGTCGAACTTCTCCCGCCTTGCCAGATCAATTAGGACTTCCTTCCATGTGGCCTCGGTCACGAGCTGCTCCAGGTTCATGTTGGCAGGGTCTATCGTTGCCTCTACTTCAAGAACAGAACCTGTCGCCATGCTCTTACTTTACTAAAGAAGCAATAAATACTTTACGCGCCTCGAGGGACAGCCGTCTAATCCGGCCCATACACTCACTTTTCCAGCGCGTCGTAGCTCTTTCTGGTTATTCCTCCAAGCCATTTTGCAATGAGCCAGCAGGCGATATAAGAAAGCAAAAAGACGGTGATCATTACTGCCACAACACCAATTATCTGCACCCAGAGCTGGTTTATCGCCGCCATCCCTCCCCCGAAGAGCAGCCCGTTTGTCAGGTTCGGGAATCCGGATCCGGCCGCAAATGCCTGCTGTGCAAACACTGCAACCATCAAAACCCCGAAAATACCTCCTACAGTATGTCCTGCGAGCAGTCCTGCAGGGTCGCTAAACCACTTGAACTTTGCAAAGAACTTCTCTCCCCA
>JAGWHA010000051.1 GCA_028867095.1 Microcaldota archaeon | reverse complement strand
CTATCACAGCTAGTCTCAAGGATAAGGAAACTTCCTCCGAAATCTATAGATGAGCTTTGGTACAGGAATGAGTTTGTTTTTCAGGACAGGGGACAAAACAAGGCCCTGCCTAGGAAGGCGATAGACGACCTGCTAGGGTCAGACAGCGCTGCAGAGGAACTTGCTACGATGCTATTCATGGAGACGCATCTGGATGACATGAGGAAGCATCTTGCGGATATAGAGAGGGAGAATTCGGATTAATCCTCTCCTGCTATGCCTGCTTCCTTGTAATCATTTTTTGCCGGGAGGCTGCGCACCGGAAGATTGCCAACCATGACCTCTGTTACCTCCCCATAGCCCAATCTTATTGTGTTGAACCTCCGGAAAGCGCGCTTGTAATTTATTACCAGGTTCCTGTAGCCCGCGTTAAAGCTGTCAAACGTCCCCATCGCGAAGAAATCGAAGCTGCCAATCAGGGAGGCGTTGATCAAATACCTTGAAACGAGAGGGCTTGGCTCATCAGAAGTAAGGAGTAGTTTTGTAAGGCGCCTTGCCTCCTCGTAGTTCTTTGGTGGGATGTATTTGCTGAATAGGCACATTAGGGAGATTTGCTCGTGGCGCTGCATACAGATTGTGAATCTTGATATTATCCCCAGCCTCACCAGTGCCTGGAAGTTGTACACGACGGTTTTGTACTTGACACCAAGCCTCTTTGAGAGTTCGGTGAAGCTCATCCTTGAGTTCTCATTGAGAAGCAAAAGCATAGCCCTGTGGCGCTCTGGGATCTTCACCTTTTCGAGTAGGGAGTTGCGCAGCGGGAAGAAGCCAAAGTGCCTGAAGTCTACCTCGGAGGTTTCCCAATATGCGTTGAAAGGCAGTAGCAGGGACCTGCGCATATTGCGGTCCCAGTTCGCATACGCCCACGGGGATTGGGAAGCGGCATATATCATCAGCTGGTATCGGCCCTTTAGTGCAGCAGCGAATTGTACGATGCCGGATTTTAAGAGAAGCCTTTGTACCTCGGAACTGTTGAAGGCTTTCCTGAACTTGACGAATATCAGGTGCTTGCTTGATATCCCGAGCTTTTCCTCGTCAAGTTCCAGCGTGTACTTTATCCCAAATTCCGCCTCGATTCTCTTCAGCCTCAGCTGGATTGTCCTCCTTGAGACGTTTAGCTCTCTTGACATCTCGGAAATAGTGATCCTTGAATTGCGCGAGAGCAGCCCCAGAATTTTGCGCGTGAGATGGCTGTATCTTGCATTGAATGCGCTCTCGAAATTCTCCACCATGATATTCTGTTTGCATTAAAATTTAAATACTCTCCTCTAGAGACTTATCATTTTTCTAATTTTAAATTGCTTTTTTGTAAAATTTAGCGCGATATAAATATCTGGAAAGCACAGCTATTGTTGGTGAGAAGATGGGAAGAGTTTTTGAGGCTGTTGCCAGAGGCAGGGATATTTCCACGCCTCCTTCAGAGGCAATGCACATACTTAAGGAGATAAGAGAGATAGAAGCAGACGACGATTGGGATGGCATCGCCGCGGGACTTATTGCTCGCGAAGTCATATTCGGCTTGTCGCACAGAGTAGTGCCGATAAGGATTTCAAAAGAGAAGGTTGTCAAATCCACAAGCCAGACCCTCGTCATAGACAAGACTACCGACGGGGAGGGCTGGACAATAGACCACCATCGCGGTAGCGTCGCGGCAAAGCATTATCTTGCATACAGCGAGGATGGGGAAACACCTTCGTGCACCCTGCTCTACAGGATGCTCCCCGAAAAATACAGGACTGACGGCGTCCTGCTCCTTGCGGCGACGGCAGAGATAATGGATGGGCTCTACGAACGCGGGGAGAGGGAAGGTGCGGTAAGGGAGGTGCTTGATAGGATTCCGACGCTTGGAGCGCAGTCTGGGCAGCCAAACCAGTTTCTCAGAAGCCAGCTGATATACTCGATAGCTGACGTGGTTGCGCTTCTTCCGACAATAGATAAGGACGCATCGATCGGCCTTGGATGCAGGCTTTTGGTGTCCGAAATAAGGGGCCTGACGAGCGTGCGCCAGATAATCGGCATGTGCCCGAAATCTGCCGCCGCTGTGGTGGAGAGGTATCTTGAATTCATGTCGCACTTCCCATCGGACAGGTTCAGGAAGATCGAGCTGGAGGGGAGAAAGGTAAGCTTTGCTGGCTCTGAGGAGTTCGAGTTCCCGATGCCGGCGCTTGCAAGGATGCTTCGAGAGAAGCCCGGTGACTATGTGCTTGCAAGGGAGGACGGACTGAGCATAAGGACAAAGGAGCCTGAGCTTGTGGACGCGATTGCGCGCAAGTTGGGAGGCATTGTTGCAGGATACGGCGGCAGGGCTGGCTGGCATGGGATGCAGTTTAAGGAAAAGATCGAGTACCAGGCCCTGCTTGAGAAGCTCTCAAAGAGGGAGAAGGTTATGCGTGGGTGAAGAAAATGGAAAATATGGCAAACAACTAGGAAGGGAAAAAGAGAAGGCTCTCGGCGAGATAGTGCGCGACGCAGAGCTCGGGCTTAGCTGCCCGGAGAGGATATGCATCAATGTCATGCTCGCCGGTGCTCTTGAGCCTATTGCGGACAAGAAGGGTTGCACGACAAGATATGTGGATCTCAAGCCCTCAAAGAGCCTTGAGCTTTTTGTCGCCGCAGGGGTAAGCTCGGGGCCCGCGTTTGCACACCTTGCCCAGCATGTCATAGTGAGCGGCAAGGCTCAGGGTGCATACAGGTACTTCCACGAGGCGCAGGCGCTCAGCAAGATCAAGCGCTCAGGTGGCAAGGTCAACCAGGGGATAATAGAGCTGCTGACGCCGATAGTTGCGGCGCAGGCGCTCTTCGACCCCACGTTCAGGAGGGACTATCGCTTCATCCTCAACAAGGCACGCGAGGTGATGATACTCACCTCCAAGGAGGACGTTAGATGGCTCATTGAGACGAAGAAGCTTGCCAACAGGCTAAGCTGCTTTGATAGGTATCCGGTGGCGGAGCACGAGGTGGAGAGCGTCATAGACTACTACGAAGAGGAGCTGAGGCTGGAGAGCGCAAGAGGGAACCTCAAGGGCATGCAGTTCAACATGCAGTTCCTAGAGGGCTTCGAGGGGGTCAGGATAGCGTACGATGCTATGGCGGCTAGCAAGAAGCAGAAGATCTCGGAAAAAGGGGTTGAGGCATACGAGGCACTGCATTGGAGGTACACTTGTGAGGAGATGGGGGTGGGCACCTTTGCTGACATAATAGCAGCCACGCTATACCTCTACATCTCATACGGCAAGGGGGAGGTGATACTGTGATAATAGTAATAGAGGGGATAGACGGAAGCGCAAAATCGTCTATATCAAAGAGGCTTGCCGCACGGATCGGGGCGCTGCGCATCACGACCCCAACTGAGGATGACAAGACCCTACACGCAGATATGCTAGAGGAATTATCTGCGCACATGGAGCGCACTGTTGACCGAGCGCGCTTTTACCTTGAGATGAACAGGTCGGCATATGTGCATGATAAGGGATACGTGGATTCTTGCACCGCAAGTGCAGAGCGCCATGTAATATTTGTCAGGTCCGCAATATCCACTCTTGTCACGCACCTTGCCATGGACGCGATGCTAAGCGGTGGGGTCCACGCTGATGAGATAAAGTGTTTGGTCAGGGACAAAGAGGGCTTGCCCTCGCCAGACATTGTGGTCTTCCTTAATGTGGACGAGAAAGAGAGGCTAAAGAGGATAGGGAGGAGGCACAACAACCAGATGGACATGGATACAAAATACATCGACCTTACAAGAGAGGGTTTTGCAAAAGAGGCGCAGAGGGAGAGGAAGCTTGGAAGGGGCGTGATAGAAGTCAACACCACTATGATGAGCGAAAGGGAGGCGCAGGAATTTGTCGATTCCAGAATAATCGATGCAATCAGGCGGCACAGGCGCAATGTGGAGAGTTAAACACCCATACAATCAAGGCTAAAAATGGCTACAGAGAGAGTTGTCCGATATCTTGGGGGACGGCGACAACGCAATAGTAGGGAGGAACAGGTACTTCGCATTCTGCCTCAAGGCGGGCGAGCTTGCCAGGGAGAGCGGTAACTACGACATGCTGAAGTTCCGAATGATGGGCGCTGAGCTTGGATTCCTAAACCTGCTTTTCGAGTAGGT
>JAGWHA010000050.1 GCA_028867095.1 Microcaldota archaeon | reverse complement strand
GGCAGGTCCCTCTCGTCTAGCCTTGTGAAGTATATCCTTGAGCCCTCTATCTTTCCCGGGTTTGTCTTCAGGGCGTCGATTATCGCCCTCTGCTCGGCGTGGACGCAGCAGGTCTTGTCGGTCACCCTCTTGCTATATAGCTCCTTCTCGTTGCCGCACCTTCTCTGGTCCTCCCTGCCTCCTGGAGGCGAGTTGAACCCCCTTCCTATGATGGTTCCCTCCTTGCCCACTATTACGCTTCCACACTTATGCCTCTGGCAGGTCGCGTCAAAGGCTACATCCGCTGCCTCGATTAGATACTCGCGAGCTTCCAGCTCCTCCTTTGCGTTTAGGTATCGCATACTCTTGTTATGGTCGCAAAATTCTATATCGCTTATGTCCTGCCTTTTGATATACACACTCTATATCTCTCCCCTGCCCATGTGTAGAGTCCAATCTCTCTCGACAGAACTCCTCGCGATATACACCGAAAACCGCAGGGGTGTGTAGATGGTTCTAAGATGTTATTAGAGACTCTCCGCACTATATTTCTCTCCCCCCACCCCTGTGGAGAGTACTTTTTCTCTCGACAAATAGGCTAAGGATATCCACACTATGCCTGTGGGGGTGCGGAGAGCATTCTAAGATGTTTTTGGCGTGATTTTATCCTATCCCTTCTGGATTGAGAGGACCTTGACCTTAAAGATCAGGGTCTGCCCTGCAAGCGGTGCGTTGAAGTTGACCGTTGCCACTGTCGTGTTGACTGCTGTTACCACGCCCCTTCTTTGGATTCCGCTGATTATCGTGCTGATTCCGTCCCCTACCTTAATTGAACTGCTCTGGTTGCCAAAGGCGGTCAGAGGTACTGGTATTATTAAGGATGGATCCACTGGCCCGTATGCCTGCTCCGGAGGTATTGTGATATTCTTTGTCTCATTGAGCTGCATTCCTATCACTCCCTCATCAAAGCCCTGGATCAGCTGCCCTCCTCCCACTGTGAACTTGAGCGGCGGCTTGCCGTTGCCTGCGTTTGTGTCAAAGACGGTTCCGTTTGTGAAGGTTCCAGTGTACTCAACGCTTATGTTGTCCCCTGCTGCCACGACTGGCGCAGAGACTCCTGCCGCTTTTGCGGATGTGCTGCTTATTGCCAAGTAAATCACTCCAATTACTATGATTGCCGCAAGGATGTAGAGCGGCTTTACCTCAAATCTGGCCTTCTTCTCTGTCTCATGGGCCTTGTGGTCATGCTTTATGGTTTCGTGTGCTGCTTTTTGTTGATCTGCCGCCATCTTATCACTCTGGTTTTAGGATAACAGAACTGTAGCTTTTCGTCTTAATATACTTTTTGCAATACCTCTTCACGTCCGCGAGCCTTACCTTTGCTATTAGATCCGGCAGATTCTCCGTGTATTTGTAATCTCCGGTGGTGAGTGCCATGCTTGTGATGGAATTTGCCATCGCCATCGTGTTCTCCCTGAGGATTCTGTACTGTGCAATGAGCCCCTCCTTGGCCCTTCTGAGGTCTGCCTCGGTTATCTGACCCATCCTCATCTTTTCAAATTCCTGCAGTATTATCCTCTTTACCTCTGAAATCCTCTTGGGCTCCACTCCGGCCTGCACCGCAATGAATCCGAAGGTGCTGAGCTGGAAGTAAGACGCCCACTGGATGTATGAGAGCCCCCTCTTTTCCCTTACCTCATCTGTTATCCTGTAATTGAGCACTCTAGCCGCGGTAATGAGCGCTCCGGTTTCCCCTATTTCGGACCTGTGGAATTCCCTGCACTTGAAACCCACCCCTATTATCGCCTGCTTGATGTTCTCCTTTCTCACAGTGATCTCATTTTTTACCTGAGGTTCCCTTGCAAGCTGCCTCTGCTTCTTTATCTCGTGTTTATTAAACTTCGAAAAATATTTTTCAGCAAGTCTCTTGGCGACTTCCATCCCTACGCTTCCGTAAATTGCGACCACCGTGTTTTTTGGAGTGTAGTAGGTCCGATATATCCTAAGCAAATCTTCCCTCTTGATCCCCTTTATCGACTCCCTGTTCCCAACCATCTTCCTTCCTGCCGGGTGCTTTTTGTAGAGTGCCTTTGGAAGGTGGTCCCAGAAGAAGTACTGGTTGTTGTCCTCCCTCATCAGCTCCTCATTTAGAACTGGCCCCCTCTCCAGCTCAAATTCGGTTTTGGGTATTGTCGAGTTGAGGAACAAATCCGAAAGCAGCTCTATCATTTTCGGGAAGTTATCCTTGTATGCCTGGAAGTAGTACGTTGTCCTCTCAAAATCAGTGTAGGCATTCCACATAATTCCCATGTCACGTATCTCTTCCTTTATCTGACTTACAGTTCGCGTCTTGGTGCCCTTGAAAATCATATGTTCAAGGAAATGAGCAGCGCCCATTGTCTGATCACTGTCGTCCGTCGAGCCGTAGTTCACTCCGATTGCGATTGATACGCTTTCAAGGTAAGGCGTAGGGTAAATAAAGACCCTCAGCCCGTTTTTCAAGGTGAAGGATGAGGATCTCATTTTGTCACTGTTTTTAGGTGGCGCCTCGGCCGGGATTCGAACCCGGGTTACCAGCGTGACAGGCTAGTGTGCTAACCACTACACTACCGAGACTAGAATACTAAATTGTCGCCAAATAGCTAAAATGCTTTGGTTTTAGTAGGAATAATCATGATGTTCAAAGGATTTGAGTGCAACCTGCCGTATTCCCTCATTTATCGTATATTCCAAAACAAATGGACCGATGTGCACATGCCATATCCATTTCATATAGGACCTCATTGGGTCCGCAATTCTAGGATTAATTAGAAGTTGGTCTATCTTTCGGCATAGCTGCCTGTGGATGGCAAGATCTCTCTTCTTAAGTCTATCCAACTCTTTTCGGAGTTTATTTGGTACGAACAGCGAATAAGGCATCTCCTCCTCTCGCCAAGGTCCTTCCTACGCCACACCCAGAATTAGATTATTTATGAAGTTGCTTTTGCAAACTCTGCGAAATCCTTGTAAACTTTTCCGTT
This sequence comes from Microcaldota archaeon, assembly GCA_028867095.1. The sequence goes on along the minus strand of JAGWHA010000050.1, from coordinate 1,247 downwards.
GATCTTTCCACTCTTGTAATCATCAAGCCATTTTTTCATTTTTTTCACATATCCGGGCTTAAATCTATGTTCATTTACAGGTTTGCCACAGTGCTCGCAAATTCCACTTCCCATCTCATCTGCCTTGATGACTTGCTTTAGAAGCAGCATGATCTCTTCAAGTTTTCTATCTATCTGGGCATTAGTTACCTTCTTTCTTTGAACGCTTACAGCCTTCATTTCTATCAATTGAATTACTTTCTTAACTGCTTTAAACCTTCCGAAATTTTCCCAAAATTTTGATTGCCCAAGCAGCTTGATGGCAATCGAACATGGACCAGAAGATCCTCCACAATCTGGTAAGGGACAGGATGGAAAAGCTCGCTGACCAAGGAGCGCTGGACCGCACCGCCTTCCAGGGCATCTATGTCTACGGTGCCGGCGTCCCGATGCCACCCAAGAACAAGCAGGCGTAAGACTCACCCAACAATTTCCTTTTGGAGTCTGGCAAGATATTTCTCATCAGCCTTGGCCCCAAGAATGGTCGTAACGTATCCAGGATAGCTCTCAAAATTCCTTTTCTCCTCTGCCCAGACCTCCTTGAACTCCTCTTGATGCAGTCCTATCGCAGGGTAGAGCTTTGCGTGAAGGTGGTTGACCCCCATTCCCTCCCAGACCATATGCACCCTGCTAACTCCAAGCCCCTTCTCCAAAATTTTTGAGACCTTCTTTATCGCCTTCACAAAATCCGCAAGCACTGAGTCCTCAAGCTCAAATGCGTTACTTTGCATGTGCCTTTTTGGTATGACAAGCGTCTGCCCCTTTATGTTTGGGAAGATGTCTAGGAACGCGTAGAAATTCGCATCCTCCCAGATCTTGTAGGAAGGAATCTTTCCATTTGCTATCTTGCAAAACAGGCAGGTATCTTCCACTCCCATAATCCTCATTCCTTTTTCAAGAATTTAAATCTTGGCACAACTTTGCCGTTTACCCTCACTTTCTCAGCAAACATCTTAGTTGGTCTCACCCAAATTGCATTGCTACCAAACTCCTTGCTCTTGTAGAGCGCCTTATAGACAACAAGCTCATCTAGCGTCTCGCTGTGCCTTGCGACTCCAAGGACCCTGTATCTCTTTCCCTTGTAGTGCTCGCAGATTCCTTTCTTTATAGCAGCCATCTAATCATCTGATAGAATGTCCTTTATTGATTCTATTATCTCCTCAATTGCCTCATCAGTGACCTTTGCATTCCTTGCATCCTCAACAGGC
>JAGWHA010000008.1 GCA_028867095.1 Microcaldota archaeon | reverse complement strand
CGGATTGCAGAGATACTGGGCGCCAAAAGCGCGAAGGTCGATTGCAAGCTCTTTGGCGACGGCGATTCCTACATAAAGTTCCCGACCAGAAAGCTGGACGAGGAGGATGTAGTCATAGTCCAGACGACCTTCCCCTCGCAGGACAAGAGAATACTCGAGCTGCTCTTCATGGTCAAGACCGCAAGGGAGTTCGGCGCAAGGAGCGTCACCGCAGTCGTGCCGTATCTGTCCTACGCAAGGCAGGACAAGCGCTTTGACAGCGAGGGCAGGGACATCATAAGCATCAAGGCGGTGCTGGAGCTATTGGAGGCGGCGGGGCTAAGCAGCCTGCTGACAGTCGACATACACAGCGGCGAGGCGCTAAAGTACTGCGGCCGCATCAGGGCGCAGAGCCTGGATGCATCAGCGCCGATAGCGGATTACCTTCTCGGGCAGGGCCTGGGCGCCAAAGAAAACGAGTCGGATGTCCTGGTCATAGCTCCGGATTACAACGCCTCGACCAGGGCGAAATCCGTAGCAGGAATCCTAAAGGCAAGCTTCGCGGCAATAGAGAAGCACAGGGACAGGGAAACCGGAGAGGTAAGCCTCAATTTCGCGGAGCTGGATTCGGCGCTCTCAAAGGGAAGGTTCAAGTCCGCAGTAGTGGTGGACGATATGATCTTTGGCGGATCGACGGCGATTCCGGTCGTGGAGCACCTGAGATTGAATAATGTGGAAAAGATCGTGGTCGCGTGCGTCCACGGCGGGTTTCTGGGCGACTCGCTTGAGAGGCTAAGGGCTGCCGGGGCAACAGAGATCGTGGCGACCGACACGATACCAAACCCAGCTGCAAGGATCGGCGTCGCGCAAATCATAGCAGAATCGCTAGGCAAGCTGCTTGGATGAGTGGCTACATCTCAAGGATTGCCTTGTCGTCCCCGAACCGCTGCTTGTAGAGTATGTCCATCTTTATCGGGGTCATCTTGAACCAGCAGTGCCTGCCCCCGTAGCGCTTGTCGTTGTATGCAAGCAGCTGGTTCTCATCTATGGGCGAGTCGAACTTCATCTTCTCTGTGCGCATCCTTGCAAGCTCCGGGAACTCGCCCTCTATCATCTGCGCGATTCCGGATATCTGCACCGCCTCTGTCGGCTGCTGGGGCCTATCGCTTATAGTTATCGCGCCTGCAACCATCGGGTTGCCAAGCAGCGCCTTTGAGTGGCGGGACTCGGTGTTTGAGATCCAGTAGATGTTAAGGTCGGAATCGCTCACGTACACGATCTCTGAGATCCACGGCCCCTCGCCGTCTGAGGTCGCAAGGCTCATCAGATAGCCCTTCCCGAGAATTGAGCGCACTATCTGCTTCATCTCGTCCTTTGACGACTTTTCCATGTTTTAGAATTAGGATAGTGGATTAATAACTATTTCGCAGCTCTTCTAAGGTCCGCTAGCGGAGTTTCTCATCAGACTCATCTTCCCTTGTGAACGGCCCCAAATTTTTATGGGAACCAAACCAGCTCAGATCTGTGCAACTTATTGTTTTAAGATATCTTGAGATTTTATGTGACAATATTTTATCTTCCGTTACAAGAGTTGCACCAATTTTTTTTGCCACATACACGTAAGCTGCATCGTAAAAGGTTAGCGAGTACTGATTTGCAATCTGAAGTATCCCGTTCTCATTGTTTCTGATATCTATGAAAAACATAAGATTCAGAGCCTGTTTTATTGCCCCAAGCAAAATTATCTGCTCGGGTTTGCTAATCTTTTTGTTAATCCGGTTTTCTTTTAAAAGTATGTTACCTAACTCGTATCTTGCAAGGTCGCATGTGTAGTTTTGGGATAAAAATGATGCCTTTCTACTCCCGATGAGATAATATATTGATGATGAATCAAAAACATATTTCATCTTCTATCCCTATCTTCCCTTACATATTTTGCAGCTTCGCCGATGGTCAATTTATCCAATAATTTTTTATGACGTTTCATGTACTTCTGTAGTTTTTCGACATCGCCTTCGATCATCCTTTCTTCCAGCATGCTACGCACCACACTTGACACCTTCAGATGAGATTTACTAATTTTTTCCTTTAGTCTCTTTGGTATCTTCACAGAGATTGTAACCATTTGCTCCATGATTAGTTTATTTAACCAAAGATATAAAAGATTACCATTTAGTATTACCTAAATGTAATACTTTTTATCGACTCGTCTGATTAAACTAACCTTTAAATCTATAAAAACCCTCCGAAAAAATTCTTGTTTTTTATTTGCCGAGCGGAATTTTTGTGAATTTCCACTTCTTCGGCCTCCCCCTTCCTTTGTATGTGCATAGGTAGAGGCAGTTGACCGTAAACTCAGCCTTGAAATCGAGGTTTCTGTAATTCTTTAGTATGGAGTAGAAGATCCTCTTATCGATGTCGGTCCTTGCTATCGAGAAGTGAGGGAAGAATGGATGGCCGGTTGGCTTTCTGACCCTAAATGAGCTCCTTAGTTCTTGGTATAAACTGACAAGAGATTTTGGCCTGCTTGGCCACAGGTAGACAACGTAGTTTCTTGTCCTGCCCGCTTGCTTCATGAAGTAGCCGATTCCCTTTACGCTTAGCTTGATTGGCTTGTATCTTTTGCATATCTCACGCATCTTCCCAAGTGAGTCCGCCTCGAATTCGACCTCACCGGCATATAGGATCGAGATGTGCGGGCCCTTTGGGTCGTCAAGCGCCCTTGAGATACCGTACTGCGCCTTGAGCTTCCGCATCAGACGCATCATTCTCTCAGAAAGAGCAGCATTCGGCTTTATCACAACTGAATAGATAGCCATGGTTGGTGTTGGGATTTAAGGTTAATATCCCTTCTGAGTCTCAGATTAGATCCCTATAAGATCTTGTGGAAGTCGAGGTTGTATCCTCCCTCCTCGTCAACTGTGATCGTGCATTTCCCGAGCATCGAGCTGTACTCGTATCGCAGCTCTCCCCCGTTCTTTGGCTCATAGTCGAAGATCTCAAAGAGGGTGTTGTCATTGGGATTTGGCTTTAGCCCCGATAGGTACCCGATGATCTGCCTTAGCTCCTCCTTTAGCTTGACGGTTTTGGCGTGCCTGTAGAAGTGCGAGGCGTAGTCGCGTATCTGTGCCTCGCTTTGGCCCGCCTTTATTATCAGATTAGTCGCGTAGCCGTTGTCGTAGAAGAACCTGAGCCTCTCGAAGTTTGAGATGTCGTCAATGTATGTCACCGCGGTCCACACGTGCATTGTCGCCATGACGTGGTACATTACTTCTGGGGGGTTTGGGGTGAGAAGCTTGTTGTGCAGGCGGATCGCGTTCTTTGCAATGCTGTTTAGCCCTGATGAGTTCGGATTCTCGACGCTCTTTGGGTCGCGATGCATGCCAAAACCTAATTTTCCCTGAGCTTTGACTTGATGAGCTCCTTGTCCTGGTCCGATGCGTCAAACATCTCGATTATCTCCATCGCCTTGGTCTGGAAGCGCATGGTTGCGTCGTTTAGCATCTTCTCCATCGCAATCAGGTACACCTTAGCCTCGTCCTCCCCAACATACAATATCCTCAGCACGGCGTAGCTTTCCTCCCCCTGGCAGTTGACCTTGTAGATCCTGAGGGCGCCCTTTGATGCAACCCCGGTCTCAAACCTTCCTTCCGCATAGACCATGCTGTCCACGTACTCCCCTACGCTCCATGTCCTGCCCTGATGGTCAAGCGTTTCCAGCCTCAGCTCGCGAATCTGCTTGCTGACAAAAGTCTCCCCGTCCTTTAGAAGGTCTTTTTTCCTAGAAAACATATCGCATCCCTAAAGATCGGACTTATTCACCGTCTCAAAGCTATCCATCTTATCGGAAGGAACTCTGATCCAGGATATAAATAGTTTATTCAGCGAGCGTTTATCCAGGGCATTCATCCCTCGGGGGCGCTTGCCTTGCGGTATCCGCGCTCCCAGACCGTCAGGCTCCTGCCGTTTAGGCGTATGGTGCAGTTGTACTCCCCGATCTGGTAGTTGGTGTGGACCTTGAAGTTTTTGCTCCTTGGGTACTCGATTATGCGAAAAATGGGCGGGATGCCGCTTGAGAGATGCAGCCGGCCCTGGAGATACTCGGCGATCTCTCTCATCCCTCCTGCAAATGGGGCATCCTTGCTCCTCCTCATTGCGCTTATCGCAAATTCAACAAGCGTTTGCGTCTGGCCGCCGCTTTTTATCCGTATGTCGGTGTTGTATCCGTTTGAGACGTAGAACTGGAGCTGGCTTATGTTCGCGTCCATTATCGAGTGGTAGACCACGACCGAGGCGAGGGCGTCGTAGTATCTCTCGTCCCTGGGGGTGAAACGCTCCATCCCGTCCCTCTCCCTGAACTCCTCGCGCAGGACGTTCTTTGCAAGGGCCCTGAGGCTGGACTTTGGCCCATCCCCATTCCTTCTCTCGAAAACGATCGGCATTTTACCAAAAAAGGATTGCAGGGCCGTTTTATAAGCCTAACTTACCGGTTTGTTTACGAAAGGAGTAGGCCAGATCAGCCGGAAGGCGCCTTCTTGCCGCGCTTTAGAAATTGGATACCGACCTGGAGCGCGACGCCAATCCCGAACACCAAATCTCCGTGCGTGACGCTCACGCTGCCTCCGCTGATTGCCATCCCGATCTGCGAGGCGAACGGGGTGAAGCTGATCCCAATCATTGCGCCGGAGGAGGCGCTCGCCGCCAAGAGTGCCGCACCTCTCTTCGTCCTCCTGAGCTCCTTGTCGAGGAGGATCTGCACGGACTGCCTGAACTCTGCCGTCAGGGCCACAATCGCCGCATCCAGGATCCTGCTCCCCTGCGGCTTGAACTTTGCCATGAGAGGCATTGCGTCTCTAGCTAATATATAGCTGACCCATAATTCGTTTGGCTAGGCCTGGGCCTGCTCTCGGGCTTGGAAGATTTAAATAGGTTTATTGCATTCCTTTAATCGATTCATTGGAGGATCTAGACAACGCGATGGAGGTTCAGGAGGCGTACGAGGCGCGCGAGCGCGGGGAGCACATCAGAAGGGACAACGGCCACAGCAAGGCGCACATCGGCACGGTCGAGCACTTCTTCGACAAGATAAACGTGGCTGCGATAAAGCTGATCGGGCCGCTGAAGGTCGGCGACATAATCGAGATAGGCGACGAGGAGAGCGCGGTGCGCGAGAAGATCAGGAGCATGCAGATAGACCGCGAGGACGTCGAGCGCGCGGGCGAGGGGGATTCCATCGGGATAAAGCTCGGCCACAAGGTCGCGGCGGGCAGCCGCGTCTACAGGATTAGATAGTCCTAATCAGTACAGGAATTTCTGATCAGTCTCAGTTCCCCTGAGGGCTGCAGTTGCCTCATCCTTTCCCCACCTTATTATCCTGGTTTTGTACTCTGAAGAAAGCGGCGAAAGCGTCTCATCGCCGTTGCCCCAAAGCTTGAACATGCTGAACTTTAAGTCTCCCTCGACGTGGACTCCCAGAACCCTCTTACTATCGTGAATCATGGGATGGTAGCTCACGACCTTCTCCCTTGGCTCTTCACCTGTCCTTCGGTCAGTCACGTACTTGAATCTGATTATCGCAGCCCCTCCGTTTATCATCTGCGCTATGGGGTCAAAGGGGTTTCCGAATTTGTACTTATCTGAAAGCTCCCTCTCCCTGCGCACAAGTTCTATGTCGCAGTACATCTTTAGGTATATTCGGATCTCGAGTATATCCTCGAGCAGGGCGGCCTCCTTGTCCTTGCTCTCGACTATAACATCGCGTGGATGAAGCGAGCTGTTTAGTGCGGCAAGTATTGCGAAGTGCAGACCTGAGAGTCTGTTTGATGTCTTTTGGTCAAGTGAGAGGTGCCTCTTCTCCATGAACTCCTCTGCGATTGCATCCGGAGCCGCAAGAGCCCTGCACAAACGTGGTATGTCAAACTCCTCCTCGTGCCCCTTGAGGTAAAAGGAGATCGTGCTGCTCAGCTTGCCCTTGAGGCGGTTTAGCTCAGGCACCGATGAATCGAGCTCGCATAGCGTCCTTAATTTGTAGGCTTCGTGGGGATTGAAGGTGTCAAGCCTGCTTGCCTCCCTTCCCTGCGTGGCCCTTGTTTTGAGCATATAATCCCGCTTTGGCCTCAGGCTTTGTGCGCCGATACCTTTATCCTGACAGGGCTCTCGGCCCTTTTGACCGCCCTTATGGCGCTTGTGAAGTATGCGTCGGTTATGACCCGCTCCACCCTCCTGAGGTCCTTGATCTTTTCATCGTGGCTGCGTATTGTCTTGCTCGCATTGTCGCGGAGGATGGCGTATCTCGCGTTGAGCCGGTTCTCGTCCTCCGCCCTCCCGAACGCATAGAGCACCTTCCTGTTCGACTGCAGGGCGCGTATGCTCTTCTCGACCCTCCTGCTGTCCCCGGAATCTATGTCTGCATCGATCCGCCTCACAATGTGTCTGGCGGCGATCCGCCCCGCCCGCGCGAACTCCGGGGAGCGTGCCATCTGCTCGAACCTGGAGTCCTCGAAATAGCTGTCGCCCCATGCCGTGAGGGAATGGAGCGTCTGCCCAAGATACTCCAGCGACCCCACTGCGCTCTTCTTCTTTGGCCCGCCCTTCTCTATCTGGTCGGCTATCTCACCCCACACCCTTTTGAGCTCCTTCTCTACGCTTATCTTCTCAAATTGGCGCTTGGCGGCGCTGGGCACATACTCGTATCCGGAGACATTCGTTATCGTGTTCAGGAGCCTTGAGGAGGTGTGAAGAAGCCACAGTGAGTTCTCGAACTTGCCAGCTTCAGCAAGATTCCTTGCCTCAGAGACAATTGTCTTGAAGAGCCTAATCCCGCTTAGCGCGGAGTTCTTCCTTGTCGAGACGTCGTGTATGTAGGTGTGGTCCCCATTGTCGTATCTTTGTATCTCCCGTATCTCCCTGTCTGCCGCATCGACAAGCCTTTCGGGTTTCCTGGATATTGCCAGCATTCCAACTCCCAAGCTCTAATCGCCCTGGAGATTTTATAAGCCTTCTGTGCCAATCGGCAGGAAAAGAACTGCGCAAAGGGCGCGTGGCCGGTACGGAGCTGCTTATCATTGGCTTCTCGCACGCCGCCTTGAAAAGGATAAGAGGGTAAAGTGCCCGACCTCCCCGATTTCATCTGTGCCTGGGAATCGTTGAGGCTCATCTCCTGTAGAGCCTTCTGAACTTCTTGACCTTGAGGAAGTCCACAAGGTAGATCAGAAACGAGATAAGCACAACAACGCCTATCAAGGTGACAAGCGTGCTCGGCAGCAGGCTGAGGTTTCCGGCAATGATGAGTATGACTAGAAGTATCAGGCCTGTGAATATGACCGTGAAGAAGTTGGAGATCTCGACCTCCCTTAGAATCCCATCCAAGATTTCGTCCTGCTTCATACTATCGCTTTTATAGCGAAGTCGAGGTATTTAAAAGTATCCTTTGGGGATTTTGGGCGTGCCTGCTGGCCTGCGGCAGGGCAGCATCTAGCGCGCTCGGAAACGCTATTTAGATTTATCCTGCAGATGATATCCTGTTAGCAAATGTGAGCAGATGCACTACGTAGTCGCGATACCGCTTGACAAGAAGCTTGCCGAGTTCATAGGCAAGGGGGGAGCGGAGGGAAGCATAAACTTCTACAACCGCAAGATGGGCGAGGACGTGATAGTCGGGCTCGCTCCGAGCTCGCTTGAGGACAAGTTCTACGCTGTTGCCGAGACGTTCCTGATATCCCAGCAGATACTCGTGAGCACGGCGAACATCGACAAGCTGCTCGGCGAGATACTTGTCGCCTGCTCCCTGCTGGACAAGCACGTGATATTCACAAACGAGAACGACATCTCAAGCTTCCTTGCGGGGATAAAGATATCCGACTACGAGATAATCCCAAGGGAGCAGCTCGTCGAGCGCATACTTGCGATAAAGAAGAATCCCACGGACGGAGAACCAAGGGTGGACATAGACCACGCCTTCCCGGTAAAGGGAATCGGTTCGGTGGTTCTCGGAGTCGTGACGCGCGGGACCGTCAGGGTGCACGATGAGCTCTACCACAGCTCCGGAAAGACGATCAATGTCAAGTCGATGCAGAGCCAGGACGTCGACATACAGATTGCAGGGCCCGGAACAAGGGTCGGGATCGCGGTAAAGGGCATAGAGCATGATGAGATAAGCAAGGGAGACCTCTTCACCAAATCCAAGACTCCGCGAGTCGGCCAGATAAAGGCGACAATCAAGGTCAGTGAGATAGCAAAGGAGGAGGTCAAGGCGGGAAGCCGCTACACGCTCGTGACAAACTTCACTGACGTGAATGTTCTTGTTGAGCAGATCTCGGGAAGCGAGGCGACGATCAAGTTCGAGAAGCCGATACCGATAATGCCGGGGGACCAGTTCCTACTGCTCAGGGAGAAGGCGCCGCGGATCTTCGCGGTCGGAAAGGTCGCCTAAATTATAGTTGCAAAAAGCAAATGTTTCTGCTGAAAACGCTCATTTAGCAATCTTTATAAACTAGAAAATTTATGATTCCTTAGATTGTATGCAGAAGGAAAAATTAAAAGAAATAAAAAATACGGTATCAAGGTTTTTTAATGAGATGGACTCGAGAACCGATGCTATAATGAATTTCACTGATGATTTGGTTTTAAAAAAGGTTTTGCGTGGATTGGATAAGACAAATAGAATTTCTCTTGTCCCAGCAATTGTTACGGGGGGAATTTATGGTGCTACAAAAAGCCCGTATGCTGAGCTTGCCATGATCTTCACTGGTGCAACCTATTTGGGTTCCCTTTTGACTGAATTTATATTGGTTATTCGTGAGAGAAAACAGACTAAAAGCGCATTAAAAGCTGTAGGTCTCACTTTGCAAGAGGCTACGACTAAAGCCGTAGATGCCTCTCTTCTCGAGCGCAGTCCATCAACATATCAAAGGCTCTTGTCGAAAGTCTATTTAGAAGAAATAATAAGAGATGCAAAGAAAATAAAAGTTGGAAATTGATACATGGTGTAGGGCGAAAAATTGCAAAAGACATCTGAAGTTAGAAAGATTATTCGCGACCAAGGTGTCAAATTTTGTTCTTCTCGAAGAACTTTATGTTCGCATCTATCCTCTCCAGAGTCTGGTTCAGCGACCTTCGTATGTCCTCCCTCATGTTGCCTTTCTTTGCGAAGAAGCTGACTATCCCCTCCCTCGCCTTTTTGTCGTGCATGAAGGAGAGGCCCTCAGGGAATCTTGAAAGCATGTGGGTCCCGCTGTCGTATCTCTTTACAAGCTGTTTCCAGTTCTTTTTAATCCAGGGCCAATAAAGGTCCCTTCCGGCAAGGTTTGCGCTCATCCTTATCGGTATTATCATCGAATCCTGGAGCCTAACGTCCCTTGAGTATGCGATCTTCAGCGAGCGCACGATGGCGCCCTTGTCCTTGAATGCGCTGAGCGCGCCGAGGAGCCTTCTTTGCTCTTCTGGGAACTTCTCCTTCTTGTAGCGCTCGAAAAAGAACCTGAAGTTGCCTGGGCCAAAGTTCCACGCTACGGTTGAGAATATTGCGCCCCTGATATTTGGATCTATTCCCCTTCCGGATTTCCTGTATTCGTCGAAAAGCCTCTTTGCGCGCTTCACAGTCTGCGCGTCCTCAGCAATCCCGAGATTTGCGATCACGCCGCCCCTTAGCATGGTGTCTATCTCCCTCTCGCCCTTCCTTGCGGCCCAGCCAAGTATCCTTAACTGGTCCTTATTGAAATCAACAAAGACTTTCTTCACGGCGTCCTCAAGCCTTGTCCCGTAGGTCATGTTGAAGAACCATCCCAGGTGGCCGGAGATGTTTGAGCTTAGGGGGTAGCTCAGCCCGAAGCAGTACTTTTCGACGAAATCAAGGTAGTCTGTTACTGGCAGCCTGCCTGACCTCGCAAATGAGAAAAGGTCGTTTTCTATGCCCCACGCATCAAGCGCGGCAAGCTTCTTCTCCCTTATCAGCTTTCCAAGATGCTCGAGGATTCTCCCCTCGTATTTCACGCGGTAGACCCCCTTCTGCCCATAGTTGAGCTTTATGTAGGGCGAATCTGTCCTTATCAGCTGCTCCCTCTTTTCCATGAGCAGCATGCCCTCGCCATCCCCTGTCATGTAGTGTATCGGGATCGGCCAGAAGTCGCTCATGTCGCCAAGCAGCGTGAATCTCTTCTGCGAGAGCAAAAATCCCCCCTTTGCCCGCTTTACGTCCACGACCGGATGCCCCGCCTTTGTCACCCAGCTGGTCATGAGCTTTGAGACCTTAAGCTTTTTCCCGGACTTGCGCGCCTCCTCCTGTATCGCATTCCAAAGATCCTCTTTTGTCGCGTTGGAGTAGGCATGCCTGGATAGATATCTGTGGAGCCCTTTCCTAAATGTCTCCTTCCCGACGTAGTCTTCGAGCATGTAGAGGACGCTTCCCCCCTTCTCGTAGCTTATTGCGTCGAATATGGAGTCTATCTGGTCGGGCGAGTTTATGTGCACGCTGATCGGATGCGTGCTCTTCAGCGCGTCGGCGGCGAGCGCCGCTCCGATCGCCTCATCCACATACTGCACCTCAAAATCCCACTCCGGAAAGACCTCGTCCACCGCCTTGCAGCCCAGGAACGTGGCGAAGCTCTCGTTGAGCCACAAATCGTTCCACCACTTCATCGTGACGAGGTCCCCGAACCATTGGTGGGTTATCTCGTGCGAGATTGTCTCGGAAGCCTGCTGCCTGATTGCGGCGGAGCTCTCCCTTGTTATCGCAAATGCTATCTCCCTGAAGGTTATCGCGCCCCAGTTCTCCATGGCCCCTGCGGCGAAGTCCGGTATCCCTATGAAGTCGAGCTTTGGAAGCGGGAAGTCTATCCCAAAGTATCTCTGCTGCCAGTCAAGGAACTTCTTTGCATACTCAAGGGACGTCTTCACGTATTCGATTTGGCCAGGAACGGTTATCGCCCGCAGCTTCAGTTTGCCGAGGTTGGTCCCTATCGATTCATAATTCCCGACAAACAGGTAGAGCAGATAGGTGGACATCTTCGCGCTCTTCTCGAAGCGCACGATCTTCCTCCCCTTGTCGAGGTTGCTCGTCTCCTTGATCGGCATGTTTGAGATGGCGTCAAGCCTGCGGTCGATTATGAACGAGACATCGAATGTCGCCTTGAAGGAGGGCTCGTCGAAGCACGGGAAGGCCGCCCTTGCGTTCGGCGCCTCAAACTGAGTTGTGAGGATGTGCCTCTCCTTCCCATGATCTGTGTACTTGCTCCTGTAGAAGCCGTACATCCGGTCGTTGTTTTCGCACACCGAGGTCATGGCGAGCTGTATCTCCCCGCTTACGCTCTGCCTGAATGAAAAACTTGCCCTGCTTGATTTTTTATCTATAGAAATTTTTGCCTCCTGGACCCTCCCGTTTGCGAAGACCGATGCGCCCTCAAACTCGATCTCCTTTGCATTGATCACGATCGTCCTTGTCGGCCTCTTCACGCGGCATGTTATGTCCTCGAACACCTTTGTCTTGAAGGTCTTTAGGTCCGGAACAAAGACGAGCTTGTAGTTGACCGGGACAACGTTGTCGCCGAGAGTTTCATGGCCAGTGGTCATAGCATCACACATCTTTCCAATGCCAAGCTTAATAATATTCCTATGCGCCCCTCCACATCTCCCAGAACTGGCCCCTCAAACGGTTTATCTCCTGCTTATCGTAGTCGACCTCAACGTGCTCGACGTTTTCGTGCTGCCCGCGGTATGTCAGGTTTGCCGAGCCGCGTATCGCCTCGCTCTCTGAGATGTAGAGCTTTGCGTGGACAAACTCCCTTGGGACCTTGAGCATTATGTTTGTGGGCTTCTTTGCCGCAATGAATGCGGTTGCGATCGCAAGCAGCAGTATGATTGCGCTGAGCAGGCCCGCATAGAGGTAGAGCCCAAGATAGTAGAGAAGAGAGTCGGCAATCGCAAAAAGAATGGTGGAGGCAAGCAGGCCCGTTGGGAAGCGGCCTTTTTCAAGCAGCCGCCTTGCGCCACGGTCAAGCGATGAGGAGATTATGTAAAATCTCTTCCCTCCCGAGTGGCGAAGGAGGTAGCTTGCGTAGTGGCAATCGATGTATGGGGAGACGATTAGGATCTCCTTCCCGTTCCTGATCAGCTTCTCTACATATCTGTGGACGTTCTTTCCGGAGTAAGAGGGAGTCTTAAATATATGGAGCATAATTAAATGAATCGGCAATGATATAAATTGATTTTCATGGCATCTAGGCAGGAGCGCAAGACCGAGCTGGCCCACCAGTTCTTTGCTGACGAATACGTGGACTACACGGTGTATTCGGAGCTCGCAAAGGGCGAGCGCCACCGCGGGCTCAGGATCCTCTTCGAAAAGCTTGCGAAGATGGAGAGCGGGCACATGGTCGTCTGGGAGAAGATCCTCATGGAAGGGGGGGCGTTTCCGAAGAAGCCGATGCTCGTGCCGCTTAGGGTCCTTGGATTTAGGATGATAAAGAGGATACTTGGCCCGTCGTTTATGACCAAGCTGCTTGAGAGGCACGAGATCGACGGGATCGCCGCTTACGAGAGGGCGGTGGAGTCCGGGATCTTTGGGCCGTCCGGCATCAGGTCCGTCAATGCGATAATAGAGGAGGAGAAGACGCATGAGAGAAGCCTGCTGCGCGAGGTCGAGTCGAACAAGGGGAGCCTTGCGTACATAAATTCGATCGTGCTTGGGCTCAGCGACAGCCTCGTCGAGGTGCTCGCCGCAGTCACGGGAATCGCGGCGTTTGCGACCTCGCCTGCGATAGTCATAGTCGGCGGGATAATAGTGGGAGTGGCCGGGACCTTCTCCATGGCCGGCGGAGTTTACCTCGCGTCCAAGTCCCAGAACATCGTCACAAAGGCGATCGAGGAGGGTTCCCAGCAGAAATCCGCGATGACCGAGCCGTCAAAGGACGCCTACTACACTGGGGTGTTCTACTTCATGGGGGCGCTCATACCGGTCATCCCCTTCCTGCTGGGCTTCAGCGGATACATCGGCATACTGCTCGCGGTCCTGCTCGACGTCATAACATTGATCCTCGCCTCTACCGTGATCGCGGTCGTGAGCGACACGAGCATCAGGCACAGGACGCAGGAGATGGTGGCGGTCACGCTCGGCACCGCCCTTATAACCATAGTCATCGGGACCATCGCAAGGGTCTACTTTGGGGTCACGATCTGATCACTTTGGCCCCTTCTCCTTCTTGCCCCCCAGCCTTATGCCCCTTAGCGTCGGGTGCCTCTTCCAGAAGAGGTAGCCTGCCACCGCGATTATCACGGCGCCTATGACAAGGTAAGCGGTTATGCCGCCACCGCCGCCCGAAGGCGATGTGAGCCCGACCACTGCGTAGTAATTCTGCGAGCTGCTGTATTGCTGGCTCGTTGCGCCGTTGGGCTGGGACCACTGCTCGTATACTGTCACGGGATAGCTTCCGCCGTTGCCCTGGGCGTCAACGTTCACGTAGAATGTGACGTTCGCGCTCTGGCCAGGCGCAAGCTGCGCGAGGTACTGGTTGGGCGATGCCGGGACTATCGGGTAGATGCTCTGCAAGCTGAATGTGACCTGCTGCGCGGTCTGCCCCCCGATGTTCCTTATCCTGAATGTGAGGGGGACGTATGTCGCTCCAGGAAGGAGCGTTCCGCTGACGCCGGTCACGTTGTATATGGCGGAGTTCTGGAGGGTCACGTTCAGGTAGAGGGTCTTTTGCACCCTGATCTGGTAGTTCGCGTTAGAGTAGCTCAGCTCCACGGGCACCCTGTAGCGGGTCTGGTTGTCGTACTTGCTTGCGGAGATGAACACCGACTGCGTCTGGGAGGCGCCGGGCTGCATCGTCCCTATGAAGATGCTTGAGGCGGAGCTGCCCACTGTTATGTTCTGCGTTCCCACAAAGCTGATAGTCACGTTCTTTGCGACCCCGAGGCCGATGTTTTGGATCGAGACGCTAAGGGTCTGGTTGGATCCAGCATACAGCGTCTGCGGCTGCGATGCGATTATGCTCGGTATCAGATTCGGGGCGTTGACGATCACGCTGATGGGAACGTTGATGATCTTGGTGACGTTCGCGCCGTACTGGGTGGTGTATCTGAGCCTAACAGGTATGTAGTTCTGCCCGCCCATCATCGTGCTGTTTGCCTGCAGCGTCGCAGTTGCGCTTGCGGATGCCCCTCCGGAGATGGTGCCGAGGTTGAATGTGGGGGTCCCGGATACCGTGAAGTTGGCGTTGCTCAGCACGGTAACGTTCACATTTGTCGCCGACGCAGTTCCGGAATTGAACGCGTCTATCTGTATGTTCGACTGGCTTCCCGGGACCACCGTGGTGATCGGGCTTGCAGTCAGCGTTATGCTGGGCACCCCGCTTATGTAGAATGTTATCGGTATGTTTGACGACGCCGCAACAGTCGTTGAGCTTCCGCCCGATGTGGTGCTTATCTGGTATGTCGCAGTGACGTAGAGGGTGTAGGTCCCGGACTGGATGTTAGTCGGGACGTGCAGGTGGTACTGGAAAAATGATCCCACTCCCCCGTAGAGCCCCGGGCTTATCGAGCTTATCAGCTGGGTGCCGATCGGCGAGTAATTTAGGAGGGGATAGCTGCCGGAGAGGCCCAGATTGACGTTCTGCAGCGCCCCATACGAGTTGTAGAGCTGGAAGGAGACCGTGAAGTTCTGCCCCGCAAGCACCGGCTGCGGCGTTATTGCAAGGTTGGTAACCGAGAGCTCCCCGTTTGCGCCCACCGTCCCCGTCAAAAGCAGCAGCATGCTGACTGCGGCAAAGGCCGCCATTATTCCAAATCCGTTTTTCATTTCCATATACGACACCTATTAGCATCATTCCTCGTTTGAGGAGTTGAACACCCTAAAGCTCATGTAGATCATTATTATTGCAAATGCGCCAAGTACGCCCAGGTTGACTAGCAGGGTGTTTATGGGTATGAATCCCTGCAGCGTGATCGCCCTTATCACGGTGTTCGCGTAAGTTAGGGGGTCGACCACAGAGATCGATGCAAGCCAGGAGGGCAGGCTCTGCGTCGGAAGTATCCCGCCGGAGATGAACCAGAGCGGAAGGCCGACCACCTGCGAGAAGATCGCGTATGCGTCCACCCTCTTTATCTTTGACGCGATCATCACCGCAATCGCTATGAACCCGAGGCTGAGTATCACCGAGACAATCACTATGTATATCAGCGCAATCCAGCCCCCCGCAAGCTGCGCCCCGTCAAGTATCCCTATGCCAAGGGCGAGGAAGGCGAAGAGTATCCCCTGCGTCGCGCCGGAGAGTATCCTGCTCAGCACGATCGCGTTCTTGTTTATCGGGGTTATGAAGAATGCCTTGAGGTTGCCCATCTGCCTGTCGCTGATGAGCGAGATCCCTCCCCCGAAGAGCGCGCTGAAGACAACCACCATCGGGACTATCCCCCCGACAAGGAAGTCCTTGTAGCTTCCCTTCGAGGCGTAGAGCGCGTTGGAGGACACCTCGCCGGCGGGATTCTGCTGGGTCTGGATCCCTCCGGGCTGCCCCGCCTGGACGTTGCTTGTGTACTTTGAGGCCGCGCTGCTGATCAGGGGCAGCGCAAAGCTGGTGACCGAGAACTGCGTGTTGCTGTAGTAGACCTGGACGCCAGGAACCCCGGGCTGTGAGCTTGGGAATGTTGGGAGTATTATCACAACAAGCTGCACCTTCCCGTTTTTGAGCAGATTGAGCGCCGTGGGCTGGTCGGTTATCGAGCTTATCTGCAGGTAGTTGTTTGACTGCAGCGTGCCGATGAGCATGAGGGACTGCGGATTGTTCGCGTAGTTGACCACGGCGATCGGCACGTTCAGTATGGAGGAGCCGACGTTGCCGAAGAAGAGTATTATCACCAGAGGGAACATTATCGACCTTACGAGGTTGACCCTGAGGTTGCTCCGGAAGATGAGCATCTCCCTCTTGTAGAGCGTGAATGTGTCCCCTGCCAAACTCATTTCATCTACCTCCTGCCGCCCACGCCCCCGCGCATCATCGCATCCATCCTGGATGATGTGTCCTCGTGGGTGGTGTCCCTGGTCGAGGACCCTGTGAGAGTCATGAACACGTCGTCTAGCGTCGGCATGTGCATGCTGACCGATGAGATCTTTATCCTCTTCCTGTTGAGCGCGGCGAGCAGCTTTGTCATTATCTTCTCCTCGTTCCCTGCCCCGACAAGCGCGGTCACCTTGTCGACCTTCATCTCGGGTCTTAGCCTGAAGGCCGTCCTCAGCAGGTTCGCGACAGCGGAGGCGTCGGAATGGTTCTCGGCGACGATCTCGAGTATCCTTCCGGTCCCTACCACCTTCTTTAGCTCGGATACCGTGCCGATCGCCTTTATCTTTCCGTGGTCTATGATCGCAATCCTGTCGCAGAGCGTGTCAGCCTCCTCGAGGTACTGCGTCGTGAGGATTATCGTGACTCCCAGGGCGTTGAGCTCCCTTATGTGCTTCCACATGTTGACCCTGTTCTGTATGTCCAGCCCGGTTGTGGGCTCGTCGAGTATCAGTATGCTCGGGTGCTGGATCATCGATTTCACGAGTTCGAGCCTCCTCTTCATGCCCCCTGAGAATGTGCCGGCCTTCTTGTTAGCGAAATCGGTGAGCTCCGATTCCTTGAGCGCCTCGACGATCCTCTTGTTCCTCTCCTCCAGAGGGGAGACATGGTAGAGCTCGGCGAATATCTCGAGGTTCTCCCTTGCGGTGAGGTCGCCCTCAACCACGGTCTCCTGCGTCATCAGGCCGATGAGCTGCTTTATCCTCTCCCCCTCCTTCTTTATGTCAAGCCCGTTTACCATTATCCTCCCGGATGTCGACTTGACCAGGCCGAGTATCATGTTTATCGTTGTGGTCTTTCCCGCCCCGTTCGGGCCGAGAAGCCCGAAGATCTCGCCCTTCTTTATCTTGAACGTGATGTCGTTTACTGCGGTGAAGGTGCCGAACCTCTTCACGAGCCCCTCTATCTCTATTGCATGTTCAACCATTGAGCTCCTCCCTCATGAGCTTGTTGACCTCAGTGAAAGACTTTATCATCGCCTTCCTTGACGCGATGACTATCTTCTTTCCCTTGGCCGTGTGGGCGTAGTGCTTTTGCGCCTGGGCGCCCTTCATCACCACCCTGCCCCTTATGAACCCCTGCTTCTCGAGCGAATTTATCGCGTTGTAGAGGTCGTTTTTGGTCAGCCCCTTGAAGATGAACACCTTCTTGCCCTCTATCGCCTTGAGCAGCTCGTAGGGGTATCCCGCGTGCCTGCTGAGGTGGTTGAGCAGGATTATCTTGAGCATCTCGTTGCGCAGGCCCTTGCTTATCGTGGGTTCGGAATCTTTCGCCAAAATCTCAACTAGCCTATGTTTAAACTAGTTTAAAATTAAACCAATCAGGTATATAAGGCTTCCAGATGCGTTTTAAACGATGGCTGGGAAATGCTTATAAAGCGCAAAACGAGAGGTTGATTGTTAACATGGAGGCCCAAACAAACAGGCATGAAAGGTGGATAAGGGGGAAGTTCGACCACTTTGTGTCGGCGACCAACCGCGACAAGCTCACTCCGTACGTTGTTGCAAGGCTCTCCCAGGTCAAGGCAGGGGAGATTTTCGATGCAGGATTGCCGGAGAAGGTTGTTAGGGGAGTGGCCAATGTGCTTGTTGAAACGGCATACTCCGAGACGGACTTGCCAATAAAGGAAAGGGTGCCGGACAGGCTGATGGTTAAGAGGAAATTTTACACGTCGGACCCTGAGATCATCGGGCTGTGCCAGAACGCCGGCCTGTTCTATGGAAAGCCGATGGCAAAGCTTATTGACGATCTGCTTAGAAAGTTTGACTTCGATACCCAGAGGGCAAAGGAGGTCCTGACCTATGTCGGGATGAGAAGGGGCAACGACGGGATATATGACATCTACTCGATGCTAAGGATAGCCACTGAGGCGTCCCCTCTGATGAAGGAGGTCTCAAGCCCGCTGGGAAGAAAGCAGATAATGGATGGAGTGCTAGAGGAAACGAGCAAGTTTGAGAGGATGGTCAAGGAGGTGGAGAGGCACTGGAATGCGGAGCTTCTTGAGATGATGGAGTTCGACCCGGAGTATCTCGCTCAAACGCCCCAGGCATAGGCAGGTCGAGTGTAAAAGTATTTAAACCACAAAAGCGTATTCTATATCGGTGCTTATCTGGTAGTGGGAAAGATGCTCGGGCTGGGGGTAACCGGGCTCAAAAGTAACTTCGTTACGCTAGAGCATCCCTACAAGCTCAATTTTGCGATAACCTACTGGTGCCAGTCGCACTGCATAATGTGCAACATCTGGGACATAAAGCCAAAGGGGGAGCTGAGCCTCGAGGAGATACAAGAATTCGCAAGGAAGAACAGCCACTTCAAGTGGGTCGAGCTCACAGGGGGGGAGCCGTTCCTCAGAAGCGACATAGTGGAGATAGCGAGGGCCTTCAGGGACAACTCGAAGGGGCTCTACATCCTCACGATGCCCACAAACTCGCTTTGCAACCTTGACATGGTAATCAAAAAGATAACCGAGATCCTCGAGCTCGGGATTCCGAGGATCGCTATAACCGTGAGCCTTGACGGATATCGGGAGCTCCACGACATGATAAGGGGGGTCCCGGGGAACTTCGACAAGGCGATTGAGATGTTCAAGAGGCTGCAGGCACTCAAGAAAAAGTACAGCAACCTCTTCTTTGTCTTCGGGTACACAATGCTTAAGCAGAACCAGGGCCAGTTCATGAGGACATTTGAGGATGTCAAGAAGGAGATCCCAGAGATCAGGTACAACGACTTCCACCTAAACCTCGGGCAGATGTCAGACAATTACTATCACACAAAGAACAGCGACATAAAGGTGAGCAACGCAGAGCTTGTCGCAAGCGAGATAAACGATGTTATAAAGCGAAGGGAGTTTGACCCGAGCATGATACAGGCAATCGAGCGGACCTTCCTTGTCAGGCTCGCAGAGTACGCAAGGACCGGCAGGCAGCCGATGAGGAGCAGAAGCATGGAGGCCTCGCTTTTCATGGACAGCTGGGGAAACATCTACCCCTCGATAATGTGGAACAAGAAGATCGCAAACGTAAGGGAGATCGGATACGACCTTGACAAGATATGGCACTCGCCCGAGGCTGAGCAAGTTCGCCAGGAGATACGGGAGGGCAGGGAACCGGTGCAGTGGACATCCTGCGAGGCGTATCAGGCGATAATAGGGAATATAACTAGTTTTGTCAGCATGAAAAGCGGCAGATAGGGTTTGATCACATGTACGTTCTTGGTTTATGGGATGGGCACGATTCTGGGGCAGCCCTGCTTGAGGACGGAAAGATAATCTTTGCCGCAAACGAGGAGCGCTACACAAAGCGCAAGCTTGAAATAAAGTTCCCATACAACTCAATTCGCGCGGCTCTTGAATACGCGAAGATAAAGCCGACTGACGTGGAGATTGTCGCCTTCTCGACCACCTCTTTCACAAAGACGCTCGAGAGGATCTTGCCCTACACAAAGGAGTACTACTACACCTTCAGGAGGAGAAAGATGCTCAGGCCAGCGCTGACCGACCTGCGCCACTTCCTGAAGTACGAGATGACCTCTGTAGGGGTGCTTCCGCTTTGCGGAACGATCAGCAAGCGAATAATCGCAAGCCAGCTGGACTCGATGGGATTTGATGGTTACAGGCTTTATGCGGTTGACCACCACACGGCGCATGCGGCAACAGCCGCGTTCGCATCCGGATTCGACAGGGCGCTTGTGATAACCCTTGACGGGCTTGGCGACGGGCTAAGCGGATCGATCAGCACGCTCGAGAAGGGAAAGCTGCAGAGGCACAAGGCGATATCCGCTGGAAACTCGCTTGGAATATTTTACGAGCAGGTGACAAACATCGTCGGCATGCGGGAGCTTGAGGATGAGGGAAAGGTGATGGCGATGGCAGACTTCTCCTTCCCGTTCGGATTCGAGAAGAACAGGCTAAGGGACTTCTTCACGGTCGATGGCACAGACATAATCGCAAAGTACGGGCCGGTATCGCAATACAACATGCTCAGCAGGATTGCCTGGTCGATGCCTCGGGAGCAGTTTGCCTACATGGCGCAGCAGCTGACGGAGAAGGTTCTTACCGAATTCACAGGCAATGCTATCGACCAGTTCGGGATCGGCAACGTCGCTTTTGCAGGGGGGATCTTCTCGAACGTGAAGGCGAACATGAAAATCAAGGACCTCAAAAAGCTGCGGAACTGGTTTGTCTTCCCACACATGGGGGACGGAGGCCTTGCAATGGGCGCTGCGATGTACACAAACTATATCGAGAACGGGATAAGCGGATACAGGATGGAGGACGCCTACCTTGGCAACGAGTTCAGCGAGCAGCAAATCAAGAACGCGCTCAGAAAGGAGAGGAACCTGCACTTTGAGCAGGTCAGCGACCCGGGAAGGCACGCTGGCGAGCTGATAAACAAGAACAACTACCTCTTCTGGTTCCAGGGGAGAATGGAGTACGGCCCGCGTGCGATGGGGAACAGGAGCATCCTTGCAAATGCAGGGGACGAGGAGGTGAAGGAGAGGCTCAACCTGCACGTCAAGCAGAGGGAGTGGTACCAGCCATTTGCGCCTGCCGTGCTGCGGGACGACGCAAGCAGGCTCTTTGAGGGGCTCAAGGGGGACGGGAGGTTCATGACGATGGTATACAAGGTGAGGAAGGAGTGCAAGGATGCGATGAAGTCAGTAATCCACGTAGACATGACCGCAAGGCCGCAGATACTTGAGAACAGGAACGTGCAGTACGAGAACATAATGAAGGAGGTCCGCAAGAAGGCGGGATACGGGGTCGTGCTCAACACCAGCTTCAACATACACGGGATGCCTATTGTCCTCACTCCCGAGGATGCGATAGACACGATGAAGAGGACGAGCACGCGCTACATGTTCCTTGGGGACTTCTTTGTCGAGAACAGATCACGCTGAGGATCCCCTGTCTGCTTTTTGGCTCCTCTTTTTCTTTAGGACTGACCTTGCAATCAAGAGCACTATCGCCGCCCCCACGGCAATTCCGCCGAGCAGCAGGGGGCTTATGCCGCCCTGCGCAACAGGTGCACTCTGCGAGATCTGTATGGGCGCAAAGCTCGAGTAGGAGAGGTTGGAGTATACGTAGTGGTCGACTATCGCTCCGGTGTAGCTGCCCTGGGAGGGCGGATACTGCACGACGAACTGGATCTTCTTGGTCTGGTACGGACCGAGCTCAAGAATGTAGCTGCGCGCGGTTATGAAAGTGAACGATGGGGGGAAGAGGGAAGAGACGTTGACGCTCAGGTTTGCATCAATTGCGTTTAATGCGCTGACGTTCATTATCGCCGTTCCGCCGCTGCTGAAGGTGTTGACGCTCAGGAAGACCGCGGAGGTTGTGGCCTTGCCCATGTTGATGGTGCAAGGGAACAGGGCCGTGAAGACCTGAGATCCCTGCTGGTATGTCGCGACAAAGGCGTCGATGTACGTGCCAAGAGTGGAGATGTTTAGGAGCGGAATCAGGAATATGGCGTTAATCGTCGGGGTGAGGACGTTTACCGGGTAGGAGAGGTTCTGCGGGCTTGCGCCGGCGATTATCGGGGAGAGCTGCAGGTTGTATGCCGTGTCGTTTCCGTTGTTCACCAGCAGGAAGTTGAGCGTGTTGCCAGGCATCAGGTTTGACTGGCATGTTCCTGTAAGGGACACCGTCCCTGCGCTCGCGGCTGAGGTGAGCAGCGTTAAGAGCAGAAATGCGAATGGGGTCTTGTTCATGGGCTTACCTATTTGCCTGCGAGGAAGTGCCCGATCGTGAGGTACGCCAGCTTGGCGGCAAGGTAGTTGGGCGCGCTCATTCCCGGGATCGGGCAGAGCTCCACTATGTCAAGCCCCACAAGCCTCTTCTCCTTTGCAAGCAGCTCCATGAATCTTACCAAGTCCTTGAACCTCATCCCGTCCGGCTCAGGTGTGCCGACGCTCGGCATCTCGCTTGGGTCCAGAACGTCCAGATCTATCGTTATGTATACTTCATCTGTGGTGGCCTTTGCAACCTCCCTTGCGATCCTCTCGATCCCCTTCTCGTGGACATCGCTCATCAGATAAGTGTTATGGTTCTTTGCCCCGCCCTTATCGCCCTCCATGCTTCTTATCCCTATGCTGACCAGGTTCTTGCAGAGCTCCCTTGTCCTTGCCATCGCGGTTGCGTGCATGTACTTTGTGTTAAACATCTCATCGCGCGTGTCTGAGTGCGCATCGAACTGGATCACGCTGACCTTCTTGCCGATGCCGCTGAGCGCCTCGGCTGCGCCGATGGTCAGGGTGTGCTCCCCCCCCAAAATAAGCGGGATCTTCTTGTCCTTTAGTATTATCCCGACCTCCTTTGCGATCTGCGACACCATATTCCTCGGGGAACTAAGGTCTGGCGCCATCTCGTCCGTTGTGTAGACGCCTACCTTGCTGATGTCCTTGCCGAGCTCGCAGCTGTACCACTCCATGTTGCGGCTCGCCTCGATTATCGCCCTGGGGCCCTCCCTTGTTCCTGACCTGTAGGTGACCGTTGAATCGTACGGGATTGGAAGCACAACTACCCGTGCCTTCTTGTATTCTATTTCCTCCACGCCGAAGAGGTTGTACTTCGGCAGGGAATTGAGCGGCTGCATAGCTAAGAAGCATTGAATATTAATTTATAAATAGCTAAGCGCACGGCCACTACTGTATCTTAGTCACGCTTTCGAAATTCTAGCAGCAGTTAGATATGGAAGCTTGAGAGGGGATTATGAAGGGAACACGTAAGCCGCTGCGGCTATCTGTGGGGCCCAACCAACATGGTTATTGCTCATAGTCACGGAATATTGTCCTGGCTGTTGCGCACTACAAACCGCTACATATGAACCGGAATAGTCCCCTGCGGAGGCCACAAGCGAGCATCCGGCTGGCAGGGATATGCCATCAAGGCTGGCATATCCTACTCCCATCATTATCACCACGAAGGCTCCTGGAGTTATAACATTATAATTCATTGTAAAGCTTGTAGGGTTAATATCATTAATCCCCCCCGTCTTAGTAAATAGTGTGAATCCAGAGTTAGGCGTGAATCCTATTCCTGCAACCCCTCCGGTTGTTCCGGATCCCCACGGAGCATATGCACATGTGTTACCCGAAGATAACACTCCTACAGCACCAGAAGAATAAGCCACACCTGAGCTCCATGGGTTATATGCACCTTGAGCCTGATTTGCGCTCCCTGCGCAAAGGATCGTAGCCCCTGATGGAACGGAACAACGTAGTGTAGAGCCTTCCGGCGGAGTATCTGTGGAGGAACAAGTGGTGTATGGAATTGTAGACGTTGAAGTAGTAGAGGTTGTCGTGGTCGAAGTTGTTGAAGTGGATGTCGAGGTCGATGTGGAGGTGGTCGTTGAGGTTGTTGTCGATGTTGTCGTTGAGGTGGTCGTGGAGTAGAAGTTCGCCTGCTCTGTTATCGGCGCGTTCATCCCGATTGCCGGGGATGCGGTGTTGCCGGAGTAGCTTCCTGTTCCTGTTCCTGCCCAGCTAAGGAAGAAGTACCCTCCGTTCGGAGTCTCGCCCAGGGTGACTTGCGTCCCTGAATTGTAGTACTGGGAAGAGGGGGTTGCCGTTCCGCCGGCGCCAGGTGATGATGAGGTCGTCAGGAAGTACTGTGTTGTGTATGTCGCGTTAACCGTGCAGTTTGTGGATGCTATGAAGGTTCCTGACTGGGCGCTGAGCCCGCAGCCCGACACTCCGCTGTAGATGAGCTGTATGCCTGGGCCTCCGGAGACCGTAGAGGCAAAGGAGTATGTGTGCGATGAGCCCTGGGCGTAGCAGAGGCTCTTTGGGAAAGAGGAGTATCCGACGCCGTCGACCGT
>JAGWHA010000049.1 GCA_028867095.1 Microcaldota archaeon | reverse complement strand
CTAATCGGTAGCCGCGCCTAGAGCTTCTTCTCCACTCTCTTGATGTCCTTTTTCAGTATCCTCTCCTCCTTGAAGAGCTCGCGCTCCCCTGAGCGGACCAGCCTGCCAAAGAACGGCCCGAATATGAAGCCCAGCGCGAAGATCACGGCCCCTATGGAGATGAACGCGAGTATCGACGCGAGAAGCTTGCCCAAAACGGTTACGGGGATGGTGGTCGGGCCCTCTGCGGTCGCGAGCATGCTCATGAAATAGAAGGAGTCTATGTAGGAGTACCCCTCCACGTAATGGAAGGCGATCGTCCCGAAAGACATTATGCCGAATACGAGCAGGAATGCGAAGAAGGCGCGCTTGTATATGGAGTGATGGCTATAGTGGGCATGCGCCTTCCCGAAAAACAACTCCCCCTCCTCCTGCAGATCCATCGGATTCTATACACATTATTGATTTAAATATTCTACACCGCGCGCAAAAGGCGCCCGGGGCTTTCCAGCGATTAGTTTATTAATATATTATTACCTATCAATACTGAACAAAGGTGTTATTTTGAGAGGATCAGACACATTAGTGAACTGCGACCAGTGCGGAAGGAGAGTCCCAAGCGTCAAGGCTGTTGCATACGAGAAGAGGATCAGCTTCGGGACAGAGCTCCACAATGCAAACGATGTAAGGTTTCTTACGAGCAGGAAGGTGTACTACTGCATAAGCTGCGCAAAGCACAAGGGAATATTCGAGAAGAAGAAGGAGCAGGCGGAGCGCGCCGCGCACAAATACGACTGAATGGTTGAGACATGGCCACGAATCCTGACGAACTTTTGATCTTCAAGCTCAGGGGAATGGGCAAGAAGGCAGGGAAGCCGCAGGTCCAGGAGGCAAAGCCTATTTTTGTACAAAAGCCTGTGCCAGCCGCAGCTCAAAAGCCGATTCCGGCCCAAAAGCCAGCCGAAACCCCTAAGGCGGAAGCCAAGGGGGAGGAGGCCAAAAGACCGGTCCTTGGCGGGCTGTTTTCCGCACCTGCCCCGGAGAAGCAAGCAGTTCAGAAGATGGCGAGGGAGGAGATAGAGCAGCAGATGGTCGAGAGCGTATTCAAGAAGCAGGCATTTGGCAATGAGACGATGCCCTCAGGCCTTGACATCTCAAGAAAGAAGGGCGGGAGAACTGAGGCTGAGAGCAGGGAGGCGGCAAAGGGGCTGACCTGCATAAACCATCCATGGAGGCCCGCATACGGCGTCTGCGACTACTGCAGCAGGCCGTTTTGCTACGCCGATTTGGTCGAGTACGACAACAGGTTCTACGATCTGGAGCACATAGACAACGTGGCGGGAAAGGCGCCGAAGACCAAGAAGCCGGCGAACTCGTTCATAAAGATCGCAAGCGCGCTCTTCGTTGTCAACTCGATCCTTCTCTTCTACTCGATAATGCCGCAGCTCAGCTTCATCATCAACTACCTTGGCAGCATAGGGCCAAGCAGCATCCTCGGCACATTCGATTCGGCCTACGGGATACCCCTCTTCAACCTCACGATCAGCATATTCGGGCTCCTTGCCGGGATCCTCGTCATACTCACTGAGGAGAGGGGGATATTCCTCAGCGGGCTTGTCGGGACGCTCATACTTGTGGGCGCAAGCTTTGAGTACCTAAACAGCTACCTTCCGTACCTTCTTGTCGTCAGCCTAGTGGCGCTTGCGAGCATAATCTTCCTGGCATACGGAAGGGTGAGCGCAACCACGACCTCCTACGCGACCGACATAGTCGCGCCAGACATAGACTGGCCTAGGATCGAGACATTCTAATTTTGAAAGGCCGGAAAATGAAAAAAACAAAACCATATGCGATGTATTTGAATGCCCATATGCACATTCTATCTCACGCTACCAAGAAAGGGTAAATAAATATGACAATGATGACACAAGAAACTGCAAAACAGCAAAGGCCAATCGATGAAACATTGGCAAACGTGAACAACGAACTGACAAACAAGGTCTCGGCCTTTCTAAAGCAAGGCGGGGCAAAATCGGACACCTTCAAGGATTCGATCTCAAAGACGATGCAGGAGATTCTGAAGATTACCAAAAGGAACACTGTCATAAAGACGGTGCCGACAGTCTCGGCATCCAAGGACGAGTTCCACTTCCTCGGAATAGACTCGACAAAGAACACCATAGTATTCGCAACGCTTCTCTCATACGAAGGAAAAAATAGGGGCCTTCTGGTGAGGCTTGAGCTCAACGCCCAGATCGAGAGCATTGCGCAGAAGACGGTCGCAGACTCGATTGAGATATTCAATTCCAGAAACAAGGTTAAGGAAGCGGCAAAAAGCTGGGATGTTGACAGATGGAGAACGGTAAAAAGCGAAGCTAGCGCGCTCACAGAATTGATAAGGTAAAAAAGAAGCTAATTTTACTTGAACCTTATCGTGTCCAGGTCCATCGGGGCCCTGCCCTCAATGTGCAGCCTCTGCGCAATCGAGCGCGCAAGGTCCTCGCACTTTGATTCCTCGCCGTGCATGGTGAACACCTTCTTTGGCGTGGGCCTTATGTTCTCGGCGAAGCTCATCAGCTGCCTTCTGTCGCTGTGGCCGGAGAATCCCTCGATGTTCTGGACCTGCATGCTCACCTTGAAGTTGTGCAGCTTCCCCGCCTCGTCCGGAAGCGGTATCTCCTTGAGGCCGGACTGCAGCCTCCTTCCAAGCGATGCTGCGCTGTTGTATCCCACGAAGAGAAGCGTGTTCTTTGCGTCGTCGCAAAGCGCCTTGAAGTACTCGACGCTCACCCCGCCGTTCATCATTCCGCCGCTCGCGAGTATCACCGCAGGTCCCCTGTCTACAATGTCGGACCTCTCCCCCTTTGCGACCTCGAATATCTCGCTCTCAAACGGCGA
Source organism: Microcaldota archaeon (assembly GCA_028867095.1). The sequence goes on along the minus strand of JAGWHA010000049.1, from coordinate 1,528 downwards.
TCTGTTGCTTAGTATCCTGTGCTGAAGGTTTAGCTTTAGGTACTCGGGGTACGCCGTGTGGATCGCGCTCGCCTCAAGAAGCATTCCGTCAAGGTAGACAGGAGCGTCAAGCTTGTACTTGGGGTTGTTTGCAAAGAAAGCCTCCAGCACGAGCATTATCTCCTGCGACCTCCCGATCGCAAAGAGCGGAATCAGCACCTTTCCTCCGTTGTCCACCGCCCTCTTTATCGTGTTTACCAGGTTTACCTCCGCGTCCTGCCTGTTGACCGAGATGTCGCTTGCAAGGCCGTTTGTGCTCTCAAGGAAGAGCGAGTCTATCCTTGGGTACTTTGTGTCCGCTGGGTCGAGCAGCCTTGTGAAGCCGAACTTCAAATCGCCGCTGTGGACGATGTTGTACATCCCCTCCCCTATGTGGAGGTGGACCGTTGCGCTGCCAAGTATGTGGCCTGCGTTGTGGTATGTTAGCTTGATCTCGTCGGTCACGTTTGTGACCTCGTGGTAGTCCCTTGTTATCATGTGGGAGAGCATCTTGCGTACGTCCTTCTCGTCATAGAGCGGCGTTCCCCCGCTTCTCTGCACCAGCTTTAGGTAGTCGAAGTGGAGCAGCGCAATTATGTCCCTTGTCGGAGGGGTGCAGTAGACCGGCCCCTCGTACCCGAACTTGAAGAGATACGGGACGAACCCGCTGTGGTCCATGTGCGCGTGCGTTAGTATGACCGCGTCTATGTCGTTGATTGTTATGTTTGCCTGCGCAAGGTACGGGAACGCCTTGTTCTGGTCGCCGTTGTCCTTGTTCGCATCCGAACCCTTCACCGAAGGCTCTGGGCTCAGCCCGCAGTCGATTAGTATCTTTGAGTGGTTGGTCTCAAGCAGAAGCGAGCTCCTCCCCACCTCCCTAAATCCCCCCAATGCGGTTGCCTTTATCCACTCGCTCTTCATTATAGGCTTGTTTATCCTCTTTCCCACCGCGGTGAGGAACTTCTTTCGAAACGGGCTCTCCTGGAGCAGCATCTGCCTGACCCCCTTGATTATGTCGCTGTTCATTGTCGGTGTCCTAAACACCCTTGGGACCCATCTTGTCTCGATCACGATCCTCTTGAGCGTCATTCCTCCCTTTCCGATCACAAGTCCGGGCTTGAGCGCCTCGAGGAAGACCTCGCTGAACTCAGGGACGAACCTTATTCCCTCCTCGTTTAGGACCGCCTCCTTGGGGACGATCTCGATTATCCTCTGCTTTGCGGTCTCCGGGTCCATCAGCTTCGTGTTCTCGCTTCTGATGATCAGCTTCTTCTTGACTGTCGCGCTGATGCTCTTGACTATGTTCTCGTCGCTGAAGATGTGCGCGATGTCGCGGACGTAGATTGCGATGTCTGGGCCCTCGTACTCAGCCTTGATGAATCCTGCATCCTTCGGGATAAGCTCCTCTATTGTCTGAAGGATGTTCTTTGCATTATCCTGTTTTTCCTTTTGTTCTTCGCTCAAAGAATCACTAAAATCCGAAAATCATAATCCATTCTTTCCATTCTTG
>JAGWHA010000007.1 GCA_028867095.1 Microcaldota archaeon | reverse complement strand
ATAACACTCATCGGAGACTATATCCACCGTCAACCACAAGAATTTCGCCAGTTATAAAATTTGAGGCACCAGATGCTAAAAATAATATTGCTTGTGCAATTTCTTCTGGTTCGGCTGACCTTTTAAGTGGTGTTACCTTATTAAATAAGTTTGTTCTTTTTTTGCCAGACTTGCGTGTCATATCGGTAAGTACGTTACCGGGCGCAACACTATTTACTCGGATTGTTGGGGCAAATTCCCTGGCCAATGCTTTCGTTAGTGTGATAAGACCACTTTTTGCACATGAATAAGCTAATGAATTTGCGGCGCCGTTAAGGCCGTAAATGGAAGAAACATTGACGATTGTGCCCCCTCCATTACGAAGCATTATTGGGGCTACTTCTCTAATCATAAGCCATGCAGAAGTCAAATTGGCATCTAAGGTTTTATGCCAGTTTTCAGTGTCTGATCTCCAGTCTCTGGGAGCATAAATGCTACCGGCATTATTTACAAGTATATCTATTTTTCCAAACTTCTTTAGAGTTTCAGATGTGAGAGATTTTACATCTTTTTCTTTTGAAACGTCGGCATTGATACAAATCGTTTTATCATCAGAATCATTTGCAAAGTTATGTACTTCTGTCGTTTTTTTAAAACCGTTAATAACAACTTTAGCCTCATTTTTTAAAAATAAGGATGCTGTTGCTTTGCCTATCCCCCGAGTTGAACCTGTAATTATGGCAACCTTATTTTTAAGTAACATGGATAGGTTATCTCGGAATAATTTAATAAGTTTATGTGTGAGAAAATACAGAAGGCGTTTAGACAAACTTGTAGATACCTACAAACAAGAATTTGTAGATTACATTATCAGAAGTATAATTAATCTAATAAATTAAGGCAAGAGTTCCCACAACTTTAGTTGTGGGGTGAATTGCACAGTAATTATCTTTTTCTATCGATTTTTATGTAGTGGTAGCGCGCGCCGGGCCGTACCGGCGCCGATATTCTGCCACGTCGTGAAAACATGAATAGTGGAAACTTTGAATCTAAAAACCATTCGTTGGGGCTGTCGCAGTACCATCTTCAATGGTGCCCAAAATACAGGTACAATGCGATGCGCAGCGCGCATGTGAAGGAGTTTCTGATACAGAAATTCTATGAGATTGCAGATAAGTACGGCATGGTTGTTCACAATGTTTCGGTTGAAGACGACCATGTCCACCTGTTCGTCTCGATTCCGATAACGATGTCTCTTTCAAATGCGATACGATTGCTCAAGGGAATTTCAGCTCACGAAATATTCAAACAATTCGAGGGATTTAGGAAGAGATACTGGGGCGGCCATTTCTGGTCGAGGGGTTGCTTCTTCAGGAGCATAAGCAATGTGACTTCAGGTGCGATTGATAATTACATCAAAAACCAGACAAATTACAGGTTTGCGCGCGCCGCAGGTCCAAAACAGAGGCGCTTGTTCTGACGGGTGGAAACCCACGACTTTAGTCGTGGGTCATTCATATTAACCAAAAAATATAGGCCTTTTTGACAAGAGCATCGGAACTGTTAGGGGTGCCATTGGCATACTACCTAATTCTTTTTTTATTCTTTCAATTAACGAATTAAGGGTTATGGACTCTTGCATCTTTGTTTCTCTAACCCTGAGTGCAAGATTTCCAGTAGCTATTTCTTTCTCACCAATAATGCACGTATAAGGTATCCATTCTTTCTCTGCCGTGCTTATCTTCTTGCCCAAAGTTTCATCGCTGTCATCAACGTCAACCCGTATTCCATTTGTTTTCATGGATTCGGCAAGTTCTATGCACTTGTTAATATATTTGTCAGAGATTGGTAATAATCTCACTTGAATTGGGGAAAGCCAAAGCGGAAGCATCTGCGTTTTTCCTGCCTTTGCTTTTATGTCAGAAAGTTCGAGGAGTGCATACAGAATCCTTTCTATTGCACCACTAGGAGAACAGTGAAGTATTATGGGAGAGTTGTTAGCCCCCTCCTTATCTACGTACTTTAGATCGTACCGCGTGCCGTTCTCGTGGTCTATTTGCACAGTAGATAGTGAAGATGCCTTGCCAGCTGAATCGACAATATTGAATTCGAACTTAGGGTCGAAATAGGCATATCTGAAACTCCACATCTCTATTAATGCGGGTTTTCCCAGATACTCCCGAACAAGTTTATTAACGAAATCCTTGTTGTTATTCCAAAAGTCTGTTGTGAATCTTATCGCCGCTTCGTAGTCCTCTTTCTCAATCCCTATATCTGCAAGTACAGATTGGCAGAACTTGAATTGTGCATCGAATTCTTGCTCTGCCTGCTTTAGGTCTGCGCACATTGTGTGCATATCCGGCATTGTAAAGGCGCGAAGCCTCTTTAGACCGGAAACCTCGCCGCTTTTTTCCCTTCTAAATGCATAGCGCGCAAGTTCATAGACTTTGAATGGAAGATGCTTGTAAGAGACCGTTGTATCATGCATCATCAGGAATTGCCCGAAGCAGGCGGCGAATCTTAAGAAGTACTCCTTTTCTTCGGATTTTACTATGTAATGCCTTGCCGGAAACCTACCAAGATAATTTTTGAGCGCAGGGTGCTCATAGTCATACATTACAGGAGTTTCAACTTCGACAGCCCCATATTCTATGGCTCTAGCGGTAACGTATCTTTCTAGAAGGCTCTTCATCAGCCTTCCATTCGGATAATACCTCATGTTTCCGGGGTCAGAACCTGGCTCATAGTCCACAAGCCTCAATTTCCTCATTAAGTGTATGTGCGGTGGCACCTCAGCATAGGTCCTCACCTTCTTTATCTCATAATCGGCAAATTGCTTTAGTTTTTCATGACCCTTGAAGTCGTATTTGCTGGCTTCTACAAGGCCAAGTTTTGGGTCAAGTATGTACCACGTAGACACTACTTTCTCTTCCTCTTTCAACGCATTTGATTCGGTAACTTCAAGCTCTTTGCCTTTCTCAGTCGCAACTTTGGTCTGCGTGATTGGGGTCGCACCGTAGTTCCTTGACTGCTCCGCAAGCGGATGCCCTTTTATTTTTAATGAATACTGCTTGTTCCAGCCAAACGGCGATGTGTGCACAGTTATTCCCAGCTCCTTCGCATTCGATTCCATAGACTTAAGCTCTGCAATGGCGTCCTGGGGCTTTGCAAGGTTGCTGCTAAGGTGCGCGTATGGATAGATCAGGATCGTGTTCTTGCCGAGGTTCTTTAGGAACTTCGCGACATCCTCTATCGCCTTCTTTGCGATTGCCTCATCGTCTCCGGTCTCGACGGTCGTGAAAAGAACAACTATGTCCTCGTACTTTACCTTTTTCTTTTCTGCCTCCTCGGCTGATGCTATCTCCTTCTTTATCGGCTCGTACTCTATGAACTCTACGTGCTGCTGAAGTATCCTCATCCGACCATCTGAATAGTATTTTGTATGCTCTTACAGGTATAAATAATTATATAACGGGATAGAGACTAAGTGGTAGAATGAAGGAAGCATTGCCGATCGTCGTTCTTATTTTGGGGGTGCTCTTTGTTGCCTACCACGGCTCCTCCATGCAACAATCTGCCCCGATGAATTACTCCTCATTTACAATCGGCAACAGCAGCTTTGCAATAACTTATGTTGCGACAAACCAGTCAAGCTGGGAGAGCGGGCTTATGAACAAGACGATCGTCAACTCTACAACAATGCTCTTTGTGTTCCCAAACCAGGGGATATACCCCTTCTGGATGTTTGACACCTACACTGACCTTGACATGTTCTGGATAAGCGGAAATGCGACATCGGGGACCATTACTTACGTGGTCAGGAATGCGACAAGCTGCCTTGAGGAACTGGATTGCGCAATTTACACGCCAAATGCGCTCGCAAACTACGTTATAGAGACAAAGGCCGGAGCGATTGCAGAAAACGTTGGGGTGGGAAGCGCCGTGGAGCTTGGGTGAGTCTCATTTCTTCTTGCTCGGCATCGAATTGTTCCTTACGGGCTTCATCAGGACATGCAGCCAGTAGAGTACCAGTGCCGCCATGACGATAAGCAGGATTGTTGAGAGGGACCTGTAGGAATTGATCTGCGAGTACTGCCCCTGCGCAATCGAGTAGGCCTGGTTCGCATAGCTCACCGCGCTGCTGGGCGATGAGGAGTAAACCTGCTGGGCCTGGGCAAGGTACGAATAGGCCTTGGAGAGATCCGGATAGAATATCAAATAAGCGCTCTGGTTTACCTGATTGATGTAAGAAAGGGTCTGGTTGATTGTCTGGTTCGCGTACGCAGCGGTGTAGTTTGTTGCGGTAATTGTTGATCCCTGCGCTGATGCTAGTGCGATTGTGGGAAATAAAAGAAGAAGCACAGTAACAAACTTGTGGCCCATTTTTGCACCTTAAAGTGAAGTGGAAATAAAATAAAAATAAAAAGCCGCCAGCCTTACAGGTTGACGTCTATGTTGAGCTCCTGCTTGAGTTCGCGGTAGCGGTTTCTGATGGTTACCTCTGTCACTCCTGCGACATCGGCCACTTCCTTCTGGGTCCTTCTCTCTCCCACAAGTGCTCCTGCGATGTATACTGCAGCCGCTGATACTCCGGTTGGTGACCTTCCGCTCACAAGGCCCTTCTTCATCGCCTGCTTTAGCAGAGCGACAGCCTTCTCCTGGGCCTCGCCGCTGAGCTTTAGCGCAGCGACGTACCTTGGGACATAGCTTGACGGGTCCGTGAGTGGTATCTTGAGGTTGAGCTCGTGGGATACAACCCTGTATGCCCTTCCGATCTCCTTCTTTGGAACTCCCGAAATCTGTGCGATCTCATCCAGCGTCCTTGGCATTCCCGCATTTCTGCAGGTTGCGTAGAGCGCTGCGTTGACCACAGTCTCGATCGGCCTTCCCCTGATCAGGTTGTTCTTCACGCACTGCCTGTAGAGCAGGGCCGCGCTCTCCCTTATGTTGTCAGGAAGACCCAGGTAGGATGCGACTCTGTTGAGCTCCGGTAGCGCAATGAGGTAGTTTCGCTCGCTTGAGGATGCAATGCTTGCCCTCTTGTGCCACTTCCTCATCCTGTAGAGCTGGGCCTGCCTCTTTGATGGCAGCCTTGCTCCCCTAATGTCCCTGTTGTACATGTCAATCTCTGTGACAAGTCCCTTGTTTGGCTTCATGTACTTTATCGGAGCCCCGGTCCTTGCCCTGGAGTTTCTCTGGTCCGCGTCGAATGCCCTCCATTCCGGCCCGGAATCTGTAACGTTGTCTTCGATAACAAGTCCGCATGCGTTGCAGACGAGCTCTCCCTTCTCGCTGTCGTAGATGACATCCGAGCTTCCGCAGCTCGGGCACCTATTTGCCTTCGTTGAAATCTTAGGGGCCTGCCCTGCCTCCCTTATGATCTTGACGTCAGCAACCTCCATCTCGTTTTGCTGCTGCGCAAGTGACATGTTTGAATTCTGGTTCTTCATCGCCTCGACCATGCCAGCCTGAGCCTCCTTGGGCCTAGCTGACGTCTTCTTCGTTAGAACCTTCGCTTTAGCTTTTTGCTTTTTTGCCATTGAATCCACCAGTATGATCTGTTGTTTTGCGCCCTAGAAGACGCATCGTAAACCTTTTAAAGTTTATCAAAATAAGTAATCAATTAATGTAGGAATAGATATATAAACCTTTCGCTGACTTTACGTCAGCAAGGCTGATTTGACGTGCTTTGTTTACAAAGTCAGACTTCTTAAACACTATCGGCGCTTTTTAAACAAATTAGTAACTAGGATGAAGCATAACGCCTGAAAGCTTTCCTTAAATTTTCACCTAGATCAGCATTTTCACGGAAATCTAAATAAGAGTCCATGGCCTCGGATATTAGTTTTGCCCTCAGCCTTTTATGGGTGTTAATGAAGGAGAGCACCATCATTCCAGTAGGCGCTAAAAACAATGTTTCCTGATCAACGTGAGGCTCTATACTAACTGTCACCAGTTTGTTTTTTATCAATTTATTAACACCTCCAAATACAAGTCCGTTTTTTAAAACGCCAGGACTGGTGTTTATTTTATCTAAAATAGCATAATCTGATCCGTGCAGTTGACTTACTATTTTTGATAGTTTCTCCTCATTCAATCTATTGGATTTTTGCATAAAATTAATAAATTTTCAACGTATTTATTCGTTCCTACCTTTTCGTTTTGTGTAAAAAGGTGTTAAAATGACTGACTTTTTAAACAGAATTAGGGACTTTTTAAACAGATTTGACTTTATAAACAAAGCCGATTTGACGTCTGCCAAACCACTGTTGCTTAAAAATCAACTCTTGACCTTTTTCGGCTTCTTTTTTGACCCGGAAAGGCCCCTGAGTCCATCTTTTAGGCTCTTTACCATGTCGGCGTTGCCTTTATCCGCCTCCTTGCTATGGTCACCAGTTCTTAAACGTTCATTTAGCAAGGAGAGGGAGGATATCTTTGCTCCATCCCTAAGGTTCTGCTCCGCCCTTTCTTGTGCGGCATTTTGATCGTATCCAGCCTTTGCCATCAAGAGGCCGTACCTCTCGCTGTGACTAAGCGGTTTTACTGTTGGCTCGTCCCCATGCCTCTCTACTGATGTGCTGCTCATAATGGGATTAAACCTCTCAGCGTATTTATACGTTCTGTGCTACTTCGTTTAAAAAGAGATATTAATTATATCGTTCATAACTAAAGATTACTGTTTAGATTAGGTCTGATTGATGGAAAGCCGATACGAACCTACCGTGGTTGAGGAGAAGATAGCAAAGTTCTGGGAGGATAGCGGCACTTACAAGTTTGACGAAAAGAGCGATAAGGAGGTCTACTCGATCGACACGCCCCCGCCCACAGTATCAGGGGACATACACCTCGGGCACATCTTCTCGTACTCCCAGGCGGAGTTCATAGCAAGATACAAGAGGATGCGAGGATTCAACGTCTTCTACCCGTTCGGGCTTGACAACAATGGACTTCCAACGGAGCTTTTGATAGAGAAGAAGTTTGACACGACCGCCGAGAAGCTTGGAAGGGACAAGTTTGTCGAGCTGGTCAGAAACGAGATAGACCAGTACAACAAGCTGTATGTGCAGCTGTGGAAGAGGATGGGTCTCTCTATAGACTGGTCGCTTCTGTACCAGACAATAAGCCCTGAAGTGCAGAAAATCTCGCAGAGATCGTTCTTAGAGCTAAACAAGATGGAGAGGGCCTACAGGAAGGAGGCTCCGGCGCTCTTTTGCCCAAAGGACAGGACGACAGTTTCGCAGATGGAACTAAAGGACAAGATGCTGAAGAGCAAGATAGTCTACATAAACTTCTCTGATGGAGTTACGGTCGCAACAACAAGGCCGGAGATGCTCCCTGCATGCGTCGCCATATTTGTGAACCCAGAGGATGCAAAGCACAAGGGACTCATAGGGAAGGAGATAACCATACCGATTTTCGGAAACAGGGTCAAGGTGATTGGCGACAAGAGGGTAGATCCGGAGTTTGGGACCGGCGTAGTCATGTGCTGCACCTTCGGGGACCAGACCGACATTGAGTGGTACAAGGCCTACAACCTTGAACTGAAGGTCATCATCGACGAAAACGGAAGGATGAACCACGAATACTACAAGGGACTCAAGATAAAGGAGGCGCGGGAGAAGATAATCGGCGAGCTAAAGGAGAAGGGGCTTGTGGTGAAGGAGGAGGAGATAGAGCACAACGTGAACGTGCACGACAGGTGCGGGACCGCAATCGAGTTTATAGTGAAGAAGCAGTGGTACATAAGGTACCTTGACCTAAAGGAAAAGTTCCTCGAGCTGGGAAACCAGGTAATATGGCACCCTGAGTACATGAAGATAAGGTACGAGAACTGGGTGAAGGGACTCCAGTGGGACTGGAGCATCTCAAGGCAGAGATTCTTCGGCGTGCACTTCCCGGTATGGTACTGCAAGAAATGCGACGAGCCAAAGTTCGCGCAGGAAAGCCAGCTTCCAGTCATTCCGTTCACCGACTCACCGATAGGCAAGTGCGAGAAGTGCGGCTCGACGGAGTTTGTCCCAGAGTCGGACGTTATGGACACATGGGCGACATCATCGCTCACTCCGCTGATAAACGCAAGGTGGGGACTGGACGACAAATACCTCAAGAGGATATTCCCAATGAGCCTAAGGGCACAGGCGCACGACATAATCTCTTTCTGGGCCTTCAACACGATAGTCAAATCGTATTTCCACATGAACTCAATACCTTGGAAGGAGATAATGATATCGGGGCACGGGCTTGACCCTAAGGGAAAGCCGATGCACAAGTCCGATGGGAACGTGATTAAGCCGGATGAGTACCTCAAGAAATATGGGGCGGACTCGCTGAGGTTCTGGACAAGCTCCTCGGTGCTTGGGGACGACAACTCCTTCCAGGAGAAGGAGGTTGTGACTGGAAGCAGGCTGATAAACAAGCTCTGGAACCTCACAAGGTTTGTCGAGATGAACAGCTCGAGTTTCGAAAAGCAGAGTAGCGAGTTCCTGCTCGACTCCTGGATAATCCACAGGCTAAACGAGACGATCGGGAAGGCGACAGAGGACTTTGACAACTATGACTACTTCAAGGCAAGAAACGCCGTCGAGAAGCTATTTTGGGAGTTCACAAACGACTACCTTGAGTTTGTCAAGAACAGGGTCTATGGAAAGGACACATCTATAGGATACACGCTTAACCTCGTTCTCTTTGACCTAATCAAGATGCTCGCGCCCTTCATCCCATTTGTCACGGAGGAGATATACCAAAATGTGTTCATTGCAAACGCACAGAAGCTCGGCTCCGAAAAGACGGGCTCAGTCCACACAAACAGCTGGCCAAAGCAAAGGGAGACGGTGGACAAAGGCAGGTTCGAAGCTGCGGACAAGCTTGTGAAGATACTTCTGTTTGTCAGAAAGTGGAAGCATGACAACAAGCTTGCGCTAAATTCGGAAATTGGGGAGGTCACAATTGCAAAAGAACTGGAAGGCGAACTCGGAGGCGCAGTCGAGGAGATAAAGAGCGGCATGAACATCAAGAGCGTGAAGTTTGGGGAGGCGCAGCTCGAAGTTGAAGAAGGAATAAAGATTTCAATAAAAGCCTAGGAGAAAGGGGAAGTAACGATAATACTTATAAATGTTCTTGGGGAATACATATCTACAAGATAGGACTGACTGCAAGGTAAAAGTTGTTTCTTTCCTATCTTAATATTTAATATCTTTAGACGAACTTATGTGATTTCATGGCTCGAATGCACACTGGCGGACACGGAAAGGCGAAGTCGCGAAAGCCAGAGGTAGTGATGGGGAAGGTCCCTGAGGACCTTCAGATAACCAAGGAGCAGATCGAGGAGATAGTCACAAACTACGCAAAGCAGAACATGCCGCAGGCGCAGATCGGGCAGATGCTAAAGGAGAAGCACGGGGTCAAGTACGTAAAGCAGGTCTTTGGAAAGAGGCTCGGCGTCATACTCGAGGAGCAGGGAGTGAAGACCGCGTACCCGCAGGACTTCCTGGACCTGATCAAGAAGGCGGTCATAATGAGGACGCACCTTGCAAAGAACAAGAAGGACGTCTACAACACGACAAGGCTCAAGAGGGTCGAGTCGAAAATCTGGAGATTGACAAAGTACTACAAGAGGATCGGAGTAATTCCAGATGACTGGAAGTACGTGCCTGAGCAGGCAGCGCTCTTGATAAAGGGAAGATGATTGATTGGCAACTAGCAGCACTAAATCTATAGAAAAGTGGAAGACCAAGCAGTGGTTCAACGTCCACACGCCAAAGATACTGGGCGATTCTATAATAGGCGAGATACCGGCACAGGATGAGAAGGCGGTGATCGGGCGGGTCATCAAGGTCAGCCTCTCTTGGATCACGAAGAATCCTGCCCATTCATTCATGACAATCGGGCTTAGGGTGATCAGCGCAAACGGCGATGCCGCGCAGACCGAGATACACTACCTAGAGCAGGTCTACAGCTACACCCACTCGCTAGTGCGAAGGGGATCAAGCGCGGTCTACACCGTCTCAAAGCTTGCGGACAAGCAGGGAAAGCCGGTGGTCCTCAAGCTTATTGGGATCAGCCGCCACAAGATCAACACGCCAAAGAAGCACGGGATCCGAAGGGAGCTCGCAAAGTTCACGACAGAATACGTTGGCTCAAAGAGCGTAGAGGAGTTCGTGAAGGCGGTGATCGACGGAGGATTCCAGGTCGAGGCGATGAAGGTCGCAAACAGGATTGCCCCGATGGGCAAGCTCGAAGTGAAGAAGATCGAGCTCTAATTTTTGCCAAGAGATAGGTATTTAAGCGCTTTAAGACAATTATAACTCAGTTATAAGTGTTCAAATGCCATCGATGTACGAGATAGCTACAAACGAGATAATCCCTGCGATACGCTCGCACCTTGCAAAGGAGCTGATAAACAAGCACAAGCTCAGCGAGGACACGGTTGCGGGGCTCCTGGGGGTAGCGCAGTCTGCTGTGAGCAAGTACATGAACGGCAAGTACTCGGACAAGGTGAAGGAGATAGAGGCAAAGCTTAACACAAAGATAATTGACGATTACATAGAGAAGATTGCCGGGGGCAACAAGCAGTACGTGAACGCGTGCATCTGCAGGCTCTGCCAGTCGGTCAACGCGTTCAACTGCGACTTCTCAAGCGCGGAGAGCGTGAAGGTGTAGAGATGGATGATCTAAAGCAGGAATTTGTGGACAGGGAAGTAGAGTACAAGGAGAACTACGGCTTCCACGACAACTTCGAGTACAAGTTCAAGACCCGAAAGGGGCTCGACGAGGACATAGTCCGGGAGATCTCCGCAATGAAGAAGGAGCCACAGTGGATGCTCGATAAGAGGCTGCAGGGATACAGGATATTCCTCTCCAAACCTACGCCTCAGTGGGGCGCGGACCTAAACAAGATCGACTACAACGATATCTACTACTACCTCAAGGCAACCGACAAGAAGGGAAGCAAGTGGGAGGACGTTCCGGACGACATAAAGAAGACATTCGACAAGCTGGGAATACCAGAGGCCGAGCAGAAGTTCTTTGCCGGGGCGGAGGCGCAGTACGACTCGGAGGTGGTCTACAGCCACATCAAAAAGGAGCTTGAGGACCAAGGGGTCATATTCACGGACACCGACAACGCGCTCAAGAAGTACCCTGAGCTGATGAAGAAGTACTTCGGAACGATAATACCATCAAGCGACAACAAGTTCGCTGCGCTAAACACCGCAGTTTGGTCGGGGGGATCGTTCATCTACGTCCCAAAGGGGGTGAAGGTGAAGATGCCGCTTCAGGCATACTTTAGGATAAACTCGGACAAGGCAGGACAGTTTGAGAGAACACTAATCATCGCGGACGAGGGAAGCGATGTGACCTACATTGAAGGATGTTTCATCAAAGGAACTGAAATTATAACGGATTCGGGATTGAAGCCAATAGAAGCGGTTACTACAGGAGATATGGTACTTACTCACAAAAATCGATACAGGAGGGTATATCATACACAAGTAAGGCCACATAAGGGTAGAATATTCAGTATACAATACTACGGAGATACTTCCACAATCATAAAAGCCACGGAAGAACATCCATTCTTAGCTGTTAAAAAAAGCAAAGCAGAGTACAAAAATACGATGTGGGGAACGGAATGGACGGTTGCAGGGGAATTAGAAAAGGGGGACTATCTTGCCATTCCAATTGATAGGAGGGAACTGACGCAGGAAGAAAGAGTCTTTTCCATAACAATGAAGAGCAGGTGGGGGGAGAAGGAGGAGATATTGAAGCTTAACACAGACAGGGAATTCTTCAGGCTAATCGGATATTATTTATCTGAGGGAAGTATGACTGGGGCTAAAGGGGACAACTACCTGACATTTACCTTCAACAAAAATGAACGGGATTACATAGAGGATACAGTATCGCTGCTGGGAAAATACTTTGGAAAGAAGCCGATTCTACAAAAGGAGTACAAGAATGGGATTGGAATTGTATTGTGTTCTACAATAGCGGCTAGATTTTTCAAGAATGAATTTGGGAAGGGGGCCCAGAATAAGAAATTGCCAAAATGGGTTCTGCAGGAAAGCGTTGAGAAGCAGAGTGAGATGGTTAAGGGTATGTGGCGTGGGGACGGAAGTTTCATGAACAAAAATTACGCATATGGCGCAAAGAGGATGTTTAGGATTAACACAATATCCAAGACGCTCGCGGACCAAATCCGGACCGTGCTACTTAGGCTCGATATTTTTGCTTCCTTAAATGTACAGAAACGCAGCGGTAAAAGACATGAGATGTATTGCGTTTACATCGGAGGAAAAAACCTTTCAAGATTTGCAGAGGCAATAGAATTTGAACTAACAGAGGAAATCAAAAGCGGCAATGAGAAGATGCTGGTATCGGTAAAAGAGATACAAACAACCTCTTCTTTTGCTGAGATCGTTGGGGATTACGCATTTGTTCCGATAAAAAGCATTTCGCACGAGAACGTTGAAAATCTCCCTGTGTATAACTTCGGCGTTGAAGAGGATGAAAGCTATGTTGCAGGAGGGGTTGCAGTACATAACTGCACAGCTCCAATCTTCATGGCATCAGCGCTTCACTCTGCAATAGTGGAGATCGTCGCCCACAAGAACGCGCACGTGAGATATGTGACGATTCAGAACTGGTCAAAGAACGTCTACAACCTGGTAACCCAGAGAGCGTTCGCATACGAAAATGCATACGTTGAATGGATTGACGGAAACATAGGAAGCAAGATCAACATGAAGTACCCAAGCGTCTACCTCAAGGAAAGGGGAGCAAAGGGAGAGGTTCTATCGATTGCGGTAGCGGGGGAGGGACAGATACAGGACTCTGGAGGGAAGATATACCATCTCGCGCCAGACACAACTTCTAGAATCATCTCAAAATCAGTTTCAAGGGGAAGCGGAGTTACATCGTATAGGGGGCTGCTTCACATAAACAAGGATGCGCTCAGGGCAAAGTCGACGGTTCGGTGCGACGCTCTGCTGCTTGACGAGCATGCAAAGACAAACACATACCCGTACATGCAGATCTCAACCGATGACGCAGACATCAGCCACGAGGCGAGCGTCGGAAAGATAGGCGAGGAACAATTATTCTACTTAATGTCGAGGGGGCTCACCGAGGAGGAGGCAATAGCGACGATTGTGCTCGGGTTCATCAAGCCCCTAGCCGATGTTCTTCCGCTTGAATACTCAATTGAGCTCAAGAGGCTCATCAACCTGGACATGACAAATTCTGTAGGTTAGTTTTCCATGGAATACAAAGCTTTCGTAGACGAGGCACTCGAAAAGTTCAAGTCTCTTCCAGAAGAGACTGACGAGCTCTACAAGCGATATTTCGTAGCCATGCCGCTGCAGGAGATGGCGGACAAGATCTCGGTTGCAAGATTGGGGGAGAAGCCTGAGGAGTTGATAAAAAGCAATGGGGATGCGCTAAGGAGAAAGTTCGACGCAATTTTCTGGAGCGGAGGGGAAGCAATCGGCGATTCTGCAAAGTACATCGCGGTAAGGCCGATTGAGAATTCAAATCTGGAAAATAGGATGACAAAGAGCGGAGATGACAAGCTTGCCGCGTTCCTAAACGCATATTCAAAGAAAGTCATACAGATAGACATACCTAAGGGAGCTGAGGCAAAAATTAACCTGATGTTCATCAACACAACATCGCCGCTGCCAATCCAGATAATCGTGAATGTGGCGGAGAATGCAAGCCTGCAGATGTTTGAGTATTATTCCTCGAGCGCAACCGAGAGGTCGCTACTTGGAAGCATGCACGAGGTCAAGGTCGGGAAGTACGCGAATGCGGAGATCAACGTACTCCACAATGAGGACAAGAACACATTTGTTGTCGGATGGTCCAAGGCAAAGATAGAGGAGAAATCCAATCTGAAGATAAATTTCATCTACAACGGAGGAACCTTCACGCGATCGCGAAACAAGGTGGATGTTGCGGGGCTCGAGGCGAACGGGGAGGTCAACGAATTGATAGTAAGCGCTGGAGAGCAGAAGATGGATGTTGCCTCAAATATCATCAACTCCGCAAAGAGCTCGCATGCGGTACTTGAGTCCAAGGCGGTGATGATGGACAAATCGGTCTGCGTGCTGAAGGGATACGCGTCTATAACGGAGAATGCCGCAGAGTCAAGGTCATACGTCAACGAGCGAGGGATAATACTGGACAAGGATGCGCACATCGACTCGATACCGAGCATGAGCATTGGCAATAGCGACGTGAAGGCGACGCACTCATCGGCAACCGCCCCGATAGACGGGGAGTCCATATTCTACCTGATGTCAAGGGGTGCAAGCGAGCTTGAGGCGAAGAAGATGGTCGTGAGCGGATTCATAACTGGGATGATCGGGAAGATAGACGATTACATAGTCAGGGAGATTGTGGCAAGCATAATAAATGAGAAGGTGACAACAAGGAACTACGGATTCGTTCCGAAGATAACCACCGAGAGCATGTGGCTGGCGGGCAGCGTGCAGAGGAGCTCGAGCATATTCAAGGGGCATTATAAATATAGAGGAGAATAGGATGGATTTGGAGATAAAGAACTTGCATGTAAGCATTGACGACAAGGAGATAGTTAAGGGAGTGAACCTGAGCGTGAAGCACGGCGAATTCCACGTGGTCATGGGGCCAAACGGCAGCGGAAAGAGCACGCTCGCAAAGGCAATCATGGGCCACCCAAGGCTCAAGATAACGCAGGGCGAGATAGTGGTAGACGGAGTGAATATTGCTGATTTGACCGCAGACAAAAGGGCGAAACTGGGTATATTCCTTCAGTTCCAAAACCCGCTGGAGATAGAAGGAGTGGGGTTTGTCAACTTCCTCCATACCTCGAAGAGATCGGTGACCAAAGGGGATGTGGACGTCAACCAGTTCATGGGCGAGGTGGACAGCTGGACAAAGAAGCTCAAGATAACAAACGGGATAGTGGGAAGGTCCCTCAACCAGGGATTCTCAGGAGGAGAGAAGAAGAAGGCGGAGATACTCCAGCTCGCGCTGCTTAGGCCAAAGCTTGCAATACTCGACGAGCCAGACTCTGGACTTGACATCGACGCAATAAAGATTGTCGCCGAGAACATCAACGAGATCGGGGAGAAGCAGGAGATGGGACTTGTAGTCATAACGCACTACAACAGGATACTCAGTTACATGAAGCCAAAGTTCGTGCACGTGATGGTGGACGGAAAGATTGTGGCAGAGGGCTCAACCGAGCTCATTGAGAAGCTTGAGAAGGAAGGATACGATTCATTTGTAGGCAAGTGATAAAAATGACACTCGACGTCGAGAAAATAAGGAAGGACTTTCCGATACTTAGGACCCAGATGAACGGAAAGCAGCTGGTCTACCTAGACAGCGCAGCGACGTCCCAGAAGCCAAGGCAGGTAATAAACGCGATAAGCAAGTACTACAAGACCTACAACGCAAACATCCACAGGGCTATATACAAGATATCGGAGGAGGCGACGGAGGGGTACATCGGCTCGAAGGAGAAGCTCGCAAAGTTCATCCGCGCAAAGAAGGGGCTTGAGATGATATATGTCAAAAACACCACGGAGGCGATAAACCTCGTCGCGCTCAGCTGGGGGGAGGACAACGTGAAGCAGGGCGATCACATCCTGATAAGCAAGATGGAGCACCACAGCAATATCGTCCCTTGGCAGATGCTCGCAAAGAAAAAGGGGGCGGTGCTTGATTACATTGAGCTCACCCCAAACATGCACATGGACATTGAGGATTACAAGAGAAAGCTGCAAAACAAGCCGAAGATAGTCGCATTCACCCACGCATCAAACGTTCTTGGGACCATAAACGATGCAAAGCTCATGACAAAGCTCGCACACGATGCTGGAGCGGTTGTCCTTGTCGATGGAGCCCAGTCCACCCCGCACATTCCGGTGAACGTGCAGGATATCGACTGCGACTTCTTCGCGCTCTCATCGCACAAGATGCTTGGGCCTTCGGGAATCGGGGCGCTCTACGCAAAGGAGCAGATCCTTGAGGCGATGAACCCGCTCTTTGGGGGAGGGGACATGATAAGAAGCGTCGAGCTGCAGGAAAGCACATGGAACGATTTGCCATGGAAGTTCGAGGCAGGGACGCAAAACATCGAGGGGGCGATAGGGCTTGCTGCAGCGGTGAAGTATCTTAAGAAACTGGGGATGGAGAATGTGCATGAGCACGAAAGGACGCTCACAAAGTACGCGCTTGGGAGGCTCTCCGAGATTGAGTACGTCAAGGTCCACGGGCCTGGAATAGAGGATGTTGACAAGAGGCTTGGGGTAATCTCATTTACTATACAAGGCGTTCATCCTCACGATGCGGCGGCAGTTCTTGACAGCGAGGGGGTCGCGATAAGAAGCGGCCACCACTGCGCAATGCCGCTGGTTAGAAACATAATCGGCCAGGCAGCAGTGTCAAGGATGAGCTTCTACATCTACAACAGGGAAGAGGAGATTGACAAGGCAATCGATGCCATCTCAAAGGCAAAGAAAATGTTCAGCAGATAATTGGCTCACTGCAATTTTTCCCTCACAAATTCTGCAAGGGCAACGGCGTTGTTGTACTCGGTGTCTGCTGATGCGTAGATGAACGTGACGTCCGTCTTTTTCACCATCTCGATAAGTTCTAAGAACGGCCTTGTGCTATCGAGCTCCTTCCTGTAGCGGTCCTTGAACTCCTCCCATTTCTCGGGATCGTGCGAGAACCACTTTCTTAGCGAGTCGCTGGGCGCAACCTCCTTTAGCCAAAGGTCGATATTCGAGGTGCTCTTCTTGACCCCCCTCGGCCAGAGCCTATCGACAAGGACCCTTTTCCCATCGGTGACGCCAGGCTTCTCGTATATCCTCTTGATTCCAGTAAGCAAACTAGCACCACTTAAGAATGGCTACTTTGGTTTAAATATCTTTTGCAGCCCGATGGTCATGGATGCCAGTGCCCACACATGTGAGGGCTGCGGAGCTATGCGATGCCAGTCACGGACACCCGTTGCAGCCCTTGGTTATCGCGCCGGCAAAGTTGGCGCCTGCTGTTTTTGCCCCCAGCATGTTCGCCCCAGTCAGGTTCGCGTCCTGGAAGTCTGCGCTCGAAGCGTTTGCCGACTGCAGGTTCGCGCCGGCCAGGTTTGCGCCCTGAAGGCTTGCGCCTACGAGGTTCGAGCTCTGAAGGTTGGCGCCCTTCAAGTTTGCGCCCTGAAGGTTCGCGTACGCGAGATTTGCGCCCTGAAGGTTGGCGCCGCTCAGAATCGCGCCCTCCATGCTGGAATTCGCGAGGCTTGCGCCATGGAAGTTCGCCAGCGACAGATTCGCGAGCTGCAAATTGACCCAGGCGAGCGTCGCGCCCTGGAAATTAGAGCCATTGGCGTCAGCCCCGTACATGTTTGACCCCGTAAGATCTGCGCTCTGGAAGTTGTCCCCTGCAAGCTGGTAATACATGAGCTGGCAGTACCTTAGCGATGCGCCTGCCAGGTTGGCCCCTCCCTTGTCAGGCACATTGCAGTATACGTATGTCACAAATAATATTGTCTTGTTTGCAATGGAGTTGGCGAAGATCACAGAAACCGCTGTGAAGCCGAGCTGGCTGCTGCTAATGTAAAAATATACGTTACCATTTGCGTCCGTGGTGCTAACGGGAGAGCTCAAGACCGCGCCCAGCGAGTTTGCGGCGAAGTTCACTGTAGCACCCGCGAGAGGGAGGCCGAGCAGCCTGACAGTCGCAATGACCTTATCGAGTGGACCGGAGCCGATCCCCTCCGTCGAATTCTGGACGGTCAGCGTCAGCGTCACCGTTGGAGTCAGCAGCAGGCCCGACGCGCGGGTGCTAAAGCTGCCCGGGAAGCTCTGCCTGGGGTTGTCCTGGCAGTATGTGGAATTGCCGCCCGGGCAGGAGGTGTAGCTGAATACCGTCCGCCCAGACACCGAAGCAGACTTGGATATGGCAGAGCCTATGGTGACATTGCAGACTATGGCACCGCCGGGAAGTATTACGTTTGGCACGCACGTTCCGGTGGCAGGCGCGAAACCCGCCATCTTGATCTGAAGCGAGGGATTGATTATGGGGTATTCCTGGGTGTTTGTAAGGAATATTGCCATCTTGGAAAGCATTGCATTCGACCCCAGGACAAGGTCCTGGCAGTACGGCCCGGATGAGAACGAGCATGAACTCGGGGTTATGCTTGAGGGCACGGAAAGGTACAGATAGAGCG
The DNA here is from genome assembly GCA_028867095.1 of Microcaldota archaeon. The sequence goes on along the minus strand of JAGWHA010000007.1, from coordinate 6,309 downwards.
CGGCTATGGCAATCGCAGCCACAAGGAAACCCCAGATGTAGGTCGAGATATACTCTGTTGCCGACTGCAACCGCATTGCTGACCCCAATATTTTATCCCTTTCCATCCCCGCTCCCTAGGATATTCGGCCATTTCTGATATTTATGCTCTGCTCTCGGAAATCCGCGTTTTTTCTCATATATATGCTTTTTCAGCATCTGGACGCCTGTCTAATAACTGACTGCCAGCCCCAAGTATATAAAAATGCCTGTCGAGTAGATACCAATGCATGGACCTTGCGAAGCTGAAGGGCACTGTTCCAAACGAGCTGCTCGAATCTGTAGCCGAGCGGGGGATAAAGGGGCTCACACCTCCGCAGGAGCTTGCGGTCAAGGCGGGGCTGCTTGACGGAACAAACCTTGTTATCTCATCCCCCACTGCCAGCGGAAAGACGTTCATAGCAGAGATGGCGATAATAAGGTCGGTGATAGGAAAGAGGAAGAAGGCATTATACGTGGCGCCGATGCGCGCGCTCGTGACCGAGAAATACGAGGAGTTCAAGCAGGCCTATCCCTACCTCAAGATAGCGATGTCAATCGGCGATTTGGACTCGCTTGACCCCTGGCTCTCCAAGTACGACATAGTGCTTGCCTCGACCGAAAAGTTCGACAGCCTGCTTAGGCATGGAGTCGACTGGCTCGACTCGGTCGGCTGCATAGTGTTCGACGAGGTGCACATGATAGGCGAGTCCGGAAGGGGGCCGACTCTTGAGATACTGATTACAAAACTTAGGAGGATGTGCAGGGAGACGCAGTTCCTTGCGCTGAGCGCGACAATCGGAAACGCCGACGATCTTGCAAAGTGGCTGGGGGCCAGGCTGGTCGAGAGCGATTACAGGCCGATAAAGCTGGAGAAGGGGATCTTCCTTGAGGGGAAGGCGCACTACCTGGACCACGAGGAGGAAATGAAGGGGAAGAGCAAGATACCTGAGATTCGCATCGTTGAGGATGTTCTTTCCAAGAACAAGCAGATAATAATTTTCTATTCCACAAAGCGAAACGCCGAGGCGGGCGCAGAGAAGATGCTAAAGGTCGTCAAGGAGTGCCTGAAGGCAAATGAGACAGAAAAGCTCGCAACACTTGGCAAGAAGGTCGCCTCTGCGCTCAGCAAGCCAACAAGCCAGTGCGAGAAGCTGGCTAGGTGCGTTGAGAGCGGCGTCGCTTTCCACCACAGCGGGCTTGTCAACGAGCAGAGGCACGAGGTGGAGGATGCATTCAAGGGCAATCTGATAAAAGTGATCTGCTCGACCACCACGCTTGGGATTGGAGTCAACATGCCGGCGCACACCGTGCTGGTTAGGGACACAAGCAGGTACGGCGATATGGGCCCCGAGAGGATAAGCTCAAATGAGGTGGCGCAGCTCTTTGGAAGGGCGGGTAGGCCAAAGTACGACATCGAGGGCCGGGCTCTCCTGATAGCACGGGCAAGAAGCGAGATAGTGGACCTATACAACAAGTACATCGACGCTGAGCTTGAGCCGATAGACTCAAGCCTTGGCATGCTGCCTGTCCTCAGGACGCACATGCTCGCATTCATAGCGACCGAGTTCCTTCGAAGCGAGGAATCGATAACCAACTTCTTCGCGGAGACGTTCTACGGGTTCCAGTACGGCAATGTGCGGGAGATGCGATCCAACATAGGCAAGGTGCTTGCGGAGCTCGCAGGATGGGGATTCATCGAGAAGAAGGGGAGCATATACAATGCGACAAGGCTCGGGGCAAGGATCAGCGAACTCTATATCGACCCGCTCTCAGCAAAGAAGATAGTCAACATGCTTGGAAAGGAGCGCGATGAGATGGCGAACCTCTTCATGATCTGCAACACAATCGAGATGCGGCCGCACGTCAAGGTGACCGAGGAGGCGGAGGAGAAGTTTGTGTATTATAGCAGCCTGCTTGCATCCAACATTGAGGGGGAGGAGATAGAGGACTTCTATTTCCATCCAGAAAAGCCCTTCACGACAGCGCTTATGATATACGACTGGATGGGCGAGAAGGGTGAGCCGGAGCTTGTCAAGAAGTACGGGACCACGCCTGGCGCCCTGTTCACGAAGATAACGAATGCTGACTGGCTGCTCTACTCAGCGACCGAGATCTCAAAGATCATGAGGATAAGTCCGATCGATTTGATCGAGACTAGGGTAAGGGTCAGGTACGGAATCAGAAAGGAGCTGCTTGACCTTGTCAGTTTGGAGCAGGTGGGTAGGGTGAGGGCAAGGATAATGTTCGCAAACGGGATAAAGAGGGTCTCGGATCTGCGCGCGCCTGGCACGGATAAGACCCTTGAGCGACTTTTCGGCCCGGAGATAGCCAAAAAGATACTCCTTCAGGTCAAATTCGGCTGATTTTGCAGTGTGAAATCGGGGAAAAAAGGGTATATGACGTTAAAGAAACCTAGAGAAGTGTTTAAATAATTAACTTTCTATATCCTATTAACCGTAGATAACGGCGACCGTGAACACAATGGGAATTTTTGACAAGCTTGGACAAGCATTTGGAGTATCTAAGGAGCTCAGCATAGAGGAATACATGGGCAGCGCAGAGATGGAGAACGTCGACATACTCAACGAGCCTGCAGACATGTACATAAAGCCAGTCTCTATAGCAGGAGAGGGCGACGTCAAGCTCATCCAGGACGAGCTTGCAAAGAAGAACATAATTTTGCTCAACATCGAGGAGATCAACAAGAGGCCGAACACCAGAAACAACATCGTTTCGGCGCTCAAGGCGTACGCGGCGAAGATCAACGGCGACATCGCCCAGATCGACGAGACAAGGATCTTGATAACGCCTGCAAAGGTAAAGATCATCAAGAAGAGAAAGGCGTCCAAGGATTAATCTTTGAAAGCGGTTATCATCGCGTGGACCTCCCTTTGGGTCGGCTGCGCGATGGTTATCAGCCTTCTGAAGATTGTCCTCACGGTACTTTTATTCCTAATCCTCTTTCCCCTCAGGCTCTCATCAAACACCCTAAAGAGGGTGTCCATCTCCTTTCTGTCAGGCTTTTGCGCAAGGTCGATCTTGTAGTTCTTGCCCAGCTCCTTGTCTGTCAGCACAAAGAGCATTATAGCAAGCGCATGCGAGATGTTTAGGACCGGATAGCTCGGGTTTGTCGGGATGTATGCCACAAGGTTGCAGCGCTCCATCTCCTCCTTTGAGAGCCCAGTGTCGTCCCTGCCGATCACTATTGCGATGTTTGTCTTCTTTGTCGCGATCCTCTTTAGCTTCAAGACGAGCTCGCCTGGAAGGTAGACCTTCCTGAACCCCGAGCTGCCCTTGCGCCATATTCCCGTTGTGCCGATCACGATCTCGCAGTCCTTGACCGCGTCCTCGAATGTCTTATACACTGCGGCGTTCTCGACGAGGCGGTATGCGTGCTTCGAGTACATTATCGAGGCCTTTCCGGTAAGCTTTGCCCTTGGCCTGACTATGTGGAGCTTTGTGATGCCGAAGTTGTCTGCGACCCTTGCTATGTAGCCCAGGTTGTTTTGGTACTTGGGGGATACTATGACTACCTTGAGCGCCATCAGATCACGACAATGAATGTGAGGACCGCAAGGGAGTTGATGAGGACATGCGCGATTATCGATGGGTAGAGCGAGCCGCTCTTCCTCAGCACGTATCCCGCTATCGAGCCGAAGATGAACGCGGCTATTATCTCTATTCCAAATGTGGAGTTGTAGCTTGCGTGCAGCACGCCGAAGATTATGGCGCTTAAGATTATGCCGATCCTTGGGACCAGAAATCCCCTGAAGAAGACCTCCTCGTTTATCGGTGCGATGACACCTGTGAATATCAGGAACCAGATGGGGGCGTTTTGCAGAAGCAGGCTGACGTTTGTCTCTATCGGCATGTTCAGTATGGTGGAGAGGAGGTTGACTAGCAGCTCAAGCGCAAAGAGAGCAAAGAATACCACAAGCCCTATCCCCACGATGTTTAGGGTCAGCTTGTCCCTGCCGAGTCCGAGCGCGGGAACCAGTCCGCTTGGCCTAATTCCCCTGTGTATCATGTAGCTAAGGGCAGCGAACGGAAAGAGCAGCGAAAGCGCTGCCGTCATGTAGAAATTGGCGGTGTCTGGGCCCAAAGTTCCGTCTTGGTAGAACATGAGCAAGAAGCCGATCGACACTATCAAAAGCAGAAATATCGTGTAAATTAGGTGCCCGGCTCTCTTGCTTTCCTTCCTAGTTCTTCTTGCCAGAGTTATCTCCCTTTGGTGGTGCGCTCTTGAGCTCTGTGTATCCGCACTTGCCGCAGGTGTTGCGGTTTGCGTGCTCGCCCATCCTTGAGCCGCACTTAGGGCAGGATCTTCCAGGCTTGTATGGCTTGAATGCCTTCTTCGCTTTCTCCTTCTTTGGTGCCTCCTTTGCTGCTTCCTTTTTTGCGTCTGCCATTTAATCACTAAAAATTACTCCGCCGCCTTCTCCTCTTTTGGGGCCGCAGCCGGTGCCGACTCCTCGGCGGGCTTTGCCGCAGCAGCTGCCTTTGCAGCCTTCTCGCCCTTCTTTGCGACTCTTGCAAAGAGGTACTTCTTCTCGATTCCCATCGCCTCCTTTGTGGCATAGTTGTGCACGAGCACCTGGTTCTCCGAGCTTCCGTACAGCGAGTCTATCTTGACCACGACCGTAAGGTCTGGGCTCAGGTTGAGCTTCTTGCAGACCTGTACCTTTAGGTCCTCCTTGTCCGGGGTCTTGCCCTTGCTTGAAACAGTGAATACTATCTCCTTTCTGTTAAGCAGCTTGTTCTCAGTCTCCTTGTTTATTTTTATGTCCATCTAATTTCCTCCTGCGGTTACCCTTGTCATTGCCTTCTTTCCCATCGCCTCGATTACCTCTATTTCGGAGCCGGCCTTTACCGATCCCCTGAGATCCTCCGGAATGACCAAATCATAAGTGTCATACGTCTCAAGGTCCATGAGCTGCGCGTTGTCCCCAGATATTGAGACCACCTGCGCCTTCCTCTTTGAAATCACAGGAGCCTCGACGTCGGAGTGGCTTGGCTTGAGCAGAGTCTTCTTTGAGCCGTCGAACATCCCGATTGCGGTGATCCTAACCTTTGCGGATCCGTGCTTCCCGGGAGCAGATGTCTCGATGTCTACAACCTTGCATGGAACGCCGTCAATCAGAAGAAATCTTCCTGGCTTTAGGTCTCCTACTGAGACGTGCATAATTTCATCTGTCATAATCTCACCGTATTAAAATTAAATTACATTGTCATAGAGAGTTTATATATCTTACCGATAGCGCACTCGATTCTAAGGAGATTGAAATAAAAGTAAAAAAGAAAAGAAAGAGCAGTAAGACTAGAAGCCCGCGAGCTCTGTCATCCTAGACATCTGGGACCTCTCCTCTGAGGTCCTGTTCTGGGCGAACTTCGCCTTTACTCCAGTTATTACGGACATCACCTTGACCTGGTCTCCCAGCTCAGGCGCAAGCCTTGCCCCGAAGATGACGTTTGCGTTGTCCGCAAGTCCCTCGGTGACTCCCGCCCCTATCTTTGTGGCATCACTGATTGAGAGGCTTGTTCCTCCGGATACATGGACAAACCCTCCCTTTGCCCCGTCGAACTCGACTGAGAGCAGCGGGTGCGCCCTTGTGTCCTTGATCGCCCTCTCGACCCTGTCCGGACCGGAACCCGATCCGATGCTGATCACGGCCGTTCCAGTTCCTCCGACCACCGTCCTTAGGTCAGCGAAGTCAAGGTTGATTAAGCTTGGGATCATGATCGCATCCGCGATTCCCTTTACCGCATTGAGCGTTATGTTGTCAACAACCTCGAACGCCTTCTCGATCTGAAGGTTTGGCGCGTACTGCAGCAGCTTGTCGTTCTCGATGACTATTGTCGTATCAGCGTGCTTGTTTAGCTGCTCGATTCCCCAGTTCGCCTTGAGCGCCCTGCTTCTCTCGAGTGCAAATGGGTATGTGACTGTGGCGATCACCGTTGCGCCGTTCTCCTTGGCAATCCTTGCGACTCCCGGAGCGCTTCCAGTTGCGGTTCCTCCGCCCATTCCTCCGCAGACAAATACAAGGTCGTATCCGGAGACGAGTCTCTCGATCTCCGCCTTGTCTACCTCAACGCACTTTGCTGCGACCTCTGGGAATCCTCCTGCGCCTAGTCCCTTTGTGATTGACTTGCCGAGCAGGTGCTTCTTTGTTGCATTGACTATGTTCAAGTGGTTTGCATCGGTGTTGATCGCAATCGTGTCGGCGCTCTTTAGGCCCACGTTGTGCATCCTGTTGACAAGGTTACATCCCTGCCCACCTAGCCCCACCAC